>DASYBJ010000077.1:0-34218 GCA_036500845.1 Acidobacteriaceae bacterium
GCTGTCGGCCGCGATCCGGTTTGTACAGCATGACCAGCTCGATCCCTGCTTCAAGATTCTGTCCCGGGCCAAGCTCATCCAGATGCAGCTCTTCGACATGTGGGCTGTACTCGAGACGCTGACTCCCTCCGAGTACATGGAATTTCGCGGCGTCCTGGGCCATGCCTCCGGATTTCAGTCGTATCAATATCGCAAACTGGAATTTCTGCTCGGCAATAAGAACCGCGACGCCTTGCGTGTTTTCGAGTACGACCCAGCCATTGACAACGATTTGCGGAGCACCTTGGAACGGCCTTCCCTTTACGACGAATTCTTGCGGCATCTCGCGCGGCGCGGGCTACCGATCCCGAGTGAGTGCGTCGAACGCGACTGGAGTGAGCCCCATCATCGCAATGAGGCTCTGATCGGCGTCTTCCGGCTCATCTACGAAAATCCACGTGTGCATTGGGATGCCTACGAAATGTGCGAGAAGTTGATCGATGTAGAGGAGTACTTTCAGCTATGGCGCTTCCGCCATATGAAGACGGTCGAGCGAATCATCGGCTTCCGGCAGGGCACGGGAGGATCGTCTGGAGTGGGATTCCTGCGGCAGGCACTGGAACTTACCTTCTTTCCCGAGCTGCTTGACGTGCGCACGGGTTTGAAGCAGAAATGACTTCCGCTCTCGCGCGCGCAGTCTCCGCTTTGGGTGAAGGCCCGCTGACAGAGGCCTGCATCACCGCGCACATCGCTCCGCTGTTCTCGCGGGTGTTGGCCAGCGATGAAGTGTATCTTGCCAACCATTCGCTCGGACGCCCGATGGATGCCATGGCAACGGACATCGCTGAAGGCGCGGCGCTCTGGTATGAACGGCTGGGCGATGCATGGGAACCATGGCTTGAGGAACAGCAGGCGTTTCGGGGTCGTATCGCGGATCTTATCCACGCGCCGCGTGTGGACTGTGTTGTTCCAAAGACATCGGCGGGCCAAGGACTGAGAACGATCGTGAATGCGCTTCATGGCAAACTGCGCGTTGTCAGCACCCGAGGAGAGTTCGACTCGGTAGACGTGATTCTCAAACAGTACGCGGCACTTGGGAGGATTGAGGTCCGATGGGTTGAAGCCAGCGCGCATGGCGAATTTCAGCTGGACGATGTGCTCGCCGCAATCGATAGCTCCGTCGATCTGGTCGTCATTTCGCAGGTGATGTTTATGACCGGGCAAATCATCCATTCTCTGGACCGGCTAGCCAAAGCGTGCCATCGTCAGGGCGCACGGCTGCTGGTCGATGCATACCATGCCATCGGAGTGTTTCCGGTGGATGTAACCGCCATGAAGACCGATTTCCTCATCGGCGGAAGCTACAAGTATTTGCGCGGCGGACCAGGCGCCAGCTTCCTTTATCTGTCAGAGGAGGCGTTGAACAGCGGTCTGCGTCCGCTTGATACGGGCTGGTTCGCGAACGCCGGTCCTTTCTCTTACGAACGGCCTGACCCACCGGCGCTGCGTGCCGGTGGCGACGCATTCCTCGAAGGCACTCCGCCGATTCTTACGTGGTACCAGGCGCGTAGCGGGCAGGAGTTTGTGCTTGCGCTCGGTGTTGAGCGGCTGCGGCGATGGTCGCTCGATCAGATGGGCCGACTGAAAGGCTATCTCGCTGAGGCGGGCGTTCACTCTGTGACTGGAGGTGATGGAGATCACGGCGCATTCCTTACAGTCCGGCATCCTGAGGCGATACGGCTCCCCGTCTGGCTTGCAGAGCATCGCATCGTTGCGGATGCGCGCGGAGAATGGCTGCGTCTTTGCCCCGATTGCCTGACGCGCGATGAGGAGTTGCGCCGTGCTGCTGTCGCGCTTGGATCGGTGCTGGCGGCAATTTGAGTTACTTTTGCAGGGCTTGGGCGATGGCGTTCTCGGCCAGAGGCGCCATGAGGTCATATCCCTGGGTTGTGGGATGTACACCGTCAGACGAGAGCCCCGGACGCATGCCGCCGCGCTCGTCGGCCATCTTGGTGTAATAGTCGAGATAGACCAGTTCCTGTTGAGCGCAAAAGTCTTTCAGCCAACGGTTCACGTCGCGAATCTCCTGCGCGGGCTGCACACCAGGTTTCCAGGGATAGGCATACGCTGGAAGGATCGATGCGATCACCATCTCGATGCCGTTTTCCTTAGCAATCGCGGCCATGGAAACGAAGTTGTCCTCGATCATCTCGGGCGTCGATGGGCCGGTGTTGCCGGCGATGTCGTTCGTGCCTGCGAGAATGACGACTACCGCGGGATGGAGATGGATGACGTCCTGTTGGAAGCGCACCAACATTTGCGGTGTCGTCTGTCCGCTGATGCCCCGATTTACGTAAGGCTTACCAGGAAAGAACGTGCCCGCACGACGGCCCCATGCATCCGTGATCGAATCTCCATAAAACACGACACGCTGCTCATTGGCAGCTACAGGAGGGAGCGCTGCGTTCTCCGTACGATAGCGGTCTAGATTTGGCCAGTCCGCGAGTTGCGCTTGCATGTGTTGTATCTGCTGTTCCTGCGTCTGCTGCTCCGGTGTCTGTGGCTGGGCCGTGGCGGGTTTGCTCGCCGGCTGCTGAGCGGCGGGAGGAGCAACGATCTGGGCTGGCAGCGTAGGGACACACAGCAGAACGGCGCAAAGCATGAGGAAGCGATTCATCCAGTGATTGGCCTCAATCCTAAGTAACGTGCAGAGCCATCCTAATACACGTTGTGTGCTTGGAATGTATGTTGCAGAATTTGGAAAGCGTACCAGCGCCATCACCGTCAAACGCCGAGAGCGTGCCTTACGTCTTGAACCAGATCCTCAGGCTTCCACTCGTTTGTGGGATACCAGCTCACGATCCTTCCGTCTGGTCCGATCACAACGGTTGAGAGTGAGTGTGCAAGTGTCTGATTGTCACTGGGTGTCACAGCTACGTCGAAGAACTGATCGACGGTGTTGAGATCCTGCTTCGATGGAACGGCAAAATCCCAGTGCGAGAAAGAGTCTTTTGCACCCCTGCCCACGTATGCGGCTCCGTAGGCACGTAGAACTCTGGGAGTATCGTGGTCCGGATCAAAGCTGATGCTGAGCAGATGCGTATTGGGGTAGAGCTTCGCGTCAGCTGCGAGAGCACGGTCAATCTCAGCAAAGTTGCGGCTCATTCGGATGCAATAGTCCGGCAGCGGGCAACGGGTGTAGATGAATGTGACGAGCAAGGCCTTGCCACGAAATTGCGCCAAGTCGATCGCGTTGCCGTTCTGATTGGTGAACTTGAAATTGGGCACCTCTTGACCAGCCTTGGGCACGTTGTAAACGGTAGTTGGCTTGTAGTCCGGTTTGGCTTGCCCGGTAACCACAATCTGGTCCAAAAGACTCGCGCTGTCGGAGACCTGGAGCCTTGCGGTGATATGGTCCCCAGGATGCAGCTCAGTTGCGATGTTGGGTTGCGCAAGCTTGTAGGGCATGATCATTGCTTCCATGAAGCCGGGAATTGCTTCGGAGTCGATCGAGACTTCTCCTGTAGCCGGATCGGACGAGACGACGATTCCTTTGAGTTGGTAGGTTTGAATCTTGCCGGTAAGAGCGGCCGGATGCTCCGGGTTCGAGTTCGATTGCCGGCTCTGGCAGCCTGCGAGAAGAAGTACGGCACATCCAAACGCGGCCAACAGGGATCGCCAGGAGAAGTACGGCCGGACATCCAAGCGACCGGCCAAACGGATGTTCAACTTCATAAACCTCATAATCTCATTGTAGTAATGATGTGGTGGCTGATCTCACCTCAGATCCGCCAGCACTCCCCCGAGGCGGCCGAACGATCGCGCCTAATGGTTCAAACCGGTAACGCACTTCGCCAGATATCTCTCGAGGATCGTTGTAATGGAAACCACCTAACGTAAGGGTGTTGTCGAGCAGGACCCGATGCTTCGTCACGTTAAGAAGCGAGGCGGAGATTGCCGTAACAGGAAGCGGACCATTCGGAGCTGACGTCCATGCTATGGCCGTTCGTTTTCATTTTGGTTTCACGCCTCTACAGAGAGACCGAGCCACCGCCGGGCAACAGGAAGCCTTCGCAGGACGCGGCGCTCGATTATTGCGACAAGCAAGAGCGACGCACCGAATAGGGGCAGGTATAGAGCCAGTGCAGCAATCAGGGTTGCGAATCCCAGGGTGAAACGACGCGGCATTCCCAGTGGCATAGGTGCGCCGAGCACGCCCTCTGGGCGCCGCCGCCGCCAAAGAATGATGGCACTTATGCTGATCAGGATCAGTCCCAGTGCGGTGAGGAGACTGACGAGTTGATTGAGCCACCCAAAGAGGTGTCCTTCATGAGCGGCAACTCCTGTGCCGACGACACGGTCAATCCACGGACGCTGACTAAAGCTCACGCGTTGAAGAACGGCTCCCGTAGTGGGGTCGAGTGTAAGATTCTCGCGCAGCGTGCGGTTCTGTGCATCGGATTTGGCGGTCCATGGACCATCGCGGTCCATGGGCGGCGAGATGAGCACCGGGAATTCAAGGCGGAGCGGAGCCACCGAGCTGATCATTTTATCTATCCCCGCGTAAGAGCCGGCGGGAGGCGGACCCATATTCATGTGAGCCATCTTGTGTTCGGCGTGTTCGCCGGACAATACTGCAGCACTGCCGGCGTTCATCGCCAGCCGCTGAGCGATCTCTGAAGAGCTGCCAGTCGTCCAATCCTGATGAAGGATGGCTTTGCCGCTGATTTTACGAGCGGCCTGGAGATAACCTCCCCACCCTTTCGCCCAGGGAAGACCACTGAACAATAGAAATAACGCGAAGAACGAGACCCAGATTCCAGTAACTGCATGGATGTCCCGCCAGAAAATGCGTCTCCCCTGATTAAGACGAGGATAGACAACGCCGGCCAGTCCTGTCGCGTGGCGAGGCCACCAGAGATACAGGCCAGTGAGGATCATAATGATCGCCCAGGATGCTGCGGTTTCCACGATGTACGAGCCACGGTCACCCATCAAGAGTTCCCCATGCAGATAGAAGATGCGTCGCATAATACGGTGGTCTTCGTTGACAACTTTAAGCACTTCCAGCGTTTGAGGGTGGATGTAGACGCGGAATTCTTCAGCTTTGCGTCCAACAATAATCTGCACTGCTGACTGCGGGGTTCGTGGAAGCTGGTAGTAGTGCAGATTCGATCCTTGCACTGCATCGAGCGCAGCCAAGACTTGTGCTTCGCCACTGGCACGCGAGCCGTTGAGCTGCAAATGTTCGTAAGGGCGATCCAGCCATGCCTCAATTTGCGGTCTAAACAGATAAATGGACCCAGTCGTAGCGAGCCAGAGCACGAACGGGATGCAGAACAGGCCTGCGTAGAAATGCCAGCGCCAGATCGTCCGGTAGCTGAGCCAGGGCGTTGATGGAAGTGAAGGCTTGGTTGTTGTTGTCACCATGTTGTTCCTCCTGACTATTGGCTTAGAACTTCACTCGAAAACCACCGAAACTGGCGCGCGGAACTCCCGCCCAGATCGAACCGGTATTGTTGGCGAGAACAGCTGCGCCGTTTTCGCTTCCCGTCGTTGCACTCAGGCTGTCGGTAATGTTGTTGGCCGAAGCTATGTAGGATCTGCTGGCGAGGTTCTGGATTTCGTAATAGAAGTGAACACGGGAGAGCCAACCATGATCCGCAGGTGAATCGTAGTGCAGATTCAGGTTGAAGAGAGTAGTCCCCGACGCCTTTAGGAGATTGGCGTTGTCCATGTAGTAGCCATCTTGGAGATTGGTCTCGAAGAAGCCGCCCAACCCAGCCAGACGACCTGATAGCCGATCGTAGATGAAGCGTCCATTGAAGGAGTTGGGGATGACGCCCGGGATGCGATCGCCTTCGCGGTTGAACGTAACAGCCTTTGTACCTGTCGTCAGCAACTCGGAATAGGTCGAGTAAACTTGCGCATCGAGCAGATAAGAAGCGAGGATTCGAACTCCTCTTAACCTGTTGGGCAAAGGCCTCGTATTCAACCCAAGCTGCATGCCACGGTGAGCGGATGCGGGCGCGTTGAAGGTATAGCTCTGAAGATTGACGCCGGCGGACTGCGTGATGAATTCGTTGTGAAACCACTCATAGAACCCCGCTACGCTGAGACTGAGGTTCGAAGCAAGCGACCAGTCAGCACCGAGATCGATGCCAACGTTCGTTTGCGTCTTGAGTTGTGTGTTGTTGCCAAAGGTTCCCTGCGGAGTTACAAACAAGTTCGTTGCCTGAGGGGTACCGTAGCCTGTTCCCAACCGGGCATGCAGAACCCATGCTTGGGACGGTCTATAGATGAGAGAAGCTTCAGGGGCGACATTGAAAAATGTTCTGTTGGCTGAGATGTGGGTCAGGACGGGAGCGGCGGACACAGGGTAGAAGTAGTTCGTCTCCTGAGCGGTAAGGTTTGTGTACTCGGCGCCCAAACCTACGACGCTCATCCATTGATCGTTGAATCTGACCTCTTCGCGTCCTCTAAAACCGGTATTCAGATGCTGCCCAAAGACGGTCTGTGTGACACCTCCGAGAGAAGCTTTGCCTGCCGGTGTGAGATTGTAGGCGTAGGAGTTTATGTCCTCGTTGTTGAAGAAGAACCCCACATAAGACGTGGACGGATGGCCGAGAAGTGTTCCATGGTGGGTGCCATCGCTGATGAGGTTGAAGGATGGATAAGGTCCCAGGAAACTCATGGAACTAGTGGGTTGGCTAATATTCCGATCGTCAAAGACGAATTGTGTACGCCAGGTAGTACTGTCGCTCAGATCGTGTTCCCATCGGGCACCGACAATGGTCCGGCGGTCATGGCGTCCGAGGCCAGCTTGGTCGGCGCTCAGTGATTGCCTTGCGCCGTTGAATCCATTCGTGAAGAGACTGACACTTCCGCAGCCCGCTGCCCCGAGATTTGCGCAGCCCTTCTGATAAGGGTTCGTTCGATATTGATTGAGCGAGAGACGGAGAGATAATGCTGTGTCTAAATCGTTGTCGATGAATTTGAACGTGACGCGGTCCTTCGGGGTAAGTGCGTAGGTCGCGAGGATATTGGCTGTGATGGTGTTGAAGGCCGAGTGCTGCGTGTATTGCCGGGCGCGGACATTGCTGGCGAAGATAGTGTATTGATAACGCTCACTCTGTTTACCGGCTGTGAAGTAGTTGTTCAGATAGCCGAAGCTGCCGACGTCGGTGCCCAGTTCAATTCCTTGTACGTCACCTCCCGAACGAGTATGAAAGTTGATAGCGCCACCAGTAGCATAGTTCCCATAAAGCGCAGAAGACGGCCCTTCCACGACGTCGATTCGTCCGTAGGCGTGGGGATCGGTCAGATCGGTGCGCGATGTTCCATCGGGTTGGGTAACAGGAAAACCATCTTCGAAGATCTGAATATTCCGAATAGCGAAGGTCTGTCGATCATTGGAACCCCGAATGGAGATGGATATATCGCGCGGACCGTTGCCTTGCTTGATCGTTACGCCAGGAGCCAGAGCAAGAAGCTGGCCAATTGAAAACGCAGGAGTATTTTTGAACTCCTGGCGACTGATTGAGGTTTGCGTCTGGCCTGCTGGAGACTCTGTGACGATTGGCGATTGCGCATTCACCGTCACGCTTTCGGCAAGAGACGATACCTCCAATGAAAAGTTGAGGGGGACATCTGCTCCTGCCGGGAGCTGAGCCTCCTGCTGCGCGTCTTGAAATCCGGCGTGATCGACATGAATGCGATACCGGCCCGGTGGAAGGTTGCGAATGACAAATCTTCCCTCCTGATCAGAGACAAGATTGGAGTTGGCGGAACCATCGAGTTGCCGAGCTTCGATATGGGCACCCACCACGGCTGCGCTACTGTGGTCCAAAACTTGCCCGTTGATGTTTGACGCTGCCGAATGCTGGGCAAACGCACACGTAGATAAGGGAAACGACGCACAAAGGCAAAGAAGGGCATTTCTGAAGCGGCACATGATTCCTCTCGAAAGGCTCAGGGCAGAGGGTTTTCGCTGGCGGATGAGCATGGCAAGCGCATGCACAATCGCAACTCTGATCTCTGCGGCGCAAAAAAGCAGATCCCTCGACTGCGCTCGGGATGACGGCTACTTTTTCTGAGGCATCGTGGGAAAAGATGACAAAGGTGATCTAGAGAGGGAAGAATGCAGGCGGGCCGCGCTTTTGACGAGACCGATCTCGCGAGATGCGATGCTTAGACTCTGTTTGTGCTACCGCGTTCGGATGGCTAACCAGAGTGGCAAATACTACACCCGATGTTCCTGGAGCAAAGAGGTGTGGATGCACGGCAGCAAACGCGCCAGGGCAATACGGGCACTTCTCAACCGGACCACGGATCTGAATTCCATGAGGGCGAGCATTCAAACGCCCGCTCATATTCATCAGACAATGATGCCTTCCAGCTTTTCTGCAGCAGGCCGGCACAGACGATTCGTCCGGGCCTCCGGATGAGGGGAGCGGCGAGGCGACCGTTAGGCTCAAGATGGCCAGCAACAGGATGGACAGGAGTTTACGCAAGGTTGCGGGTTCGGCTTCCTTTCATCACAGAGACCCGTGAGCGAATAGGATCATCACATTTCCATCGCAGGAGCTGTGTTCCCAAGCCAGCCCGACAGGCAAAGCACGACGAGAATCGCAATCGCCTCTACCCTGAGCAAACGGCCCGACAGAGTGATGTTGTGCGTTGACACATCTCCTCTGAGACACAAGAACCGGTTCGCCGCGCCCAGAACGAGCGCAAACAGTACGATGACCACTTTGCCGATCAGGATTCTTCCCCATGTACTCGTAAACAGGCCGGCGAACATTCCATTGAGCTCCCGATCTGCCGTATAGATCCCGGAAACAAAGACGGCAACCACTGCGTATGTTGCTATCTTCGAGACCGCCTGTAGGTATTGCCACACCATTTCGCCTGCGGCGGAGCGGACAAGAACGGGCAGCACGATCAGACCGGAGACAATGACTCCTCCGGCCCACGCCGCTGTCGAAAGTATGTGCACCCACTGCAACATCTCTTGGCGCGTGAAGTCTCCGTTGTCGGCAGCGTGACCGGAAGCTGCCTTCACAAAGGCGATCACGCATAGGCAGACTACTCCAATGAAGTGCATCGCGCGACTTTTGCGTCGCGCTATGACCCCGCTGCTGGCAAGAAATGCCAGAACTGCTCCCATTTGGACTTTCCAGAGCAAGCCCTGATGGGTCGAGGCAACTATGGACGGAACTAGAGCCAGGTTTTGCCGGAAGAGGGCAACCCCACTCATGCTGGCAGCCAGAAACCAAAGTCGTATGATTTGAGCCAGGCCGATGAGGCTGCCCAGTGCAATCAACCACTTTCCCGTGTACGCCGCGGAGAATACCGGCCGGGCCGGAAGCATCTCAACCCTGTCCAGCCAATAGCTAGCGAGCATCACTCCGACTGCTAGTACGTAAGCGCAGTCGGAGATAGCTGTTAAGAGCACGCTAAAAAGCAGAATGCTCCCGGTCATTCCTTTACCGTGAAGTTATACTCGCCCTGGGTCCGGTGGCTATCCACCGAAACAGCGACCCAGTGAACGGTATAAATGCCGCTAGGCAGAGACGGCAACACCACTGTCATGAGTTTTGTGTCACCGGGGCCGACGACGGAGGTGTTCTTGCTCACTACGTGACCGGTCGCATCATTCACCGTGATCGAGCTGAACTTCGATTCAAGATCGCCGCTGAAGTGCATCGTCACCTTCTCCGGTGGTGACGTTGTCGCATTTGCGGCTGGCTCCATTGAGACCGGGTGCGAGTGCGCAGATGCTAGCGGAGCCGAGACTGCCAAGAGCAACAAAAGAAAGAAAGGGACACTATATTTCTGCAGAAGACGACGCATGCGATTTATCTCCTCGACCTGTGATGTTGTACTGCTTTGGTTAGTCGTACTTAGGACCTCATCATTCGTTGCTCGACTTGGAGGCCACACCGGAGCGCAGAGGATTTCCGCTGGCGCATGAGCATCGGACACACACACATGCACGATGCAGCTGTCATGTCTGAAGCACCGAATCAATCGGCTCAATAAAAAGGTGAGCTATAGAGGAAAGAATGCAGGCGGGCCGCGCTTTTGACGAGACCGATCTCGCGAGATGCGATGCTTAGACTCTGTTTGTGCTACCGCGGCGGGATGGCTAACCAGAGCGGCAAACACTGCCCCCGATGTTCCTGGAGCAAAGAGGTTCGGATGCACGGCGGCAACGGCACCAGGGCAACACGGGCATTTCTCAATTGGGCCGCGGATCTGAATTCCATGAGGACGAGCATTCAAACGCTCGCTCATATTCATCAGACAATCATGCCTTCCAGCTTTTCTGCAGCAGGCCGGCACAGACGATTCGTCAAGGCCTCCGAGTGAGCGGGGCGGCGAGACGAGCGTTAAGCTAACGACGGCCAGCAACAGGATGGACAGGAGTGTACGCAAGGTTGCGGTTCGGTTTCCTTTGGGCGTGGTCTATTGGTAGTTACATCTGCACCTTGTAACAGTTCTTTGCTTTGGCGTATTCACGGCTCAGGTGGTCCCAATTCACAACGTTGAAGAACGCTTTCTACGCTCCTAATACTTGAACCGGTAGCGCACTTCGCCGTAGATCTGTCGCGGATCGTTGAAGTGGAAACCACCGAAGGTGAGGCTGTTATCAAGCAGGACCCGATGATTCGTCACGTTAAGAATCGAGGCGGAGATCGATATTCGCTCACCGAAGTCTCTTGCAACGGAGAGGTCGAAGGTGGTGTGCTGGGGTAAATATGCTCCTGAGTACGGCGACGGCGGAGCCTGCTGTCCGTTGTGGAAACCCGAGCCGTAGTACACATTGGTTGAGGCATAGATGCGCCTCGGAAGGGTAGCATTGAAGCCCACGTTCAGAGTGTTGCGCTGGTCGTGGTCCACTGGGGTGTAGTCAAAGCCCGCGTTGCACGCATCCGACCCAATAGGGACGCAGATGAGTCCGCCGGTGATGTTGCCTCTCTGCTTCGCGATCTGGTTCGAATAGGCAAGATGTGCTTGACCAAAGCGCCACATCCGAGGAGAACGGAGTGTAAGCTCCCACGCCTGGACGAGGGCACCATTCACGGTGACAGGATAATAAATGCTTGAGTTGCCGACATTCGAGTGGTCGAGGAAGTTGTTCACTCGATTTTGAAACGTGTCCGCATCGAGCAGCCAACCCTTGAATGGGATTTGTACGCCGAACTGGTGCTCTTCGTCGCGTTCTCCACGGAGCGGAACAAAACTAGTGTTGTTTGCATTTGCATAATCGACCACTGGACCTGAAGCGGTCAGCAGCGGCGGAGGCTGATAAAAGCGTCCATAGAAGGCGCGAAAGACCCAGCCGAGCTTCGGCACCTGAACAGCGACCCCGAAGCGCGGATCAGTTTGGTTTTCAGTGAACGCGGCGACGAAGTTAGACTGCCGGAGGCCGGCTATAAGGGTCAGCCATGGAGTGGCCTTGTAGTTGTCAGAGATGTATTCCTCAACGAGACCGCCGCTGGCTGAATCGGGAGTGCGGAAGTTCTGAAAGCTGCCATCGTTGAAGATCGAGCCAAAGACGTAGCTATCGTGCTGACCCCAGCTGTAAATCCCAGCCTGAATCGTATTCCGCGCGATGTTCGTGTTGACCGCCGCTTGCACTCCACCGTAGTTAGAAGCCCGGTCGGAAGTGGTAGCAACGGGAAAGTCGTTCGGCTTGGGCTCATAGTTAGCGCTGTTGTAGTGGTAGAAAGGTGAGACTTCAACCATCGTCGATGAATTGAAGGTATGCGCCCAGGTCACAGCCGTCATGCCATCTGTCTCATGCTGTCCGTCGCGGAGGCCGCTGGACGGAAAGAAAAAGTTCTGGTAGCTGTTGGGATTGGGATCGTAAGGAATCTGAAAGTAATCGGTGCGAAGCTGGGCTACCGCCCGCAACTGGTCCTGGGGGGTGCGGTTATAAATCAGCGAAGTAAACCCGCCGTACCCATTGGCTGCATCGTGATATACGCGGCTGATGGGAGGCGCCAATCCGTAATTGCTGCGATTCCCGTTGAGGCTGGCGTAGTAGGCAAATTTCTCAGAATGACTGCCGAAGCTGAGCTGGTCATTGGTCTGCCAGAAGTTCCCCAGACTGAGCACGAGTTCCGCGTCCCTGTTGCGTTCAAAACCAGTCCGCGGTGCGATATTGAAGACGCCGTATGTACGGTCTCCGACATCGGCATCGTAGCTCCCTCGTTGCACTTCGAGATAGTCGATGTCTTTCGGGTCGATCTGCGGCCCGAGATTGCTGGAGATATTCGTATTCGGAATTTCGACCCCATCGATCAACCAGCTCACCTGGTGGCCGCCACGCATATGCAGCATGTCGTGGGTCATGTAAGCCCCTGGAACGTAGTCGGTAATCATCTCCGTTCCGTAGGTGTGGCTCGCTCCGGGCGTGTGAGCAATGTCCTCGCGGTTGATGGTAGTCGTGGGAGTGGCGGAGTCCACGTTCACCGCCTGGCCCTCTCCAGCAGTAGAAACGGATTCGTGCACAGTCGCAATCGGCAACTCGAAATGCAAGATGGGTGAAGTTCCTGAAGCGAGGGTCACGAATTGAGTGAGTGACGCAAAGCCGGGTTTAGAGACAGTCAAGTTGTAGTCGCCAAAGGAGACAATCTGAAACCGGAAGGCGCCATCGCTATTGGTTTCGCTTGATTGGGTAGCGCTGGAATTGACGGCGTGCAAGACGACTTTCGCCCCGGAAATAGGGCGATGCTGGGGATCGTGGACAATGCCCTGGACTTCTCCATAGACAGTGGCGTGGGCGAACTTCAAGGGGAATAAGAACAAGAGCAGGAGGAACCACGCGAGCGGGCGCATAGACAAACAGCCTCGGCGTCACAAAGTGACGCAGCTATTGCGTTTTCACAATTACTGTGATCTGGCCAGAGTTGGTTATGTGCAGCTTTTCTTGATGAAAAGCCGCGTTCGGACTCCAATTCATGGACTACACCAATTGTGAAAACGCCGTAGCATTTGGGAGCGTCCACTTTAGGACGCTCCTCAATACCTTTAAAGAGACAAGGAAGAAAAGCTAGAGAAGGCCGACCGGGGGACCGCGCTTTTGACGGCTGCGGCTCCAAGATATGCGGGATCGAGCTTCGGTCTGGGGACCGGAATCCGCGTGCGCGAAGAGAGGAGTGCTTGAAACGCCTGCCGGCGGATACGCCCAATTATGAGACACAGGGCCAGCCGTTGCTTTTGGGAAGCTCGGGCATTTCGGTGCGATCGCCGAGAAGGTCTTGCCAGAGCTGTCGCCGATGGACATACCAGGCATGCAGTGATGACTTCCGTCCCGGCGGCAGCAAGCGGGAAGGCGGCTGGAGGTATCGACAGCAAGCAGAGGAGCGGCCAACGTAGCGACCAAGAACAGGCAGATCGTGATAGCCAACTGTCTCCGCATACTCATCCCTGAGTATACGCGAAGAAGAACGACGATCGAAATGCGGCAAGAAGTATAACGAATCGGGATCTTGCGACACACTTCCACGATCCTCTGCGATATAAAAAGCCATGCGACTCCCCGCTAGAATCTCGACCGTACTCGAAGCGGGCGGAATCGTCCTTGCATCCAGTCCCCGGGCGGCGCGCTTTTTGAGGCGGTTGCATGGAGCTGCACAGCAAGAGCGGGGGCTTCGAGCGTGGCGAGCGCCAGAAATCTTCCATTGGGACGGCTGGCTCGAAAGGCTGTGGCAGCAGCGGCTGCGATCCGGAGATGAGTCGCGGTTACTGCTTTCGAATATCCAGGAACATCGGATCTGGGTCCGCCTGGTGACTCCGGCGATCGAGGGCCAAGGGCTGATCTCCATCGATGGCATAGCGGAGCTGGCGCAAGAGGCCTATGCACGCCTGTGCGCTTATGATGCGCTCGATTTTCTGCGGGGTGAAATCCTCGCAGGAACCGACGTGGAGAAGTTTCGAGAATGGGCTCGCAAATTCGAGAAACAATGCCGAGAGCAGGGATGGATTAGCCGCAGTATGTTGCCGCTTGTTCTTCAGAGTGCCTTCGTGGCGGAATCAAGCCTTGGTACGTCGATTCTGCCTGAGAACGGTAATCCTGGAGCAGCATCGCATGGGAGCCAGATTCTCCCCGGGAGCGTATTGCTCACGGGGTTCGATCGTATGACTCCGGCGCAACTAAGCCTGCTCGCAGCTTGCGAGCAGGCTGGATGCGTTGTTCACCGCACTGAGGAGGAGCCTCCGTCCGAAATGGAGTATCCGCCGGAACCCGTTCTGGTTGAGGCTCTTAACCAACGCGAGGAGATCGGCCTCTGCGCACAATGGATAGGGCGGAAGCTTGAACTAGCCGCAATCCAAAACGAAACATTACGCGTCGCGGTGATGGTTACCGATCCGAGCAGTATACGCACCGAGATCGAACGCATCTTTCGTGAGCAACTGGCTCCAGGAGCGATATCGGTCTCAGCTCCGGAGTCTCCACTCCCTTTCGAATTTTCTCTTGGTGTGCCGTTGAGTGAGACGCCCATGATCCGGGCCGCTCTCATGCTTCTGCGATGGATGCAAGAAGGTCTTCGTCAGGAGGAGCTGAGTTGGCTGGTGCTGTCGGGATTCGTTTGGAAGGAGGGCTCCGACCTGTTGCCATTGGCGGAACTCGACGAGAAGATGCTGCAGCAAGGTGTCCTTCCACTGGAGCAAGACTTGGATTCGTACCTACGCCGGCAGGGCTGGCACGGGAACACCGCAGCGATGGGATTACGCGACCGGCTCTATGCTGCGCGGCGCGCATGGCGTGAGAGCCGGCAGAGTTCTCATAACTTCGCCGACTGGGTAGAGCGTGCCCGGGCAATCTTGTCGGCTGCGGGATGGCCCGGGCCGTACCAGATGGACGACAAGGGCTTCCAAGTGCTCGCAAAATGGACTCAGCTGCTGGATGCGATTGCCGCGCTTGTCTTTGATGGGACAGCTGTCGATTACGCCGAATTTCTACGCGTGGTCGACAGACAAGCACACACAACGATCTTTTCGCCCGAGTCGCGCGACGCTGCAGTACAGATACTTGGTCCATTCGAGTCCGCAGGAATGGAATTCGATACGATCTGGTTCATAGGCGCCGACGACGCAACTTGGCCCGCTCCTGCGCGGCCTCATCCTTTCCTGACACAAACTCTGCAGAAGCAGCTGGGTATGCCTCACGCCGATAACAACTCCGATTGGGAGCTGGCCAAACTGGTCACGCAGAGAATCCGGAGAAGCACGCCGGATTGCATCTTCAGCTACTCCACTCAGGACAAGGATGGGGAACGCCGAGCATCCACAGTGTTCGAGCCGGCACCGAAGTTTGTTCCCACAGCGCGGATCCGAGAGCAGTTGGCGCTGGCCGAAAACAGTTTGGAAGAAGAGAGAGAGTTTTCGGCGCTGACCGTAGAAGACGAACCTGCTTCCGGTATCCGTTGGCAAGAAGAACGAAGCGCAGGAGGACACGGCGTGCTCAAGATGCAGGCGGCGTGCCCTTTCCAGGCTTTTGCCCAGGTGCGGCTTAGAGCGCGCGAGTTTGGCCGCAGCGATTGGGGCCTCGATGCGATGGAGCGAGGCAATCTAGTGCATGGCGTTCTGCAAACACTTTGGGGTGAGCTCAAAGATCGCGAATCGCTGGAGCAGGCCCACAGTGAGAGCCGGCTGCAAGCGATGATCGAACGACACGTCAGTGACGCGCTGGCCAAGTACGGCAGACTGATTCATCACAATGAAGAGCCGCAGCCCGATCAAGCACAGGATATGCAGGAAGGCTCTTCAGACAACTGGAGCCTCGCCTATCTCCAGGCTGAGCGTGAGCGTGTTGTCCAACTGATCGGAGAATGGCTGGAGCTCGAACGGCGGCGGCCACCCTTCATCGTCGAACAGCAGGAGCAATCACTCACCGCCCGTGTTGGCGAACTCGAGCTCAGTTTGCGCGCGGACCGGATCGACAAAGTGGACGGCGGCCGCCTGCTGATCGACTACAAGACCGGCAAGATTAATCTTGCCGGGTGGGAGGGCGATCGTCCGGACGAGCCCCAACTTCCGTTGTATGCAACCTACGGAAACATTGAAGACGTGCGTGGAGTGGTCTTCGCGCAAGTGCGAGCGGGCGATCTCAAGTTTGACGGAAGTGTAGCCGATCCGGCGCTGATTCCAGCCGACGCCAGAGTTCCGCGCAGCAATGTTCCTGCTTATTCGACTGATCTACGGCAGCGATGGGAAGAGGTACTCCTAGCGCTCAGCAAGCAGTTCGTCGCCGGAGACGCACAAGTGGATCCTAAGCGCCAGCTCAAGACATGCAAATTCTGCCCGCTGCCTGGCCTCTGCCGCGTGGCAGAGATGGACCGCGACTGGGTAGATACGGAGTCGGATGGATTTTCAGAAGAGCAAAACGGAAATGGCCAAAAGCAGAGCGGGAATGGCGAAGTTTAGAGGTGGGTCTCCTGGGCAGGAGACCGAGCGAGAGATTGTTCCCCTTGAGGACGAATCGGCGCGGGTTGCGGCGCTCGATACCTCGCGCTCCTTCCTGGTGCAGGCGCCCGCGGGCTCCGGCAAGACCGAGCTCCTGACCCGTCGACTCCTGAAACTGTTGGCAGAGGTCGACGAGCCGGAGCAAGTTCTAGCAATCACTTTCACACGCGCAGCCACGGCTGAGATGCGCATGCGGGTACTCCATGCGCTCGGGCAGGCCAAGAATTCTGTTCCCTCAGACCAACCTGATCCCCTGGTGGCGATTGCCGCAGCGGCCCTGAAGAACGACGGAGCGCGCGGGTGGCGCCTGCTCGAACAGCCGCAGCGCCTGAATATCCAAACCATCGACTCGCTTTGTCTGAACATCGCACATCAAACGCCTTTGCTCTCCCGCTTGGGAGGATCTCTCACGCCGACTGAGCACGCCGAGCCGCTCTACGCGCTTGCCGCGCGCCGGACGCTTGCCCGCTTTGGCGGCGAACGGAAGGATCTCTCCACCGCGATTCGCACTTTGCTCGAGCTGCGGGACACGAGCTTGCGCGATTGCGAGCAATTGATCGCCGGAATGCTCGAGCGGCGGGACCAGTGGGGTCACGTGTTGGGCCTGATGCAAATCTCCCGCTGGCAAGAGGTACGAACGTTTCTCGAATCGCCGTTTGTTCGCGAGAGAACACGCGTGATTGCCAAGGCCCGGGCGTTGCTTGGCCGCGATGCCGCAGTTGCGGACGAACTCCTGGAACTCCTGACTTATGCGCGCCGGAACCTCGAACAAGAAGGTGACAACACACGTCTGCTTGCTCTCAAGGATGTCACGCGGCTCGAGCAATTGGAGGAGCCCTCCCATTGGGATGCGGTGTGTGATTTTCTGCTCGCGAGCGGAAGGCAGTGGCGCAAGCAGCTGAACAGCCGAGTTGGATTTCCGCGTGATGGCCAGCGCGAAAAACTGCGTTACAAAGCTATGATTTCGGCCCTCGACAGTGTTCCGGGCTCGCTCGAGGTGCTTTGTGCACTGCCCAAATTGCCACCTCCACAGTATTCGACGGAACAATGGGAGCTGCTCCAGCATATTCTTCTGATCCTCTACCACGCTGCCGCGGAATTGCGCGTCATCTTCGCGGAACAAAGTGTCGTGGACTTTGTCGAGCTTGGGCTGGCCGCACGCGAGGCTCTCCGCGGCGATCACGAGAGCAGCCAAGGCATTGGGTTGCCTCCGGTCCAGCATTGGCGCCATCTGCTGGTGGATGAGTTTCAAGACACGTCCCGCGGCCAGTATGAACTGCTTACGCTTTTAGTTGAGCAATGGGATTCGTCGGAACACTGCACATGTTTCCTGGTGGGCGATCCGATGCAGTCCATCTATGGCTTTCGGGAAGCCGAGGTGGAGCTGTTTGAGCGGACCCGGAGGTACGGACTGGGAAGTAGTCTTTCGCTCGAATTTCTGGAGTTAAAAACAAATTTTCGCTCACATGCCGGTCTCGTATCTCCGCTCAATCAATTCTTCACAGCTATCTTCGCAGCGCCCTCGATCGTGGACCGATACCAGGTCACTTTTGCCGCATCAGTCGCCAGCAGACCAGCTCCTCGCGGACCTGAGAGTTTGCATGTTAAGGCGCAGTTTCAGACATTGAATGTTCAGCCGGAAGAAGTCTTGTCTCTTGAGAAGACAGAGGCCGACCAAGCGGTGCATGCGATCGAAAAGGCAATCGCGGAGCACAGGGACGAGAAAGATTTCCGCATCGCGGTGCTGGTTCGCGCGAGGCGACACCTGGTCTCGATTGCACAGAAGCTCCGAGAGCAGGCGATTCCCTATCGAGCTGTGGAGATTGAAGAGCTCCGAGAGCGCCAAGAGGTTCTCGATTTGAGAGAGCTGGTCCGGGCACTGCTTCACCCGATGGACAGAATTGCTTGGGTGAGTGTGCTGCGCGCCCCGTGGTGCGGGCTGACTTTGAGAGACCTTCACATTTTGTGTGGACAGGATGCCGCAGAGTTGACGAAGCAGCCGGTGCTACAACTCCTGCGTATGCGCCTACCGCTGCTCAGCGCCGACGGACAGCAGCGGGCTTCCCGCATCTCGATTGTGCTCGAAAACGCGCTCGGAGGGAAACATCGTCAGGTTTCGTTTGCACAGTGGGTCGAGAGGGTCTGGTACAGCCTGGGCGGACGTGAGTGCGTGGACCGCGCAGCTTATGAGAACGTACGCGCGTTCTTTCGCATGCTTGCTGAGGTTCCTCCGGACGGGACCGGACTGGATCAACAACTCGAACAATTGTTCGCTGAGCCGGACCCGAAAACGAATGAGCAAAGCGGCGTTCAGCTGATGACCATCCACAAGGCAAAAGGATTGGGTTTTGACGTAGTTATCGTACCTGGACTGCACCGCGAGACATCAAGCCGCGATCAACCGTTGCTCAACTGGCTGGAGCGTACAACGATTGACGGAGCAGCGGATACGGAGGGGTCTGAATTTTTGGTGGCTCCCATCGGCCGCAAAGGAGCCGACACGGATCCGCTCTACCGCTGGATCAGCAGGCAACAGGAGCGAAAGGAGCGCGAAGAAGCGAAGCGGCTGCTCTATGTCGCATGCACGCGGGCGAAGCAAGGGCTTTATCTGATGGGAACGGCAACTCTAAAAACACAATCCAACGGGACTGAATCGGTTGAGCCGGGCAAAGGCCTGCTCAAGACCGCATGGCCCGCCCTCAAGAAGATCTTCGAAACCCAACGCGAAGAGGCGATCAGCTCAATTCCGATCCAGAGCCTTCTTCCCTTTCCGGTACCTGGCGCTTCGCCGAATCCGCCTGGCGCGAACGCGGTCCGCGCATCTCGCAAGACTATTCCATTGCGCCGGTTACCTGCAGATTGGCAGCCATGGTTTGAAGAACCCCTCCATCAAAGTGCTGGCGAGAGCAAGATCGCCATCGCTCAAGCGGAACAAACTCCAGGTAGTACCGCGACACATTTCGAACGAGCCACCGGGTCGCTGAAGGTGCGGGCCCTGGGCATCGTCGTGCACGCGCTTCTAGAGGAACTGACGAACAGGCTGTTATCACGTACGGCTGACGAACTTGCCGCCGAGCTACAGAGCTGGCGGGCTCGCGCGATTGCCCTGCTCCGGCAAGCGGGACTTTCGTTCCAGGATGCGCAATCTCAATCGGCGAAAGTCATCGAGGCACTCAGATCGACTCTCGAGGACGAGGCGGGGCGATGGATCCTCACTGCGCGAACCGAGGCTGAAACGGAGACCTCCTGGTCGGCGTGGTCCGAATCAGAGAGGGTTGCCGCGGTGCTCAGAACGCTTCGCGGAGACCGCGTCTTTCGGGGGGGACCGGAACCGCATTCACGCCAAGAAAGTCATCTATGGATCGTCGACTATAAGACTGCGCAACACGGTGCTCAGGGCCTCGAGTCCTTTCTCGCGGAAGAGAAGGAGAGATACCGTCGCCAGCTCGAAACTTACGCGGAGGTAATGCGTCATGTACGTGGAGAGGAGCTTCCATTGCGGCTCGCGCTCTACTACCCGCTCCTCAAGAAACTGCTGTGGTGGGAGGCAGGCTCTCCTTGAAAGCCCGGCACCAGTACGCCGGGCTTTACGAAGGGCTGAGGCTGGCCGAAGGTGCGGGTTGCTGCAATTTCTTCCAACGCCATATGCCAAACAGTGTTGCGACTGCAATCAACGTGATGAAAGACCAGATGATGGTTGCGCTCCGGTCATCGAGATAGTGCCAAAGACGTACGACTTTGCGGCCATAGGTCGCCCCCAGCCATGCCTCCAAGCTGTAACGAATCGTCCGGGCTGTCCCGTAGGCGACGAGGAATTTGCGCCTGGGAACCCCCAGCGCGCCGGCGGCCAGCAGGAAAGGAAGGATCGGGAGTGGAGGTGGTAACAAAGACGACACTACGACGGCTGCTGTTCCATGGTCTTGCACCCAGCTGTCTAGCCGTTTGACGTAACGACGAGGAACGTAGCGATGGATGGCAGCTTCCCCGCCCTTTGCTCCAGTGCTCCATGTCTGATAGCCACCCACTATCGAGCCCAAAGTGGCGGCCACGGCCATCCACAAGGCATGCGCCCGGTGTGCAACCAACAGTAGCAGTAACAAATCGGTGCTCCCCGGCAAAGGCAGCGGAATGATCGAGGAATCAACTACGGCAACGGCGAATAGGCCGAAGCCGCCAAAGCCAATGAGCCAATGGAGCGCCGGCGAAGCGTGATGGACTGCGGCGTGACTGACAGGCTGTGGATCCACTCCCTGTAGACGCCTGAAGATGTGGTCCGGTCGCTTTTACTCAGAGAGACCATTGTGACTTGCAGATAAGCCCGACCCTACCAGTGGTTAAAGCAATCTCAATGCTGGCACAAGCGGCAGGGCGCCACAGGCCGCAGCTTCTCGATAAAAAACCTCGATCCCGCGTAAGCAGAGATCGTCCAGCTCGTAATGAATATTTGTAGTGAGATACGACCGGATGGTATCTGCTGGTATAGCGATTCGCCCCGTCCATTCGGCTACAAGATCCTCGATATGCGTGAGTCCCCGATCTCGGGATAACTGAAGATCATCGACCAACATTTGCACATCGATTCCGCTCTGGTTGACAGCGTCTTCGCGGACAGCCCAAAACGCGGAGACCCAGGGCAGGCCGGTAAAGGTATGCCACTCGTGGGCGAGGTCAATGTAGAGAAGCTTCTCTCCTGTGCGCTTCTCGCGGGCTTCACGGTCTTCTAGGGCCAACAACGCGGGATCGCCGATGAGCGTTGCGGCATCGGCAACCGCGAGCATGGATTCGAGATCAGGAGCCTGCGGTATGAATTCCGCAGAGACTTTCCAATAGTTCTCAAAAAGAACGCGCGCATAAGCATTCGAAGTGCGGGAGGAGGTATCCATCGCAACCCGCCTCACCGCGGAAACGCCTTGCGTGGGACGAACCACTAACAAGATCGAACGCACTCGGTCGAGCGAAGCAATCGTACAGCCGGGAACAACCAGGAGCGAGGGCGTCGTCGCATACGCGGCCACGGGAACCAAGCCTAGATCTGCCTCACCGGCAGCGAGTTGCAGTGCGCAGTTCGACGGTGTCGTGTAGGTGATGCTGTAACGATCGAGCAATTGACTGCGTTGGGGATCGTGTTCGAAATCCCACATCAGGGGAGCTGGATTCAAAAAGTCAATCGCTGCCATCCGGAGGCGGCCGTTCTGTCCGAGGGTCACACATTAGTGTAGCGTGGGTTGCCTTGACACTCGAAGTCTGCACCGTTAGTCTCTGCCCAAACGCCAGCATAAATTCGTGTCGCAAGGATTGAGCAGAATCCGCACTCCCCCAATGAAAGTATCTGACCAATCCGGCTCCTCTCCCGCTTCACCAGAGCAATCGCATTCTACTTCGGATACTCAGGTTGCATGGCTTGCGCTCGCGCTGACTCCTGGACTCGGGCCACGACGGATCCTTCGGGCTTATGAAGTCTTGGGAGACGTTACGCGGATCTTTCGACTCTCTTTGACGGAGCTCGAGGCGTTGAACTTCCCCGCACCGGCGGTTCAATTTCTGTTTGAAGGGAAGGCGCGGCGGGAAGCCGAAGATGAGTTGGCACGGGTGCTCGAACAGGGCGGCACGATGCTTTTTTATCCCGATGAAGATTATCCCGATCGGCTGCGCGAGATCTTCGACCCACCGCCGGTCCTCTGGATTCGGGGTGAACGCTCTATCCTTTCTCGGCCATCAATTGCGGTCGTCGGAACACGGCACCCCACGCCCTACGGGTCAGGCATGGCGGAAATGCTTTCCCGTGATCTGGCCACTCGGCGTTTGGTCATCTTGAGCGGAATGGCCCGGGGTATCGACACCTATGCGCACCGGGGCGCGCTTGCCGCGAAGGGTCAGACCGTAGCCGTTTGGGGCACCGGCATCGACGTCATCTATCCCAAAGAGAACAAGCAGTTGGCAGAGAATATCCTCTCAACCGGCGGAGCCATTGTCTCCGAGAACCGTCTCGGCACCTTTCCAGCGCCGCAGAATTTTCCTCGCCGTAACCGAATCTTGAGCGGAATGAGCGTAGGCGTTCTGGTTGTCGAGGCGGGAGAAAACAGCGGTACTCGCATAACGGCCCGCTGCGCTCTCGAGCAGAACCGGGACGTTTTCGCCGTACCGGGAAATGTAACAACGAAGAACGCTTGGGGCCCTAACACGCTGATTAAGCAAGGCGCTAAGCTGGTGGCAACGTGGGAGGACGTGTGGGAGGAGCTTCCCTCACAGATCAGGGTGAATCTTGAGGACGAACTAGGTTTTGCATCTGCTGACGGGCAAACTGCATCATTAGTCGATGAAACACCACTTGAGGAGCAGGAGAGGGTCGTTCTCAGTGCGTTGCGGCACGACGAAGCCGTGCAGTTGGATGAGTTGATCGAAAAACTCGATCCTGCACTTTCTTCTTCGGAGATCTTCACCGCTCTTTTCGAGCTGGAGTTGGCCGGCCGAATCAAGCAGCTTCCAGGCAAAAATTACGTTTTGCGCCTGTAGCCTCAGATGCGACTCTGTACAGCCACATAAAAGTGACGGTGCCTGCGACGTCTTTTTGCCGGGAATCTAGCGAATGCCGGCATGATTTTCCAGGCCTTTAAGCGGAAAGGGCCGTATTGGGTGGTGTTCCGGCGGGAACACAACGGTAGATGAAACGGCCGGAGCATGGTAGCTTGCAGAAATATCGGTGACCGGAGCGCCGAATCGTAGCGTGCTCCGGCTGGCAAGGAAAACAATGAGCAAATCACTGGTGATCGTCGAATCGCCCGCTAAGGCGAAGACGATTAATAAATATCTCGGGAAAGATTACATGGTCGAGGCCTCGCTCGGACATATCAAGGATCTGCCCAAGAATAAAATCGGCGTCGATTTGGCAGATGGCAGCTTCGAGCCGGAGTTGATCGTCATTCCCGGGAAAGAGAAAGTCGTCGGCCTGCTAAAGAAGCTGGCCAAGACGGCAACAACGGTATACCTCGCGCCCGACCCGGACCGCGAAGGAGAAGCAATTGCGGCTCACTTGCACGATGAGTTGAGCTCGGTAGTGAAGAAGAGTTCGATCCGCCGGGTAACCTTCAACGAAATCACTCCGAAGGCAGTGCGCGCGGCTTTTGAGAATGCGCGAAATGTCGACCAGCATTTAGTCGACGCGCAACAAACACGCCGTGTGCTGGACCGCATTGTCGGATACCAGATCTCGCCTCTGCTATGGGACAAAGTACGCCGTGGCCTTTCCGCCGGGCGCGTGCAAACCGTTGCGTTGCGGTTGATCGTAGAACGCGAACGCGAAATTTTAGCTTTTCTGCCGGTCGAGTATTGGACGATTGACGCGCAATTAACACCCACAAAAGAAAGGAATGAATTCACCGCACGGTTTATTGGGGTCGAAGGTACAAAGGCAAGCGTTGAAACCGTCGATGCACCATCTTTGCCCAACAAGGCAGAGGCGGATGCGATTGTCGCGGCTTTGGACAAAGCGAAATGGTCGGTCAGGAACGTGGAAAAGAAAGAGCGTCGCCGGAATGCGACTGCTCCGTTCACGACCAGCAAGCTCCAGCAGGATGCCTCCCGGCAACTAGGCTTCAGTGTCAAGCGCACCATGGGTGTGGCGCAGCGCTTGTATGAGGGCGTCGAGCTCGGAAGCGAAGGCTCGGTTGGCCTGATCACCTATATGCGTACCGATTCAACCCGTGTGTCTCCGGACGCGATTGCGGAAGTGCGGCAATGGATCGAACAGAAACATGGTTCCCAATACCTTCCCGCAGCGCCGAACACATTCAAAAGCAAGAAGGACGCACAAGACGCGCACGAGGCGATTCGTCCCACGAGTGTGGAGCGGCATCCCGACGAGATCAAGCGATACGTAAGCGATGAGCAATTCCGGCTATACCGGTTGATTTGGCAGCGGTTTGTCGCGTCGCAAATGGTGGCGGCCGTATATGACCAGACAACGGTAGACATTGCGGCGCAATCGGACCGTCGCTACGATTTCCGCGTGACCGGTTCGGTGCTTAAGTTCGACGGATTCCTCAAGGTTTACGAGGAGGCTAAAGAGAAGAAGGACGACGAGGACGACGAACTCAAGCATCTGCTGCCCGCGCTTGTAAATGGACAGGCGCTTACGCTCCAGCAGTTGCTGCCGGAGCAGCACTTTACTGAGCCCCGTCCGCGCTTCAATGAAGCCTCTCTTGTGCGCGAACTCGAAGAACGGGGCATTGGGCGTCCGTCAACCTACGCGACGATTATCAACACCATCCAGGAACGCGAATACGTCACCAAGGTAGGTGCAGGGAAGGGTGCGAGGTTCATACCTACGGAGATCGGCTTTGTCGTCACTGACCTTTTGGTCGCCAACTTCCCGTATATCTTCGACACGCAATATACCGCCAGGCTTGAAGAGGAATTGGACGACATCGAGGACGGCAAGGAGCGGTGGACTACCTTACTCGGCGGCTTCTACGCGCATTTTGTGAAGGAGCTCAAGCGCGCCGAGAAGCACATGGAAAACATCAAGCGGATGGAGAAGCCTACGGATGAGAAGTGCGATCTCTGCGGGTCTCCGCTGGTGTTGAAATGGGGTAAGTTCGGCTCCTTCTTCGCCTGCAGCACTTACGATAAGAAAGATCCCAACAGTTGTACCTTCACGAAAGAGAATTTGGCCGCCAAGCCCGAACTGAATTCTCCGGACGTACAGGATGCCGAACAGGCGGAGGAGTACTGCGAAAATTGCGGACGGGTGATGGTTTTGAAGCGCGGACGCTTCGGAATGTTCATGGCGTGTCCCGGGTACAACGAAGATCCGCCGTGCAAGACCACCCGGCGATTGAACCAGAAACAACAGCAGAAACCGCCCCAACCTCTTGATGAGAAGTGCCCGAAGTGCGGGGAGCCTTTGGTGCTGCGCAATAGCCAGTACGGAGAGTTTGTCTCGTGCAGTGGGTATCCCAAGTGCAAGTACATTAAGCAGAATATCATCGAGGGTATGAAATGCCCGAAGTGCGGGGAGGGCGATATTGCTGAGCGCAAAGCCCGGCGGGGAAACATCTTTTATGGCTGCACCAACTATCCCAAGTGTGACTTCACTTCGAACTGGAAGCCCGTCAATCAGAAGTGTCCCGAGTGCGACAGTCCATACCTGGTGGAGAAGACCTTGAAATCAGGCGTCTTCCTAGTCTGCCCGAACAATCGCAAGACCGCCGCAGAAGACGAGCCGGTGAAAAAGCGCAAGGGCAAGGCCGCGGCGGAAGCTGCTGCATCGGTAACATGCAGCTTCTCGAAGAAGATCGCGGATCCACCTCCCGAGTCGATAGAGGCAACGCGGTATCAAACCAAAGCTGAACCATTGCCGGTAGGCTGATGCGCGGCAGAATGGACACGATGCTCGCAACCAACGATGACGCGCAACTCATTCTGAAGCTGTACGAACTGCGAACAGAAGCGGGAATGCGCACAGCGCGCAAGTGGGTAACCGGAGAATTTTGGCCGAAAAGCGCACAGGATGTCGTTCAGGTACTGCGCGCCTTCGGCTCGCAGGAGAACAACTACCTGCGGCAAGTGGTCAGTTATTGGGATATGGCGGCGGCGTTCGTTCTCCACGGCGCACTCGACGGCAGTCTTTTTCTTGACTGCTGTAGCGAGAACCTTTTCATCTTCGCCAAGTTCTGGCCTTTCCTGAATGAGATCCGGGTTGAGTCGGCGGGCTTCCTGAAGCAAACCGAAGAACTGACCATCAAGTTCTCTTCCGCGCGAGAGCGTGTGGAAAACATCAGAAAGGCGCAGGACTCTCGACAAGAGCAAGTCGCCAATAGGTAAAGGGCTGCTTGAACTCTTTCGAGTGCTGCCCCTGATTTCCGAGTGCGCCAAGCAACACGCAGCTAAAATTCGGGCCTGAAGGCGCCGATCGCATCGAAATCCACCCATGTTTCCGATTGTTTTATGGCAGGTACGCACATGGATTTTGGCGGACCGGCAAACGTGCATTGAAGCGGCCTATCTGCTAAGGTGTACCGAGCAAAACGAAAGATCCAGCTTATGGCAAAGGCAATTTGGAACGGCAAAGTAGTCGCCGAAAGTGAAACTTACGAGACGGTAGAAGGAAACATCTATTTCCCGGAATCGTCGATTCGCCGGGAGTATTTTCGGCCCAGTTCAACCATTTCGACCTGTCCCTGGAAGGGGCAGGCGAGGTATTACACCCTTCTGGTCGACGGCCAGGAGAATCAGGATGCAGCATGGTATTACCCCGACCCGAAGCCGGCGGCCCGCAATATCAAAAACCACATCGCTTTTTGGCGAGGAGTCGAGATCGAGAAGTAGGGAGCAGGTCGAGTTCTCAAACGTTCGCATCCGCTCATCCGGTTCTCGGTGTAAGGAGCCCGGCATGAGAGTCCCATTGATCGCAATCGCCACTCTTCTGCTCACGAGTTCATCAGGGGCTTCAGGACTGGGTTCAGGCCAGCAGCTGCCATCTGCGCAGGCGCCGCCCATCTCCACTTCCCCTCATGCCGTTGAAGCTTTGAGGGTTTTGGAGGCGAACTATCTGCGGGCGGAGATGGAAGATGACGCGAACGTTGCCAACTCCATTCTGGCTGAGGACTTCGTCGGCGTGAGAGGGGATGGTACGGTGTCAGGCCGGGAGGACGTCCTCAACAATCTTTCAAAGCACGAGCGGAGCCGTGAACCATACCGGATCACAGCCACCAATATGCGGGAGTATGTGTTTGGTGACGCCGCCTGTGTGACCTACACCAAGGTCTACACTCTTCCTAACAATCGAACGCCTTACTCCGAAAACGTGATGCATATTTTCATGCTTAAGGGCGGCAATTGGCGTCTTCAAGTGAGCAGCCCAATTCCACGGCCCACCCGCTGAGTTCGGCCATTTAGTAATTTATTTTCAATAACATTGATTCTCTCTCGTGAAGTATTTAGTTAAGCATCTAAGCGGGTCTGGACCGCTGTTGCCGCATCAAAATCAGACCGATCGCTGAAGATCGATATGGGAGTCACGTACTCGGTTCCCTCTAGGACCCGCTCCACGCCGATTTTCGCCTGCCAGCTGTCTTCTCTGGGATAATGAAGGGGCTCTGGCGTTCAAAGAATCGGCCGGCCGCTCCTGCAACTGCGGGCACGCGGCAAGCACCGCAGCATGCCCCGATGAAGCCACTCAAACTGGTACTCACGCCTACCCGCAACCGGCGCCTGAACGAACTCATCGGCCTGGTTCTGCTGGTTGCTGCCGGCCTCCTTCTCCTCGCTCTCATTTCTTATCACGCGACTGACCCGTCCTTGAACACTGTAGGAACCTACGGTGGGGGACGACCGGCTCGTAACTGGATAGGGCTCGCTGGCGCAACGACCAGCGATCTGCTGCTTCAGATCGAGGGAATGGCCGCTTTCTTTTTGCCGATCTTGATTGGCGCTCTTGGGTGGTCCTGGATGCTCTCTCGGCCTACCGGTTCACCGAAGGCGAAAGCATTGGGCGTTCTCCTGAATGCGATCTTCGCGCCGGCCCTTTTCGGCTTGATCCCAGGACATCTTCATTGGTTGCATGCTCTGCCGATCGAAGGTCTCGTGGGCCGCTTGGTCGTCGACGCGCTGGTAGCGTATCTGAATTTCCCTGGCGCCGCGATTGTGATTCTGAGCATGGTGGCAATTTCGCTCTACCTGTCTACAACGTTCAGCTTCAACACCGCGCAGGAGTGGTTCGCGATCCGGCTGGCCTTCCTGCATGCCTGGCGTGATCGCCTGCGAAACTGGCGTGCAGCTCGGCTCCGCGCACGCGCGGAGAGGCAGATCGCTAGACGGGAAGCACAACAACAGAAGGCACAGGCGAAAGCTCGGAAAGCTGCGGAAAAGGGCAAAAAGCAGGTTCCAATCCAGGCGGAGGACGATGTCGAAGTCCACGCGTACCGTCGCGGTGGATTCGCCGATGTTTCCGGACCGGTACCGGTTCAAACTCCAAGCCTGTGGAACCAGATGCCGCGAACAAGCATTCCGGATCCGGAACCGGAGCTACCGCTGGCAAGAACCGAGCTCCGGGAGTTGCCGCCCGCCGCCTCCCCAGTTGCTCCGATTTCTGCGGCACCGGCCGTTCAGGATCCACCGCGGCGCCCTGCGAAACCCGACGACGTGCGGCCCATTCTGGTGGGCGAACGAGCGGACGCAGAAGTCCGGCAAGTCACTGTGGCGACTAAGGCAATGAGCGGGTTTAAACTGCCGCCCAGCACCCTTCTGCATCGTGGTGAAGACACCCAAACCATCCGCGAAGAAGAGTTACGCGAGGAAGCTAAAGTATTAGTTGAGAAGTGCGGAGAGTTCGATGTAGGCGGCCAAGTCGTCCAGATCAATCCGGGCCCAGTGGTTACCACTTTTGAATTTCGACCGGAAGCTGGTGTCAAATACAGCCGCGTGACTGGACTTGCCGAAGACCTTTGCCTCGCCATGCGTGCGGAGAGCATCCTGATCGAACGCATGGCCGGCAAAAGTACGGTGGGGATCCAGGTTCCCAACCATCAGCGGGAAACCATCTGGTTACGGGATGTGGTCGAGGCAGAGGGTTTCTCCCACAGCCGCTCGAAACTCACCCTCGCCATGGGGAAAGACATCAATGGTCGTATCGTGACCGCCGATCTCGCCACAATGCCCCATGTGCTGATCGCAGGCTCTACGGGTAGCGGTAAATCGGTGGCCATCAATGCGATGATCATGTCCGTCCTCTACAAGGCGACACCAGCGCAAGTGCGCCTAATCCTGGTCGATCCGAAGCGGGTCGAACTCGGTATGTATGAGGGCATTCCCCACCTTTTCACGCCGATTATCACTGAGCCAAAGCTTGCGGCGAATGCATTGCGAAACGCCGTAAGGGAGATGGAACGGCGGCTAAAGCTGCTGGCCTCTCGCAGTGTCCGAAATATCGATCAGTACAACAAGCTCTTTGAAAATGGCACGCCGAGCCTATTTGAGGATCCGGAGGCCGGTGAGCCGTTGCCCAATATCGTCATCATCATTGATGAATTGGCTGATTTGATGATGCTCGACCGGGCAAACGTAGAAGAGGCAATCACACGGCTGGCGCAGATGGCTCGTGCGGTTGGTATCCACCTTGTGTTGGCAACGCAACGGCCTTCAGTCGACGTGATCACCGGGCTTATCAAGGCGAATGTTCCGACCCGGATTTCTTTCCGCTTGGCGACAAAAGTTGATTCGCGGACGATTCTCGACTCAAACGGGGCTGAGGCTCTCCTCGGCCGCGGAGACATGCTCTTTTTGCCTCCGGGAACGTCGCGGGTGCAGCGGTTGCATGCGCCGTTCGTGACAGAAAAGGAGATCGTTGCCGTGGTTGGTTTTTGGAAGAACCAGGGTGAAGCAGAGTACGTGCAGGGCTTCCTCGAGTCTCCCAAAGACGACAAAGGCCGCGAGCTTGATGTGGAACCTGGCGAAGAAGATGCCAACGACGAACTCTTCGAAGACGCTGTGCGCCTGGTCCTCGAATTCGGCAAGGCTTCCACTTCCCTGCTCCAGCGCAGGCTGCGCATCGGTTACGGCCGCGCCGCGCACTTGATCGACATGATGGAGCGGGATGGGATTGTGGGTCCGGCGGACGGATCGAAGCCCCGTGAAATCCTCAAACCACCGGACTGGCTGAACGAAGTGGAACCCTCGATACGGTAGTCACGTCAAGGTTGGCAGTCACCATCGCCCGCTTAAAAAATCCGTGCAACGCTAATGGCGCGTCATTTTTTCCCTGATTCGATTCAACGGCTCAGGCTTAAGTCCGAAAAATATGCGATGGTTCCGGGCCCGATCCACAGCGCGATTGCACCTGCGTCCACAGGTTGTTTCAGGTCATGCACAAGGAGCACTGGTTGATCGGAGTCAGCGACGTAAAGTCGCGCGCTGGCACCCTCAAATTGTACCTTCACTTTCGTCCAGTCGCCCGGAACCAGATCAACATAGGATTCATACTTTCCCGGACTATCGGTTCGCAGCTCTTGCCATGGGAAGCCGGGAATCGAAATGTACTGAGCAGAATGGTTCCGTTGCAGTTGGTCTTCCGAGCGTCCGTTCTTGGGGCGCAGATAAAAGCATTCGTAATGTGACCCGTCACCGTTTACGCGGAATGCGATGCCGACAAACCCGCGCAAATTAGCTGGCGCATCCGGAGCGGTATCACCACTTAGGTTGACTTCTACGAATCCATCCTGAAGCGATGTTCCTTTCACAATGGCAATGCGGCTAACGTCATCGCCTCCGTCTTGGGCAGCATCAGTCACGCGCAAAGCGCTCCGTCCGCGGTAGGAGAGAAAAGCCGCTTTGACGTGGCGAAGTTCCAAAGCTTGGGGGCTGTCGAGGGGCAGTTTCCGTGATAGTTGGTTCGATACCTGCGTTTGGGAATAGGGTGCTAGGGCCGCAGCGACTCCTAGAGCCCATACTGTCATTCCAAAGAGCTTCACGATAGTGGATTCCCTTCTTGTCGCAAGAGCCGCAGACCATAGTCCGGCTGCAATTGGGAATCCAAAGGCGTCGTGCTGTTTTATTGAAGAGGCCTTATCATTTCTGGGACTCGACCAGCGGAGCTATGTCCACAAATGGAATCGGTTGGCCAGGGATGGACAGCAGTCAGCCAGCTTCGGTGTCGTCGCAAACCGTGCCGGGAGCGCATCACTGCAAAGGACGACGCCAAGCTCACGTTGTGTGGAGTTCTTCAAGTTCTTCCTGGACTTCACGCGCGCGAAGCTGGTGGTGCACGAGAAAAAGCAGAGGGATTGCAGCAGTAATCGCTGCGATTCCGTCCACGCAGAGGAGTCCGCGGGCACCGAAATGCCGGTATCCCCGACCATCAGCCCAAGTCATGTAAACGATCGCCCCGTTGGTGGCCGCGGCAAACAGTCCCATCTGTGTACATGCCACCGGGTTGCAGTGACCTACGAGTTCCAAGCAGAGCGCCGAATAACTGGCGTAAGTCACCCCAGCGAAGCCGTTGTAGAGCAAAACCCCAACCACAAATGTAGTGCGATCGTGGGGGAGAAAAGCCATCGTCAAAGCGCACAGTCCAGCTCCGATTCCGGCCACAAGATAGACGTATCCTCGCGGAAGCCGGCTTGATGCAAAACCGCCTAACAAGGAACCTATCGAGGCGGTCACTGCGCATCCTGCACCCGTAACAACGATCACAGTCACGGAAGCGGTATGAAAGTCTTGCCCGAGGCCGGAGAACAGATTGATAGCGGCTGCCGTACTCGCGGGCGCGAGCAAAAGTGCGAAGCCGATTAGGCTCTCTCGCCGCTTACAGACCTCCCAAGTAGCCTTCAGAGCAGTCCAAAAAGCCTCCCGCAAGTGAAAGGAAGACGACCGTGCTGGGGGTAGAAACAACAGAGGGATCGCACCGACAAGGATCGCCAGCATCATGCCCAAACCGAGCCATCGTGCGTCAAGATGCCCCACAAACGACATAATGGCAAGGGAGCCCAGGGCTCCACCACCGAGGTTCGCAACATTGGTCCAGCCGCCGACGGGGCCTCGGGCGGATTCGGGTACAAATTCGGCCGTCCAGCCGGTTACGGCGGAAGCGAACAGAACCACGGCGAGTTCCGCCACAAGCAAGAATTCGGTGCAAGGTCCCAGGTGTCGCAAAGAGAGCATCCAGAGGCCTAGCGGCAGGCAAGTGGCTGCACTCGCTAGAGTGATCCAGCAATAAATGCGCCTGCTGAAGCCCGAATCCAAGATCGGATTCAGCAGGAATCCCCAAAAGGTCGGCGACATGACCGTAGCGCTGACAACCGCGACTCGATCCAGGCTAATTCCTGATCTTGTAAGCAGATACGGTAAAGCGGTGATGGTGAAGCCGACGACCAAACCAAATGGGAGCATAGCGGCCCCCACGATCCAGGGCGGGGGCATGTGGGCTTCGCCCGAAGTACCGGGAACGGTGAGGATTGCGGACAACTCCCCTCCCTTTTGAAGGTTGTATTTGATGCGCAATGATCTCACGACCGGAAAGCTGTCCTTCAGTCCCCGGCGGCAACGTGCCTGACGAAGGAAATCGCTGCCGAGACAGCCCGAGAACCCGGGCTACGTTGCAAAAGAGCCTAGGAGCACGAAGGTGGTAGATACTAAGAGTGTCTTTTTCCACAGACATGCCTTAGTATTCCCCGAGGTGAAGTCTTGCCCGGAGGGACATCTCGTTTTGCAGGACATACTCCCACTCCCCTATAGACAGCGAGATCGTGTGTCCGGACCTCACCGCATCCTTTTGGTGGAGGACGATGCTATCAGCATGGAAATCCTCGCCATGATGCTGGGCGGCGACGGACACGAAGTGTTGCAAGCAATCGATGGGTCGGCCGCGCTCGATCTGCTCTCCGGGGTTAGCGCCCTTTCGGCTCCAGATGTGCTGCTGGTCGACATGCAAATGCCTGGAATCTCCGGATGCGAACTGGCGGAGAGAATTCAGGCCATGCGAAGCCCAAGGCCTCGCCTGCTGGCTATGAGTGCAACCGAGGTCAGAAACTGGCACTTGCAGGGTTTCGATGGCTTTCTGCTGAAACCCCTTGAACTCGAGGTTCTGCGCCAAGCACTGGATTACGAGTCCGCGTCCCAAAAGCACCGTCCCATCCACAAGCAGGCAAGACAGCGGGCCGGCAAGGCACTGAGGCTAAAGCCGGCTCCTAGCCACGAAGAGCACATTAACCACGCTGTCCTGAGCAAGCTCGCGAAAGCGATGCCTCCGAAAGCCCTGCACGAGCTCTATCAGGCCTGCATCGCCGACACGCGTACACGGGTTACGGACCTCCAAGGCACAGTTCTGACTGGGCAAACAGACGAGGTACGCCGCAGCGCCCATCAAGTTAAAGGTGCGGCCTCCATGATCGGCGCGGCCCGCATTGCCAAACTCGCCACCACCATTGAGCTGGGTAGTTGCAAGGAAGAGGACACTCTGCGTCTCCTTAGCGATTTACTCGATGCGTGCAAAGACTTAGAAGGTATCCTTCTCGCAGGCAAATTAGAGATATCCCATGACGACACCAACCGCTAAATCCGACCGTTTGCAGCAGATCAGGATCGTTATCGCCGACGACCATCCGGTCGTCCGTATCGGCGTCCGTAACATGCTCCACGTGGACGAGGGGTTGGAGGTCATTGGTGAAGCCTCCGACGGCGACGAAGCCATAACCGAGACGCTGGATCGGCTGCCGGATATTCTCCTGCTCGATTTACAGATGCCGCGCCTTCCCGGCCTCGAGGCGATGCGGGCCATCATGAGCGGCTCGCCGACAGTCAAGATTCTGCTCCTCACCAGCACGATCACCACGCAACAGATCATCGAGGCCCTGCAGATCGGGGCGCGCGGTATCGTACTCAAGGATGCTTTGGCCGACCATCTCACGACAGCGATCCGGGCTGTCTCATCCGGCGATTATTGGATCGGCGGAAAACGCGTCGTGAACCTCGTAGGAGCGCTGCACGACCTGATGCAGCAGGCCGCCGTTCCAGAGCGAAAGACCTATGGTTTGACCCCGCGTGAGCTTGAGGTTGTGGGCTGCATCGTGGAAGGCTGCAGCAATCGAGATATCGCCAAGCAATTCACGATCAGCGAAGAGACTGTCAAGCGCCACTTATCGAACATTTTCGACAAAACCGGAGTCTCCACTCGCCTCGAACTTGCTCTGTTCGCCATCGCACATCAATTGGTCGCTCTGCAGTCTTAACTGCTGGATTGTTTCTATTGCGTTTTCACAATTACTGTGA
>DASYBJ010000078.1:0-9783 GCA_036500845.1 Acidobacteriaceae bacterium
CGCTTCGCGTTCAATGCCCCTAATCCGCACCGGCGCGATTCCGGTGGCTCTTCTTCGGTCATCAGCAGGACACTCAGTCTTGGAATCGCTCAGACGAAAAACGAGAATGCATGAGACACCGACTCGCACTCGTCGCCCAGAGCCCCCTAATTTTACCGTTTCGAGGGGTTTGGGCAAAAATAGCCATAAATCTCCGTATATTGAGGTGACCCGAAGAAGACCAAAAGCACATGAAAGGCCCCAGCCTCACAATAAGCCGGGGTCTCTGGCTCTTACGGATGAGAACGGAGCCCACTGTGATTCGAGCCATTCGCTTCAGCCTCTCTGACCCGCGGATTTCACGCGATCACCTTGATCATCGACTTATGCTCCGCAATGGTGCTCACTGTAGAAGCCCCATGACTTCGACCGATTGTCCGGCTTCCAAACGTGTAACTATGCGTAGAGATTCTCGCCCCCAAAGTCCCATATGTGATTGTTCGTACATGGATGCGCCGGTACATCGCACGTCTTGGAACGCAGCCCCGTCACGAGGGATTAGGTCGACAGTTGCTTTATATCCGTGATCACAGCGATTGGTCAGTGTAAGTAAGACTTTGTGTTCATTCCTTCGGTACTCAAAATCGAAGTTCGTGGCGCCAACTCGTGCACCGCGCCATTCAAATGCATCCCATGGAACGAAGGGCGAAAAAGTTATTGAACGCGATCGCGCATCGACAGAAATTCCGAGGATGTCATTTACGAAGCGACAGAGATAGACCGCGGCCCCCCATCCGCATTTTCTGGCTATGTCGCCCCTCAGTGGTGTTGAGCGATCATTGCTTCCGTAGGGATAGGGCCACCACCATAGTGAACCATCTACGTCAGTAAGAGAAAGAATACGAGTGATCCTCTCTTTGATCTGACGCTCATCGCGTGCTCCGGCCAGTGCCGTAGTCCAGCCGGGGAAGGTTGCAGATCGCCAACTGGAGTTGTACCACCATATGGCATCAAGCTCAGAAGAATAGTAGGGATTTTCCGACGTCATTGCCAGAGTCGCATGATTGAGTATTCTCTGATCGTCTGCACGGCAGAATCCATAGAATGGCATGAGAGTTGTTTCGTTCTCTTCACCGTCATGTCCAGCAATCTTAGACCCGTCAGTGTTCGCGCCTTCAAAGAAGCGTTTTCCTAGCGAGCTGTCACCAACACAATGAGTATTTACAGCCTCTTTGATAGTTTGTGCCATAGTAGCCCATTCGTCTGCCAGGCGTTCATCGTGGTATGCCTCAGCGGCAACCTGAGCCATCCCTGAGAATGCAAACCACACAGCTATGTTCGACCCGGTGTGGAAGTCACCACGCGCCTCACCATCAGAGAAATACATCGAGGGGAAGAGCATCACTTCACCGCGGCGGCTGTGAAGAACTTCGTCGAATATCTTTCTGGCTTGTGCCAATATCTCGGGCTTAGAAATAAAGAAGGGACGATCGCCGGTGGCCCGGTAATATGCCCCAGCCAGCGACAAGCCAGAGACAGAATTGCTGAGAGATTGACTCACAGTCGTTGCGCCGGGAAATCTCGATCGTCCTGGACCTGTCGTCTGGGTGGGTTTTGCCCATTGAAGGAAATATGGGATGGCGTCAGCGCAGAGTGCCGGATTGAAGAGGCTCATCGCCAGCATGGAATAGTAGGCGTCTCGAGGCCAATTGACTTGGTTGCTATCGAGATCGCTACCGAGAAAACCTCCGGCGATGCGACCGTCGGAGGTGCGTAGCGCGGTTTGCCGGGACAACTCGCAGAATCGCCCAACCGACTCTGCGGCGATGGTGCATTCGGGAATCGATAATTGCCCTAAAGCAGTTCGCCGAGCATCGAGAGTGTCTTCGAACCATGCAGAGATGGGTCGCGAGCTGAGCTTCACGATCGTTTGCGTCTCTTCGCTATGATTCTCACTCAGGAGCAGTGCCGCCGACAGAACTCGGATCGTATGACCTGGAATCTGCACTGCGGCCGACGAGGATCTCACAAGTTCTCCACTATCCGTAAATTGAATCATTGCGGAAAGAGCGAGGGGAAGAGGAGCGCTGACGGTAAGGTTTTCCAAATCAAGAGAGTCGTGATCTTGATGGCCGTCAACTGCGGCCGACGATTCTGCAGCGGCCACGCCAAATCGAATAGCGAGATCCCGAGGACGATCGCTGTTGTTCTCAAAGACCACAAGCTGGATAAGTCCACGAGGTGAAAGAGCCGGATTCCCGCGATCCACTGGCGCAAGAAAACATTGATGAATGCGCAGATCGCCAAAGTTCCTCGTGAATAGCGGCAGAACATTCGCGACAAGAGATACTGCAACTTCCGGGGAAGCTTGCAACGCCGCGGCGGAGTCGACCGTCAGACGCCATCGGCCCGCATAAAGGAGCTTCTTGGTGCTGTAGACCCCTCCCTTGATCTTCTCAGGCGGGAGAGCTTCGATGCCGGAGCAGATACATGCACGACGAACTTCCCCCTCCCCCGTCAATGAGGCAGACAGTTGGTTGTTTGAAACATCGAAGGACAGTTCGCTTGCGTGATCTGTGGAGGCTCTGTATAAGCTTACCGAGTTGAGAACCGATCCATTACCGTTGAGGCCGAAGTTATGGCTCCTTGGAAGCTTCAACGAGTCCTCCAAGGGAGTGTTTCGACGAGTCGTATTAGGCGAAAGCGATTGTCCTTTTTGCGCCACCGCAACCGCAGCCAGGAATTGAAGGAAGATACGTCTGGAAATTACAGAAGTCAATATTTTTACCCGTAGAGACTCTCGATTGGAAGGGAGGGAACGTTCTCGTCAGTGAAGTGTGGGCGCATGCGCAGCGCGGCGTTCGGCAGTACTACGCATGCGGTCAACACCAAGACTTCTTGGCTCGGATCAGAAGTGCAGCCGCGCCGCGAACTGAAGCACACGCGGCGCGGTGCCCACGCGTAACGTCGTAATCTGGCCGAAGTTCGTATCGTTGATGTTGCTGTCGGGAACGCCAAAGGTTGTGCTGTTGAAGAGATTGAACGCCTCTGCGCGGATATTGATTCCCATCTCCCCGTGCAGCGCAATTTCCTTCGCGAGTGCTGCATCGAGATTTACGTACGCCTGCGAGCGTGTTGACGGAAGGGTTCGAGGCGCGTCGCCGTAAGTGAATGCAGGTATGTTTTGAAATGCCGCCTTATTAAGCCACTGGTTAACGGTCGGATGCGAGACAGTAGGATCTCCGATGATGTTCGGTCTAGAGCCACCATATGCAGGAGCATTCGCAGTCACGCTGATTACATCGCCGCTTTCTGCAGTAAAGATGCCGTTAGCCTGCCAACCGCCTATGAGCTGTTTATACAGTCGACTGCCTGTCTTACCGAAAGGCAGAACATAATTACCCGAGACTACGAGATGCTGAGGCAGGTTGGAGGTGGAGACCGCCTTTTCGGCTGCGAGATTGTCCCAGTTCTGGACTGTATTACTGCCGGTATCCGCGTAGATGTTCTCCCCATTACCCAGATTGTTGTCGAGCAGTTTCGAGAACGTGTAGGAAGCGAGCAGATAGAACTGATTGACGAATTGACGCCGGACTGTCACAAGTCCGGCTTGATAATTTGAACCAGCCCAGTTGGTCATCGAGGTCACACCCGTGAACTGCGGGTAGTCCATCTCTAACTGTCCACGCTGTACCTGCGCCGCAGATAATGAACCATTCGTGATGATTGCTGAATAGGGGTTTGCAACCAGCTGCTGCAGTGCAGTGCCTTGGCCAAGGGCAGATTGAGGAAGATGATGAAATGCAAAGTCGGCAGGGAGATGAACTCCGTGAGTGCCGATGTAACCAAACTCGATAGCCCAATCTCCCACTTGCTGTTGTAGATTCGCGCTCCACTGCTGAGCGTAGCCGGTTGTCAGTGAACGCAGGTTGGCTGTGATGCTGGTGCCGAGACCGGTCAACGGGCCGAGAGACGAGCCAGAGAGCGGAATGATTCCTTGCGGGAATGGATTGCTCAATGTCCCGCTCGGCTGGTTGCCGTCGACCGAGGCGACATAGGAGGTCTGGCTGGTGAATCCAGTCGATCCGAGCCGCACAAAGCCACCTGTTGTGGGCAGGAAGAATAGGCCAAAGCCTGCCCGGGCAACGGTCTTTGGGGTGAAGCTGTATGCCAGGCCAACCCGTGGAGCGAAATTGTCCCAGGTGGTATCGCGATTCCCCCGTCCAATGCCGTTCACTCCAACGAACTCAAGACCTCCCGTCATGTCCAATCCACCGGCATTGTAGGAGAGGTTCGGATTGAAGTTGCTGATTCCGTTATGTCGGTCTGTTGTGCCGCCCTCATGATCGAATCGCAGCCCATAGTCCGCGACCAGCTTGTGAGTCAGTTTCCAATTATCCTGAGCATAGGTTGCCCAATAGTAGGTTGAATATGCATAGTTCTGATGTCGGTAGAGGGTACCGCTTGCCGGGTAGCCGAGGAGGAATGAAGCCAGGTCATATCCGTTTGTCGCGGCAGCGGTTGGACTTGGTCCCTTGGTAAAGTTTGCATCAAAGTTGAATTGCAGGACACCCGAGCCCTGAATCGAGTTCCATTGATAGTCCCGCAACTCCCCGCCCACCTTGAAGGTGTGTGTGCCCTTGATCCATGTCACGTCGCTGCCGACTGTGTAGGCATTGTTCTCTTGCGTAGAGGGATCGCTCTGATTACTCCCGATGGACGATCTGGTTGACATCGCAAACAGCGGAAATTCAAGCAATTGCATTTGAGAGGCGAGCGAGGAAGGAAAGCCGAGAGTTCCGGGATCGAAGCCCAGGCTGATTGGATTGCGGACCAGACCGAAACGGTTGAAACCCGCGTGTACCTCTACGAGGAGATTGGCATTGAGTGCGTTTGTGTACAGCAGAGCTATGCTATGGCGAGGATAGATCGTTGGTCCGAAGCCTGGATCAGCTATATTATCGCTGCCAAAATAACGTGGGGAAATCAGTGTGGCTCTATCCCAGGTGTAACGGCCTGAGATTTTTTGCGTGGGAGTGAGATATTCGTCGAGCCGAATTCCAAACGCATTGCGCGTTGTCGTCTGAACTCCATTAGCAAAGTAGTTGTTGACGTTGGTGAAAGGATTACCAGTGACATTGGGTTCGGGATAGTAGGACAGTACCTTCAGCGCAACTGGGTTCAACAGACCTTTCGGAACTACATTGCCGGGAAACCGCGCGCGCGGAGCCTGAGTGGATCCGGTGATTGGGTTATAGATCGCGATCTGGTTGCCGGACGCATTGAAGGTCTGAGAGAAGTCGCCGGTCCTCTGTAGGTCTGTGGGCACCGTGTAGAAGCTGTTTGAACCGATGGTTTGATGCGAGCCTTCGTAATTGACGAAGAAGAAAAGCTTATCCGGAAGAATGCGCCCACCCAGGGCTCCCCCGTATTGATTGAATCGAAGAGGAGGGATCGGGCGCTTCTGGTTCTTGCTAAAGTAGTCATTGGCATCGAAAACGTCGTTTTCAGCAAACTCCCAGGCAGATCCATGCAAACTGTTTGTGCCGCTCCTGGATATATAGTTGACGACTCCGCCTGCAGTTCGTCCGTATTCGGCAGGGGGATTGTGGGTGATGATGATGATCTCCTGCGTCGCGTCCGGCGATAACGGCACCATCGGACCGCCGCCAGTCGGCAATTCGTTGGCATTGTTATCGAGAAGAAATGTGTTGAATGATGGCGGAGCGCCCGCGATCGAAATTCGGCCGTCGGTGTTCGCGGATTGAGTATAGCTTCCAAACGAGCCTATGGCTCTTACAGCGGGAGACAGTGCCACCAGCTCGGTGATATTACGTCCGTTCATCGGAAGATTCTGAATTGCCTCCTGCTCAAGAGAAGTGCTGACCGCAGTTGTCTCCTGCTGAAGGGCAGGCGCTTGCGAATTGACCTGGAGCACTGTCTGTTCGCCACCTACTGTGAGTGACATGTCCAGGCGCAGGTCCTGGTTTTCTCCGAGGACGATATCCGTCCTTGTGGCTCCGGTGAACCCTTTGGCGTCGACATGGACCGAATAGGTCCCAGGGGCCAGAGCGGGGACGGTGTAATATCCCTTCTCGTTCGTGAGGGTGGAGCGATTGATATTTGTATTCACATTCCGCGCTTGAATCTGCGCATTTGGGATAGCAGAACCGGACGGGTCAAGGACAAGCCCGGTGATCGCGCTTTGGCTCCACGCCAAGGAAGCGGAGGCAAAGACGAAAGTTGCGATCAAAAGCTGGCGTAACGCGCAGCAGGCCTTTAGTGAGAAATGCATTGGTACCTCGCAGACGTGGGTGAGCAGCAAAGGGTCGCGATGTTGAAAGTTGAAAAACTCTGTATGGAAGGAATCTTTTCTCGACCATATCGAGGCAATGAACAAGCGTGGGAGTGATTGGGGGTACTGCTACCCTTGCTACCCCGCGGAAAGTGGGGCCAAAAGTGTGAAGTCTCAAGCTCGATTGAGTATCGAAAACGGGTTTCTAAGAACATCCCCATACTCTTGGAACCTCACTGATTCACAAGACTGTAAAAAAAAGTCGCTAGTATCAGAGTGCCCACAATGAGTATGGGTCCCCATCGTGTCACAGGGCGCTACCGAGAGAGTGACGGAGAGTAGTCGTGTATTGCTCGCCGAAAAAAGTCGAGCCAAGATCGATGCGTCGCTCGTTCGCGAGCAACTCGAACGAATCCTCGGCTCGCACCATTTCAAGAGTTCGATCAGGATTTCCCAATTTCTTCGATATGTGACCGAAGCTGCCCTGGAGGGACGGGTCGATGAAATCAAGGAGACCTCAATAGGTGTATCGGTGTATGGGAAGGATCCTTCATACGATCCCAAGATCGATACTTTGGTGCGCAGCGAGGCGAGGAGGCTCCGTCAGAAGCTGGAGCGTTACCTGGAGGAAGGCGGTCAGCGTGATGCTGTTCGGATCACCCTTCCCAAAGGACGTTACATCCCCGTCTTCGAGTGGAACGTAGTTACAGAAGACCCGCGTACCGAAGAAGAGCTGGCTTCGAAGACCCTTGTTAATGCGACCCATCTCAGTTTTCCGTATGGAGAACTGAAAACTCCATCTGATCCCCCACAGGGTATAGCTCAAGCCGTTGGAGCTCTTGAAGACCAGTCGCGACCGCGACTTCGCCGCATTACCGCAGGATTATTGCTGGCCGGAGTATTAGTGGCAGCTTCGGGTCTTGGCTATTTATGGCGCGCAAGGCACACAGACCAATGGGGCATTGCATTAAAGATCACTCCTCTTACTACCTTCCCCGGAGAATCGTATCAGCCATCTTTGTCACCAGATGGACAATCCATCGCGTTCATCTGGAACAACAGCAACCGCAACTACAACATCTACGTCATGCAGCCAGGTGGTAAGCCACTTCGCGTAACATCCGATCCCGATGTTGATCTCCACCCTGCATGGTCGCCCGACGGGAAATCTCTGGCATTTTTGCGTGTCAGCTCAGCCGACGCACAGGTCATGATTGTGCCATTCCCCGGTGGCCAAGAGAAGCGTCTCTTCGCCCTGAGGAGTCCCCGTCCCTGGAGCGAGGACCTGTTGGGAGTTCGTAGTGATGCTGGACCCACCTGGGCTCCGGATGGAAAGGGGCTTATTGTCTCCGATACCGCCCCGTCGGGCCATGGGCTAGCTCTGTATGAATTTAATCTGGAGACACAGCAACTTCGGCCACTTACAAGCCCTCCCGCTGACGATAGAGACCTCAGTCCGGCGTTATCCCCGGACGGCAGCTGGATCGCATTCGTTCGATTCTCAAGTTACGACTCCGCGGATGTCTATGTCGTGCCCGTCGGAAGCGATCAGGAACAGCGACTTACTTTCGACCATGCTGACATTCAAGGGCTAACGTGGCGGGAAGACGGCCCCGGAATCATTTTCTCTTCGAACAGGGATGGTGCATATAGTCTTTGGTCGATCCATCCAGGTCGCAGTGGGCTCTTTCCCATCCTCACTACAGGTGAATCAGCCATGCAGCCAACGATCTCACGGGATGGTTCGCTGATGGTGTACGCCGATTTCTCCCTCCGATCCAATATTTTCAAGGTGAATCTGGACCAACAACATTCCGATCAAGCGTCCATCAAACTTGTTCCTTCGATCCGCAGTAGCCATAGTGCGCAGTACTCTCCCGACGGCTCGAAGATTGCGTTCGTCTCAGACAGAAGCGGGAAATGGGAATTGTGGGTCGCGGCGGCTGACGGGAACGATCCTTATCAGCTTACAGATTTCGAAGGCGCGACAGTTGGAAGCCCAAGGTGGTCGCCGGACAGCAAATTGATAGCTTTCGATGCTCGCCCCAAAGGGCACTCAGAGATATTTGTCGTTTCGGCCAACGGGCATCAGCTACAGGCTCTCAGTCTCAAGAACACCGAAGAAAAACAACCGGCCTGGTCTCCCGATGGAAAGTGGATCTACTTCAATACGAACAGAGGCGGTCCCATGCAGTTGTGGAGAATGGAACCATCAGGAGCCAATGCTTCTTCCGTCTCTACGATTTCACCGACAGATGTCCAATTCGCCCCATCAGGAAATTCCATCTTTTATACGAACGCTCGAGAGGGACTATGGCAGCTGAAGTTAGCTGGTGGGAGTCCGTCTCTCGTTCCGGGCCTCGAACACCGTCGGTTTGGTCGGTTGTGGACCGTCACTGGAAGCGGCATCTATTTCGTGGATATTTCGACCGACCGGACCAAACTTAGATTCTATGATTTTCTTTCAAAGACCGATCGTGTAGTGGCCGATTTCCCATTAGAAGCATTGATCGGCTATCCAAGTCTCTCCTATTCACAGAGAGAGAACGCGATCCTGTTTGCCGCAAAGGAGGATATGCGGAGCGATCTTATGACGTTCTGGGCGAAAAAACGCTGATATCCAGATATCCAGGTGCAAAGCAACAAAAGAGCGCCGCGGACAAGATCTGATCCAACTGGTTGCGGGATCGCATCATCGAGACAGCGGCGCTCGGAAATACAAGATTGCTAGGGTTGTGGTGACAACGAGAATGCTTGCGCACCAGTGCCATTACAGTCATAGATGTCCAGTTGCACCCCATTCGCTGTGGAAGCTCCAGGCAAATCTAGACATCTTCCACTGCCAACACCCACAAACTTGTAGTAACCGTTCCCGAGAAACACGGGTTTCCACTGTTCGTTCGTGTTTCCAGCGTAAGTCCACAACTGGATTGGACTCTGGTTAGTCGTTCCATAGTTTGTCACATTCCACGTCTCTGTAGGGGCATTTCTGGTGCCAACACTGTATGCACCATCGCTCTGTAGCTGGAACTGCCACTCCTGATTAAATTGCTGATTACCACAGGTCCATTGTTGAATCGCAGTTCCGTCGGTCACCCCCATATTGGTTGCATCCAGGCATGCTCTGCTGTTCTGGTTTATGACATTGAACCAGGAACTGGTGGGGACTGCAGCACTGTTGACATTGCCGCTTAGGCCAAGCTCTGTGTTCTGAACGAATGCGTTGGATGTTGTCCACTGTTGCCAATCGGCAGCGATAGTGCTTTGCGAATCAGTGGAGACATTCGGCGTTGTCGCCCAAAATGTCGGCGCAAAGAAGCCCCAGTTGCTCGGATTGAGGGCGTTTGTAGATTTATAGGACCACATTGACCAATTCAAGCCGGCGGCGTTGTATGCGTCAACTGAGAAATTCCATGCAACTGGGTCGTTATAAAAGTCGTTGAACTCGCCGATGTAACCAGGAACGTTATAACTAGCGTGATTATTGAAGTCGTTTACCTGATTGGTTG
>DASYBJ010000079.1:0-5131 GCA_036500845.1 Acidobacteriaceae bacterium
TCGAGGTGGTCGCTATATTTCCGCAGAGGCGAGTGCGCGGGGTGAATGGAAACCAGGCGGTGCCAAAAAGCCGGGCTTCGATGCCTACGCAACTTCCAAACAAGCCGTTCTTGCTGCGGGGATGGCATTCGCCCGTGAGACTCCACGGCTGCACTTCAACGCGATCGAGCCGGGCTTGAATCCAACCACCGGTCTCGGGGGAGGCGATGTCGGCCCCTTCGTGCGTTTTCTGCAGGCATTCGTAATCCCGATCCTTGTGCCACTGCTCATGCCCTTCATCGGGATCTTGAGCACCCCGAAGCGAGCTGCGCGGGTGATCACCAGAATCCTGATCGATGCATCCGGCCAAACCGGTGTTTACTACGACGAGGGGGGCCATCCGATGCAAGGCTCCAAGATCGTACGCGACCCGAAGTTTCAAGACCGCGTTGTCGCTGAAACACGCGCCTTACTATTGACGATTCCGAAATGAAAAGAGGAGCCTTGGGCCTCTTTGCCAAGAGAACAAAGTCGGCACCTCGGGCACCTGGCATCCAGCTCTAGACTTTATCACCACGGGATGGGCACATTTACTCCCTCCTGACCTCCCATCGCAAGAGTTGGTGTGGTCGCGCACCTTTCCGCCGGATTGGATAGGTTGAATCCGAGAGCTGAATGGCAGTGTTGCGTTTTCGGTTTCGCAGCTCTTCGGAATTGCGCCGTCCGATTACCTGCGAGGTAATTGCTGGTCCTCCAAATCCATTCGATATTGGAAGAGTAGACGTTCAGGATTACCTGCGACTCTACATTGCACAGGTGAATCACATGCCGACCTATCAGATTCATACAATCGCATCCGCGCCGGAGAAGTCGAAGCCGGCGCTCGAACAGCTGCAGCAGGCGTTTGGTGTTTTACCGAACATTGCCGCGGTTATTGCAAATTCACCAAAACTCGTCAACTCCCTCGTTGGCGTATTTCAGCAGGTCCACAGCAGCAGCTTTACTGAGCCGGAGATTCAGATCGTTCTTCTGACTGACGCAGTCGCGAACACTTCGAAGTATGCTGTTGCATTCCATACCGCTCTGGCGCTGCAACAGGGGGTGAGCCCTGAAGAGACCAATGCGATTCGCGATGGGCGTACGCCTCAGTACGAGCGATTTGCCGCACTTTCGATGCTAGCGAAGACGCTCATCGAGAAGAGGGGCCATCTCGGCGAACAGGAACGCGGTGCATTCCTCGATGCCGGCTTCACGACAGAACAGATCATGGAGGTCATCGCCATAGTCGCGGCTTCGACGATCACCAACTACGCTGGAACCATCGCCAATCCGCCTCTGGACGATCGATTCCAGGAGTTCGCCTGGCGAGGATAGAACAAAGGACTGGGGCCTCGTAATGCAGTGGTTTGGGCTCTGTTGGCACCATCGCGTCTTGCAGAGAAGGAGAGCGAAATGGCAATGCAATCCGCTTCAGCAGTCCCTCAGCTCGGAGAGTTGCTGCGGTACTGGAGACAAGAGCGCGGCAAGAGCCAGCTCGATCTCTCGCTCGACACGGGCATCTCGCAGCGCCACTTGAGTTTTATGGAGAGCGGGCGCAGCGTTCCCAGCCGGGATCTTCTTTCCATTGTGTCCGATGCCTTGAACATTGCGCTCCGCGAACGAAATGTTCTGCTCCTTGCGTCAGGATACGCGCCGCTTTACAGCGAGCAGAGTATGGATGCCGAGCAGATGGCGATCGTGACCCGAGCCGTCGACTGGATGCTCGAGCAGCATGAGCCGCATCCCGCGCTAGTGCTGGACCGATACTGGAATGTCATTCGAACCAATAAGGCCGCACCGCAATTCTTTAGCTCATTCGTCGATCTGGACGCGAGACCAAAGCCGCGCAATCTTCTCGACCTGATGTTTGATCCAGCGGGGATGCGGCCTTTCGTTGAAGAGTGGGAGAAGGTTGCAGCCGGCCTATTGCAAAGAGTTCGGCGGGAAGCCGTGGGGCAGGTAGTGGATTTAGGACTGAAAAAGCTGTTGGAGCGACTACGGAAATATCCTGGCGTTGCTGAATTGAAGCCGCCGCTGGCGCCCCAGAGCCCCGTATTGTCCATCGCTTTTCGACGAGGCGACGAGCGGTTCTCCTACTTCTCCTTGATCACAACGGTCGGTACGCCACAGTGCATCACCGCGCAGGAATTACGTGTGGAGTGCATGTTTCCCACTCAAGCCGAGGGAGATGAGCCTTTATGAGCGCTGCTTTGCTGGTTAGCGAGAGAACAGGGCCGCAGATTACCACGCAGCCGCTTCCTGTGGGCTGCCTGATCTTTCCGCAGATGGATCAGATCGACTTCACCGGGCCATTTGAAGTTCTCTCACGCATGCCGGAAACAGCGGTACACGTCGTTGGAAAAGAACTTGCGCCTGTTCGCGGTGTGCAGGGGCTTCAATTAACTCCGGACGTAAGCATCGCGGAGGCGAGAATCTTCGATGTGCTGCTCGTGCCTGGAGGATGTGGGCAGCAGCCACTGATGCAAGACGAAGTGCTCTGGCTCATCCGCAAACAAGTCCAAGCCGAGCGCATCTTGTTTTCGGTCTGCACAGGAGCCCTGCTATGTGGTGCGGCTGGTGTTTTCAGTGGGAGGCACGTAACGACGCATTGGGCCGCGCGTTCACTGAGGTCTTACTACGATGCTGTCCTCGCCGACGCCAGGGTGGGTCGTGGACGGCAGCATCATCAGCGCTGCTGGCGTCACAGCCGGCTTGGATGCGGCTCTGGTACTTGTATCTCTCCTGAGAGGGGAGGCTGCTGCTCAGGAGATTCAGCTCGCCATAGAGTATGCACCGAACCCCGTATTCCATAGTGGTACTCCAGAAAGTGCGCAGGTTGAGGTTCTCGAGAGCTTTCGGCGAAAGTACGATCCAGTCGGTTCCGCCCGAGAGGCAGAAGCGCTTCGCTATGCGAAAAACGCTACGGGCATTGCACGCAGGAGCACAGCATGACTAATACAAAGGTCGCAGACAGTCGCGGACGGCTGTGCGCCCGAGTTGCAAAACACTGGAGCTTCGGATCAACGCAATAGTGCTGGAAGGGAGCGTAGTTTTCGTGGGACACCGTCGGTGTCCACATTGAGAGTCGGGTGCATGAGTTCGTTCCGAAAAGCCGCATTGGCTGGTTTGGCGCGGGACGGGAAGCTCTCTCCCGCACGCTCCCATGCGCTTATGAGGGAAGTTTTTGCCGTGACAAATGGATCGCTGACCACAATCCGCTGGCGGGGATATCAGGACGTCAGCCGCACATCGCAAAGGAGAACAATATGTTGAACAAACGTGTCGCCCTGGTTACCGGGGCCAATCAGGGCGTGGGACGCCAAGTCGCAAAAGAACTCGTGGCCCGCGGCCTCACCGTGCTGGTCGGATCGCGCGATTTGGAACGCGGTGAAGCTGCGGCCCGCGAGATTGGGTCCGGCGCCATCCCGTTCCAGCTTGATGTGACGGATCGGGTTTCGATCGCCACGGCGGCGGAACGTATCCGCAAGGATTTTGGCCGCCTCGACCTGCTCGTTAACAACGCGGCTATCTCCAATACAAGAAAGGGCAGCTTGTCCATTCAGGAATACTCGAAGATCACCCGCGCGAGCAACGCGTCTCTCGACGAGATACGCGCGGTGTGGGAGACGAATGTGTTCGGTACCCTCGCCGTTTACCAGGCCATGCTGCCGCTGCTCCGCAAGTCATCGGATGCACGGATTGTCAATGTGTCGAGCGCTGTCGGCTCCCTCGGCGAGAACGCGGACCCCGCAGGAAGTTACCACGCGTTTTTCAGCCCGGTGTACCCTGCGTCCAAGACAGCTCAGAATGCCATTACGCTGGCCATGATGGTCGAGCTCGAGTCGACCGGTATCAAAGTCAACCTTGTCTCCCCAGGATTCGCCAAAACAAACCTCAACGGATATGAAGGTACCCAGTCCGTCGAAGATGGCGCGCGCGAGGTGGTACGCGTTGCACTGCTGGGACCGGATGGTCCGACCGGCACGTTCACGCGATGGGAAAACGCGCCGATCCCGTGGTGATGAAGTCTCGATGCGGTGCCAGGTGCCCGAGGCCCAGACTTTTCCGTCGCCTGACACGCATTTAAGTCCCGAGAGCATCGCGAACCGGTGAAAGACAGAAGATTCGACATTGAAATCAGTACGGTTTGTCCTTTATGCATGTTTCTTTTGGACCGCCACTGCGTCCTTTGCCCAAAGCTCAGCGAACCAGGCGACTGAAGCGCAAAGCGCTGCGCTCTCCGCACAGGCGACAGCAGAGATTGAGCATTTGACGGGGGATTTCCATCAAGCGGTGGTGTCCCACAACGGCGCACGTGTGTCATCGATGTTTATTGACGAGGGTAGCACCTGGTTCAATGTTCTGTCTGACGCCGCATACGCGCGCTCGCTCGCCAAAAACCCCGCAGCATTGAAGCTTCGGCACTCAAGTTTCCAGGAGTTCGCGAAGTTTGTTTCAAGTTCACACGCCGCGCTAGACCCTCAGCACAGCAAGGTTCAGATTCACACAGATGGCACAATCGCTTCGGTGTATTTCAACTATGTATTCCTCATCGACGGAAAGCCGGAGAATCAAGGAAGCGAGACGTGGCAGCTGGTCAAAACAAGTGATGGCTGGAAGATAGCAGCAGTTACCTATTCGTCAAATCCAAACGTTCCAGAACGCTAGGACCGCGACCTGATCTCTCCGAAACCTGGTTGTTCGGGCAATCGGCTAAAAATATGGATTCCTCGAAGGAACAAGCGGGCTGCGTAAGCCGACCGTCTTGCTGATCTGCTCACTTGCCGACGAGGAATCTTTCAAGAAAAAGAGTTGATGATCGCGACGTGATTTGCTGAGCGCTGCCCGACAGGCAGGGATTGTCAAGGCGGTCGCGCGGTCATAGCAGCTGGATAGGAGTATGCATGAGTGATTTTCTTGATGTGCTCTCACAAAGGCATGCAGCGGAGCGATTCGACCCGACAGCATCCATAACACATTCCGAGATTGAGCTTTTGGTGCAGGAAGCTTCGCAAGCACCGTCCACCTTCAATCTTCAACATTGGAGATTTGTTGCGATTACTGATCCACAGAGGCGCGCTCAATTGTCAACAACCACGATCCAGCCAAATCG
>DASYBJ010000080.1:0-9748 GCA_036500845.1 Acidobacteriaceae bacterium
GCGGAGAGTCCTCAGCTCTCTGAGCTGAACGCCCCAGCGTAAAGCTCAAAAGCCGCCCAATAGAATGGCTTGCGAAACGTTCCCTGCGAATGCAGCAGCGACAGTTTCGCTGCGCGAAGTGCGGCTGCAGGGGAACTGCCCCTTTCGAGTTCGCCGTACATCTGATCCATCAACACTGGGGTAGACGCATCGCTGACTTCCCATAGCGAACCAATCACGTTCTGTGATCCTGCGCGCAGAAAAGCCCATGACAAACCGACGATTCCTTCTCCGGCATAGACCCGCGTGCCGGAACCGTAGCAGGAAGAGATGGTCACCAGTTGGGCATGGAGCGGCTGTTTCGCGATCTCCCGCGCGTAGAGCTTGAACTCTTCCGGCCGGTCCCTCGGCGCCGAAAGCACAACAGCGGAGTCGAGCGGAGATAAGCGGCTGGCCGTTCCATGAGAGACAAAGTGAATAAAAGCGTATTCGCCGGGCCTGCTTGCCGGGTAGGCCGCAGGGACGGCCTCAGTCCGCGTGAGTGCCACGCGTTGCCCGGCAGGAAAGTGCCGTTCGATATCCGTGATCTCGAGAGATGCGTTCGTCAGCGTAGGATAGTCCGCGCTTGGTGAGACCGGATCGCCAATCAACAAGAGCTTCTGTGGCCCGCGGGCCGCTGCGTGCATTGGAGCTGTGGCGAGCATCCGCAGAGACGAAGCTGTGGTAATCATGGCGTCTTCGATCCAGAAGTGTGGGCTGCCGGAAGCAGGCACGAGCAGTGTTTCAAAGTTGAACCCATTTAACCCACCGTCGGGAATGATGTAGACACGGCCTTCTTTGGGCAGCAGCTTCTGTGCAGGCGCAACGAGCGTCTGATACAGATACACTGCGTCGGCGTTCTGGACGCGCTGAGAGTCTTCCGAGCGCAGGATTGCCTTCTGGTAATGCTGGACGTGCTCTGCGATCTCGGTCTCCTTCGGCAATTCGAACAATTGCGTGCTGGTGGGAGACACCGCCCAGAGATAAGATTTTTCCGGACCGAGCGCATAGAAGAGGATCGTTGCTTTCAATCTCGCGGCGACGGATTGTGGCTGAACGAAGCGCGAACTTGAGGCCGGGTTCGTTTGAGCTAGGCCGATATCTTCTTCGAGCGTACGAGCCCGTCCCAAATCCATGTGCGCCAAGGCCTCGGCCTGCCGGTGATGCGTAATTAGAAACCCGGCATAGTCGCGATAGACACTGCTCCCATTGGTAAAGAAGGGGAGTCGGTACTCATCACTTTTCACCGAGGAGCGCTGCCGCTCGAAGGTCTCGATCGACTTCCGGTACCAGCGTTCGGCCTGTGAGGCCTCTTGTGCTCCCTCATACGTGCTGGCGAGCGCGTTCTCAACCTGCCAGCGCACTGAGGGCGGAGTCTCTGAACGTCGGTCAAGGTCGAGGAATATAGATTCAGCCTCCTTCCATCTGCCTTGGTGGGCCAGCAGACGTCCTCGGAGCAGTAAAGGCCAGGCTTGCCATGACCTGTCGTTGCCGAACTCGGCAAGTCGAAGCGCTCTTTCGCATTCCGTTGCTGCCGATGCGAAATCCTTTTGCTCGAACAAAAGAAGGGCAAGATTCATATCCGCAAGGAAGAGCCCTTTACGATCGTGAAGACTCTGCGCGAGCGCAAGGGATTTCTTGTACGAGATTTCAGCCATGTGCAGATTGCCCATATCATGTTGAGCTGCACCTGAGTCGTTCAACAACCAGACCTCATCAGATGTAGCGCCCAGCCTTTCGGCTTGCACTCTCGCTTGTTCGAGGTTGGTCAACGCCTTCTCGAAATCTCCGAGCTCATGATAGGCCCACCCGACATTGAACAACGTCTTTTCCAGAATCAGCTGTGCATCGATTGCTCGCGCAACGTCTGAAGAGGCATTAGACCACGATAAAGCCTCATCATAGTGTTCCATGCCCAGCGCCACCCAACCAAGATTCAGCAAACTCGTAGCTTCGAGAAATTGGTCGTGTCGTTGACGGGCGAACTGTAGACTTTGTCGAAACTTCGATTCTGCTGCCTCTAAATCACCGCTCTGAAAATCGATGATTCCTTCGATGCTCAACAGTTCGCCACACGCAGCAGAGTTGGAAAGACCGCAAAGCTCCTGGGCTTTCTTCAGGGTTTGAGTCGCGAGTGCGAGTTGGCCCAACCTAAAATAGGCCAAACCTCCATAGACTTCCCGTTGCACTTCTACATCGCCGTTCGCGAGCGTACGAGGCGGGGAATCGGCCAGGAGCGCCAGAGCCTCCTTATTCTTTCCTCGAAGGACATTGATCTCAGCTTGCAGGATTTTGAGTTTCCACCTCAGCTCATCGCTTGCGTGCGCAGTGTGATCGGTCGCTTGCTGGGCTTCTGACTCAGCAACCAGTAGGTTCCCGCGAACCAAGTCGCGCTGCGCCTGCTTATATTCGATTTCTCCCGCCGGAGGGCTGTTTCGATGGCAGCCATTCAGCGACATGCTCAAAAGCATTGTCGCGGTTATGGGTAGGAGGTTCCGGTTCCCACGGCGTCTGCCATCATCATGGTTCCGTGAATCGGGCAACCCAATTCTGCGCGAATCATTGTCAGTCTGAAGGAATTTCGATCGACGGTGAATTCGCCGAAAAAGAACTTCCCGACCTCGGGGATATCCACCATGTTGCCAGAGGCCGTGCCAGGAAAGTCGCCAACGATGCTGTCCACCAGCGAACATACTACGTAGCCTCTTTGGTCGATCCCTTCTTTGCTTCCGATCCAGCCATAACGTTCTTCCAGTTCCTTGGTATGCGGGGAGCCCTTCGCCCGTCGACGGTGCTGTTGCCGAGCCGCGTCGAGAAACTTGGGATTCTCGAGCCACGTCGTTTTGGGGTAATCGTCCGCAGGATTGAGCAGACTGGAGTTTAACACTGCCTGCACCGGGAAGCCTGCAATGCGGAGATTGATGAAGTTGGATCCGACCAGGGTCACTTTCGGCGTATATCCAACCGCCGGGTGCTCTATCGAGAGGCGCGCCACCACCCGGTCTGCGGTCACGATCTCCTGAATATTGAGATCCTCTACAACCGATGTCGCAAGCGTCGCCCATCCACCTGACTTCTTGCTCTCGCACCCCACAACATGGGAGTAAGTGCCGCCTGCGGAGACGATCTTTTCATGATGAAAAGCGCCCTGAACATCGTGGGAAATCCCGCCGCCTCCATGAAGGGAAGCATTCGCTTGCGAAGGGATAGATTGGTTAACCGGCAGTATGAGGGAACCGCCGAGGCTCTGGGCCACGGCGTGATAAGTGTGCGTTCTTTTTGTGACTTTTTCTGCCATTTTGCTCTCCGTGCGACTTGTCACTTTTTTCATTTTTGCTCTGGAACCGGAGCCTGAGTCTGACGACGTAGTGCCATTCTTAAGTTGCGGTGACTGATCCATGGTGAGTGCCCGTGGTGAGTGGCCGATGGTCCTGACTTGCCCATTACAATGCGGAGCAGAAGAAGGGTAATGCCTCTCTGCATCTTATCCAACGCGGAAAAGACCGTGGTACCTGATCTGCAACAGTCTTGTTCATTTCTCGCGGTGTTCAACTGCTGCATACAAACTCGTACAACTATTTCTCGACATTCAGAAGAAATTCAGGCTGCCTCTGCTACTGTGATCGGAACCGGTATCGAGCCAAATCGACCGCATTGCCGGAACTATCTCCTCGGATCAGCAGGCGATAGGTTCCAGCACTGGCTTGAACCGGAGGGACCTGGAGCGAGATAGTGTCCTTGGCTTGCTCCGGCGAGATTGTCGTTTCCCAGAGCAGCGTCCCGGCCGGAGAGTAAAGCAAGCAGGTGTACTTCACGAAGCGAGTGTCGCCGGCGGGAACGTCAAATTGAAGAAGGAAAGGCTTACCCGCGGCTTGCACGGATGCCGTCTCTCCACCGCGGCTATCGGCCGCGACAAGCGAGAGCGTAGGCAGAACCTGCGGTATGTTTTGGGATGCAGCCTCCCGCTTCAGTCGTGGAAAGGTAACGGCATTCTGGTATCCCACCGCGAACACCAGTGCGGCGAAAGCAGGCACAGCAAAAGCGGGCCGCAGCAGCATTGCTAGAAAGCTTTGCCGCCGTTTTTTCCTGGCCGGTCCAGGCAGCTCCCGACGGCCAGCAAACTCCTTCTTCGCCTGGCTCAGGAACACAGCACCCGCGCGGAGGTCGAGGGTGCACTCCTGGCAGTCAAAAAAATGTTCTTCAAACTGGTCACGCTCGTCCTGCGGCAGCTCGTTCAGCAGGTATTTTTCGACTGCCGCAATCCTTAACGCATGATCATGGTCCATGGGTCGGCCTCAACTTTATAGTGCAACCAAGGGCGAAACGTGTCATAGATTCCCCGCCGAATCGTTCGTCGGAAAAGCTGCCGGCGGCCATTCATTGATAAAGAAGGATTTAAACGATTGCTTCGCCCGGTGAACGAGCACCCGAAGGTACTCCCGGTCCACTCCGAGCTCCCGGCAAACCTCATCCTTATCCCGTTCTTCTAAGATCACATCCCGCAAAAGCGCGCGGTCCCGGTCGCTTAGTTTGTCGAGGATCTCGCGAACCGCTCGCTCCGTATCCTTGCTCAAGAGCAGCGCGAAGGCATCGGGCCCGGGTTCAGGTAAGGACGCGGCTGGACCATCCTCTTCGATCGGATCCACCCGTCTTTGGCTGCGATAGTGCTCTAACAGCACGTTGTTGCAAACCGAGTTGACGTAGGACCCCAAGCGGTCGGCTTGCCGCAGACCCTTCTCGGAGCGCAGTGCAGAAAGAACCCGAACGAAGGTCTCCTGCTCAACATCCTCCATGGCCTCCCTCGAGTTCAGACGGGAACGCAGTTTGAGTTGAATCAGCTCCCGGAAATACCGCACGAAATGCTCTTCCGTTCGTGGGTCGCCCGCCCGCAGTTTTTCGAGGTACGAGGCATCGAACGCGTAGAATTGCACGCACTGTCCTTCCACAAACTCGTTTTTGCGACTGGGGGATGTTAAAGGGATTCTATCAACCGAGCGAAGGTGAAGAGCCGCTATTCTCCTACTTGCGAGGTTGACGACAAAGGATCAGCAAGTGCGCCTCCGGTCCGGAAACTGCCAATTCCCGGCAAGACCCTTTGCAGCAAAGATTCGTCGGAGAGACTTCAAATCCTGGAAGAATGGCTGCGCGCCGAAGGATGGCACAAACGCGCCCGCCGCGTCCGCCCGCCGAAGGGTTTAGAGGAAGGCAGGGAACCATGCAACCCAAACAAACTGCACGATGCCAGGTTTCTGAACGTTCTGGCGAACGACAAAACGCGCATCATCGCGATCAGACGGAAGAAGCGACCGCTGCCCCCGCTCCCACCCCCGCTCCCACCATGGACCGACGAGGACTTCAAAGGCTGATCTGACCTTGTACGTGGGCCACGTCGAGCAGACGAAGTAGGGTTTGCATTCGTTAACAAAACCGCTCGCCAAAAACTGCGCAGCCTCTTCGCGGCACTCCCTACCTTGCCGAGTGCAAGAATCTTTTCAGAAACGCACCCAGGTACCCGTGCCGTTGCACCAATTTCTTAGCACTTTCGCCATCTTTCAAATATGATGAGTTTGAAGCTCGATTCTGGAGGACCGCAATGGCCACCGCGCTCCTAACCCGCGATGTCGCCGGATATCCATTTGAAGCATCTCCGAACCTATCGGACCCGAAGGTCCGGGCACGCCTCAGTCCAAGCGCCATCAAAGGCTTCATCCGGATTATCGAAAAATGGAAGGTCAAAGAGGCCCAGGCAAGGGAACTGCTGAATAATCCCTCCTCCGGAACTTTCTATGGTTGGAAGGCCAATCCCCAGGGAAAGAAACTCGACCAGGACACGCTGACCAGAATCTCTCTTATCGTAGGCATCTTCAAAGCGCTGAACATTCTCTATAGCGAAAAACTGGCGGATGCATGGGTTACGCTTCCCAATCGTGATCCAATGTTCCGGGGAGCAACACCGCTGGCCTACATGATTGAGCGCGGCCAGCCTGGGATGATGCACGTCCGGCAACTGCTTGATGCCTGGCGTGGTGGACAGTGATTCTGCCGCTTACGTCTGCCCGCTTTCCCGGAACCCATCGTCTTATTCCCTCGAAGTACAGTGAAGAAGGAAGCGTTCTTGCCGCGGTCAGCGATAGCGAGTCGATGCTCGCCGATCTGGCTGAGCTCGACGGTGTCACAAACGAACGTTTGCTCGGCGAGGAAGGACGGATGCCGGGCATTGGCGTCCGCGAATTGGTCTTTGGCATCCGCTACGCCTCAATCGTCAACGCTGCCTTCACGCATAGCAGTCCCTCTGGCGGCCGGTTCAACGGACCCGGCCGGGGAGCATGGTATGCGGCCCTCGAAAGACGGACATCGGTCGCAGAAGTCGCCTATCATAAAGCACGCCAGCTCAGAAATATCGATTGGGTCGAAGAAGAAATCTCTACCTACGACGATTACCTCGCGGACTTCAGCACGGAGTTTCATGATCTGCGTTCTACCGGAAACCGCTTCCGCAAGTACCTCAAACCCGAGCCTGTTCCCGAGTGCTATGCGGAATCGCAGCAACTCGCCAAAGAACTCCTGTCAGACAAATCCAATGGAGTGGTCTATCCCAGCGTGCGCCGGCCGGAGGGGACTTGCGTTGCGTGCTTCCGCCCCCCGCTCGTCTACAACGTACGGCGTGATGTTCGACTGGAGCTTCGGCTGGAGGTGAAGGGGAGTGCAGTCAAGCTTCACACACGGAATGTCTCTATCCCCGACTTAGCGGTGCCCGGCTGAGCGGCAAGGGAACCGGTGTTCCCGGCTGGGATTCCAACCCGCGCGACAGAATGAAATACAGCAAGTTTCTTTGGAGGAGTTCGTCCCATGTCAGCCATGAACCGCCGGGAATTTATTGCCTCTTCCGCAGCCTCTTTGGTTTTTCCTTATAGCGGAAGCGCCCTTGCCCAAACTCCTGGCCAGGAGACCACCCCCAATGGGTCCCAGGACCTGTCGCATGAAAAGCCCTGGTATGCCGCTATGCAGCGTGCCGGACAAATCAACTTCAACGAGCGAGATCCCTTGACCATGCAGCCGCAACCCTGGATGGATTACTGGGCTGGGCTAAAGATCAATGTGATCATGCTGAATGGCGGCGGCATCATGGCCTTCTATCCCACCAAGGTCCCTTACCACCATCGCAGTGAATATCTCGGCTCAAGAGATCTGTTTGGAGAGATGTCGGAGGCTGCGCGCAAGCGCGGGATGCGCGTGGTTGCGCGAATGGATTGTAACTATGCCTACGAAGAGGCCTTCCAGGCGCACCCGGAGTGGTTTCAGTACAACAGCGATGGTTCGCCGAAGAAGCATCCTGAGTGTCCGTGGCTCTACTCGACTTGTATGTTCAGCACTTACTTCACCGAGCAGATGCCCGCGATCTATCGGGAGCTCAATCATCTCTATGCACCGGACGGGTTCTATACGAACGGCTGGCCGAGTACAGGCCCGCTCGAGGTTTGCCACTGCCCCAACTGCCAGAAGATATATCGGGAACAAACTGGGGGTACTCCCCCGGAAACGACCGATGCAGCGAGTGAAGTCTATCGCAAGTACTACCGGGTGTTTATGGACCGTGTTTCCCTTGTATGGAGTCTTTGGGAGAAGACGGCGAAGGAAGGGCATTCGGATTCCGTCTACGTCGGAAATCTCGGCGGCGGCATTAACACGGTCAAAGACGTAAAGCAGCTCAGCGAAGTCGCAGCATGGTTCAACGCCGATAACCAGGGCAGGGCAGGCGACACACCTATCTGGGAGTGTGCCCAACAAGGGCGTGTGGCTCGTTCCGTGATGAACGGACGTACGGTTACGAACGTGATCGGGAGTTATAGCAACAGTCGCATCAATTGGCGTCACTCGAGCAAAGCTCCAGCCGAGGCGACGTTGTGGATGGCGCAGGCTACGGCGAGTGGAATGGTCCCCTGGTATCACCGCTTGGGCGGTGAACCGGAAGACAATCGCTGGCGGGAGACGGGCCGGGCATTTTTCGCATGGCTCGCCGCCAATGAAGCTCATTTCCGCAACCGCCGGTCGCTTGCCAACCTTGCCGTACTCTACCCTCAGAGCACGATTGCCTTTTACGGTTCAAATGGCACACGTACCCGCAAGTTGAACAACGCGGCCATTGACCAGACAGAGTATTTGCAAGGACTCTATGCGGCTCTGCTGGAAGGCCGGATGCTCTTCGATTTTGTCCATCAGGAGAATCTCAGCGCCGCGGCACTCAAACCCTACCGGGCGCTCCTGATCCCGAACGCCGCATATTTGCGCGACAGTGAATGCGACGCCATCCGCGAGTACGTGAAGTCTGGCGGTTCGGTGCTCGCCACATTTGAGACTTCCCGCTACAACGAGTGGGGCGTGGAGCGCGAAGACTTCGGATTGACAGACGTCTTCGGCGCGAGCGTGGCCGGGGAACTGATCGGCCCATTCGACAACAGTTACATGCGCATCGAGCAGCCTCACCCGGTTCTGGAGGGATTTACGGGAACCACGATTCTGCCCGGGCCTGAATTCCGCGTCCCGATTGCACATCTAAAATCCGGTTTGCTCTATCTCAGCGTGGTGCCTCATTACCCGGCTTTCCCGCCGGAGATGGTCTTTCCGCGACTCAGCCATACGGAGAGTCCTGCGGCAGTCTTTCGCCAAGAAGGTGCTTCGCGTATCGTCTATTTCCCTGGAGACGTTTGCCGTTCCTACTGGCGCTCCGGCAATCCCGATCTCAGCAAACTGCTCATCAACGCAACACGCTGGGTGTTGGGTGGCGACTCGTTGCCCGTCTCAATCGAAGGTCACGGGATGGTGGAAGCCTTCGGTTGGGAGACGGAGCCAGGATTTGCGTTGCACTTGATCAACTATACCAACCCCAACATGACGCGTCCTTTCTTCACTGAGTTCTATCCTGTCGGACCATTCCAAGTGCAGTTCCAAATTCCAGCCGGCCGCAAGGTACACTCTGTTCGCGCACTGCGAGCGTCGCGGGACCTTACCTTTAAGCAAACTGGAAATGCGCTGCACTTCGATGTGCAATCGGTCGAGGACTACGAAGTTATCGCCCTTACTTAAGTAAGGGAGTTCCGGATCGGAGATTGCCAACAGTCCTCAATCCTCGGAAAAAGTAGCCGTCATCCCGACGAGCGTAGTCGAGAGATCTGCTTTTGGGGAAACCACAAACATTTCAGACCATTTTACTCAGGGCGAAGAGAAAGCGAATTCAATAGGGAACATCGACGTATAAATTTGCGTTTATATAAGCGATCACTTATATGACGGTCCGCAGCAGATATCCAAACCATAAACGTTCCCTGGGAAAGCTCTCTTCGTCAACAATGACCGGCCTCACACGATCTCTCCAGAGCGGCTGCGCATTCCCGGCAAAGCGCCCTTCATCGACCAGCAAAAAAACACCCAAAATTCGTACTCCCGAAAAAAGGTAACTTCTGTTTCATTAGGGGAGAATGCGTTGGATGCAAGCGCCCGTGTTCGTAGCCCCGTTGACAGTCTTCTTCGTGCAAACCTATAGTCCTCCCCGCGTACTAAATCGAGGGCCAGTGTGGGCAAAATGCATCCACGCGGCACGGTCGCGTCGATCCAAACGCCGGGCGGGTCAAGATCTCGATTTTTGTTCGATCCAACGGATCCATTCTGAAACCCAGGGAGAAAACTTGTGCGAACTCGTAGATGGATGAACTTGTCCTTCGGATTGGTCCTG
>DASYBJ010000081.1:0-8777 GCA_036500845.1 Acidobacteriaceae bacterium
CAGCCTGATCTCATCGGTCAATGTTTGCCGCCGGAAAAAAGTGCCCTCGAGTGTGTTATAGTGCCGCATCAACAGCTGCGGGGAAACCGCGGTGCTTGTTCTTTCGTGATCGCCCTTGATCCCCGGCAGCTCTTCATCATCAGCCTTTGCAGAAAAAATAAAACGGCATTGGACAGAACGGCCGAATAAACAAGACAGATTCAGGGAGGACAGTTCATATGAAGCTCACTCGTGTGTGGAGTGTGGCCGGGGCCTGTAGCATCCTTTTGGCGTGTCTCGTCTCAACCGTGGTCGCGCAAAACGTCTCCGGAAGCATCAGCGGGACAGTGAAAGACACAACCGGCGCGCTCATTCCCAATGCTTCCGTCGTGCTCACTGACACCCAGCGGAATGCCGTGATTCGCACCGTAAAAACCGATAGCAACGGCTATTACACAGCCCCGCAGCTGTCGCTCGGCACGTATGCCGTCTCCGTCGAGCAAGCTGGCTTTGAAAAGGCTCTGATCGACAACGTGGTCCTTCACGTGAACGATGCGCTTACCATCAATCTCACCCTTAGGGTCGGTAGCCCATCACAGTTAGTCACAGTGAGCGCAACTGCCATTCAGGTGAATCTGCAAAACGCGAGTTCCGGCACGCTGATCAACAGCCAACAAATCGTCTCGCTGCCCTTGAACAACCGGAATTATGAACAGCTTGTTGCCCTGCAGCCCGGTGTCTCCTATGGTGGCGGCGACCAGCTGTACATCGGAACCTCGAACCCTTCCGGGCAAACCAATGTGGTTGCGTTTTCGATCAATGGCCAGCGCAGCAGCCAGAACTATTGGACGGTGGATGGCGCTTCGAACGTCGATGGAGGCTCAAATTACACGCTCCTCATCTATCCGAATATCGATGCGATTGCCGAGTTCAAAACGCTGCGCAATACTTACTCGGCGGAGTTCGGCAAAAGTGCCAGCGGCCAGATCAACGTGGTAACAAAGTCGGGAACAAATCAGTTTCACGGGAGCGCGTATGAATTCCTCCGCAATGATGCCTTCGCAGCGAATTCGGTGCTGAATCATATCAACCACCTGCCGCGTGCGCCCCTTCGCTACAACAATTTTGGCTATTCCATCGGTGGCCCCGCCTGGATACCGAAGATCTACAACGGCCAGAACAAGACCTTCTTCTTCTTCTCACAGGAATTTCGCCGGGTGATTACCTACGGCAGCAACATCCTGACCGGCGACCCTACGGCAGCGATGCGTCAGGGGATTTTCCCGGCGGATGTATGCGTCCAGCAAAATGCCTCCGGAACGGCCTGTGCCCAGGTTGTGAAGGCCGGCACGCCGGTGCCGATCGATCCCACCGCGCAGGCCTACTTGAAGGACATCTATGACAAGATCCCGCTGCCCAATTATGCGGCAGATACAACTGGCACTGGCCTGGTCACCAATCTCCGGAACACTTTCAACGAAACCCAGGAGATCGCTCGCGTCGACCAGGTTCTCTCTGGCCGGCTTGAGGGATTCTTCCGGTTCGTGAACGACGCGATTCCGACCATCGAACCGAACGGGCTATTTACAGGCGCAAGCGGATTTCCGGGCGTGAACACCACTTCGACCAACTCACCGGGCCGGAACTATCTAGGTCACGTGACCTGGAGTATCACCCCGAAGTTTCTCTTCGACGGCGGTTATGCGTACTCGACGGGTGCCATTCTGAGCGACCCCATAGGACTGATGGCAGCGGCGAATTCTCCAGATATCAAACCGGCTCTGCCATTCACCTCCACTTTGCCGAGGGTACCGGCAATCCTCTTCAGTAACAGCGTTGGAGCCGGACTTACGACCTTTGGGCCATACCGCGATTACAACCGCGATCACCAGGTGTTTGCGAATATCTCGAGGATTCTCGGCCAGCACTCATTGCGCTCCGGCGTCGCTTATCATCACTATGAAAAGAACGAGAACTCCGCGCAATCCAACGCAGGCAGCTTTACCTTCACCAACACCGCGGCGCCCAAGGGAACTGCCGCCTTCTACCAGGCCTTCGCCTATTTCCTCACCGGCAAATATGCCGCCTATTCACAGACATCGGAAGACATCACGCCGGACCTTACCTACAACCAGTTTGAGGTTTACTTGCAGGACGACTGGAAGGCTACGCCGCGGCTGACGCTGAACCTCGGTGTTCGCTACTTCTGGTTCCAACAGCCAGTAGACCAGAATCGCGAGCTAACCACCTTCGATCCCACGACGTATCTCGCCGCCAATGCCCCCACGATCGACAACACAGGGAGCATCTGCACCAAGGCTCCCTGCGCGGGTGGCGGCATCCCTAACCCGAATTACAACACGCTGAACGGCATTTCCATTGGCGGAAAGAACTCGAAGTATGGCGCGCGCGTTGCGCCGACTGCCACACTCAACTTCGCTCCTCGTATCGGGTTTGCCTACGACCTCTACGGCAACGGCAAGGCTTCGCTCCGCGGTGGTTACGGGATCGCGTTTGACACCTCCCTGGTCGGAGACATCGAGCAGAATATCTTCGCAAATCCGCCGTTTGTGAACAGTGTGAACATCAACAATGCCAGCCTGAGTAATCCCGTCTCGGGCACAATCAGCGTGAGCTCCCTTCCCATTGCCTTGCACGCGACGCAGTATCAGTCGAACTCGCCCTATACTCAGCAGTTCTCGCTGGACCTACAGCAGCAGCTGCGGGCGAATTTCATTCTCGATGTAAGCTACGTGGGCGCGTTGAGTCGCCATCTGCTGGGCGAGGCTGACCTGAACCAGCCGCTGCCGGGAGCTTACCTGACCACCGGCCTGTTCCCTAGCGGGACTGTCACACGCACCAATACGGCATTGCTGAATGGAATCCGGCCATATAAAGGCTACAGTGCCATAAACGCGATCGAGCCATGGTTTAGCGCTAACTACAATTCGTTGCAGACATCTTTACAAAAGCGCTTCACGGATGGCTCCCTGATCGATTTCAATTACACCTACTCCAAGGCTCTAACCAACAATCAGACCGATCGCAACACTGCGGTACAGAACATCTACAACATCAACGGGGAGTACGGCCCTGCACAGTACGACAGGCGCAATGTTTTCACCGCTGATTTCGTCTACAATCTTCCGTTCTTCCGCGATCAGCAAGGCTTTAAGGGGCATTTGCTCGGGGGGTGGGGATTTGCCGGCTTGGTGCTTGCCAACTCCGGTTTGCCGTTCACCGTTACGACCAGTGCAGACCCGGGCGGCATCGGCCTGCTTACCAGCGCGAGCGCGGCGGGCGCTCGGCCTAACCAGATCGGAAGTCCAAACTCAGGTGCGCCACATACTCGGGCCCAATGGTTCAATAAGGCTGCCTTCAGCGACATTGTCCCCAATGGACAGGTTGGAAACGAACCCCGAGGCGCGGTCCGGGGTCCCGGCTATCAGCGCTGGGACCTTTCGCTCCTGCGAACCTTTAAGATTTACGAGGCAGTAAACCTCCAATTCCGCGGAGAAACCTTCAATACCTTCAATCACACCAATTTCGACGTAGTAAGTATTTCGGATACGAGTGGTACGTACGGCCAGATCACCGGCTACCGTGATAAACGGATCATCCAGCTTGGCCTCAAGCTGAACTTCTAGCTCGCCCTAAATGCCTTGAGGATTGTCCGCTGGCCATCCATGGCGCGATGGCCGCCTCGTCGTGTGCAGTGATCGAGTTTAAACAGAAAAGCGATTGTTTTAGGAGTAAGTGTGCTTTTTCGGCAATGCACTCTGAATGTAAGGTCGATTTTTCTATTGTGTGCGGCCGCCTGGGCCCAGACTCCCGCGCAACTGAAACAGAACCAACTCGAAACCAGGATCCAAGCGATTGCCAGTCAGCATCGCGGGAGCGTCGCGCTTTTCGCCCAGAACCTGAAGACAGGCCAGACGGTCGCGTTGAAGCCCGATGAGCCGGTGCAGACTGCGTCTGTCATCAAATTGGTCATTCTTTATGAAGCCATCGAACAGGTGCGCAGCGGCAAAGCTCACCTTGAGGACCAACTCACCTTGCACAATGCCGATCAAGTCCCCGGCTCTGGAGTGTTGTTGTTTCTTGATACTCCGGCCACGTTAACGCTCAAGGACGCCCTCACAATGATGATCATCATGAGCGACAACACAGCGACCAATCTCGTCATCGACCACCTGGGACTAGCCAGCATCAATGCCCGTGCTCAAAAGCTAGGGCTCAACAATACCTTTCTCTACAAAAAGGTCTTTCAATCTGCGGAAGGGCAAATGCCCGCCGATCAGAAACGCTTCGGTCTCGGGAAGACCACACCCCGCGAAATGGCTGAGGTCATGCGGAAAATTGTTACGTGCGATCTTGGTGAACCAGGCGCTCCAGCGCGACCCGACGATCAGAGGCTATGTGGCGTCATGCTCCACATGCTGCGCAATCAGTTCTACCGCGGTGGCATTCCGCGTTATGTCGAAGGCGTCGATGCGACAGAAGCAAGCTCAGCGATTGCCAACAAAACCGGAGCCCTCGACGCTGTTCGCAACGATGTAGCAGCCGTCTCCTCGAAGAACGGCGTGCTGATCCTTTCGATCTTTACCTACAACAACCAAGATCATAGCTGGTCGAGCGACAACGAGGGCGAGATCTCAATCGCCAAGCTGGCCAAAGCAATTGTCACAGCATGGTCGCCTGCCGGGCTCGCGAGCTTCGACTTGAGCTCTGAGCAAAAACCAAAGTGATCCGGAAGGGAAGCGTTATCAAATGCTTCTCTGGGCAGATTCTCCTCATCGGCCAGGTTTTAGAACGGGGAGGATAGAGTCCACAGGTGAGACTAGTTACGAAACTCCATGCTTGGACGCACAACTCATCGCTGCCAGCCGCGACGATGGAACGGATCGACTTTGCGGTAGCGGAGTGCCTCCCGAAGGTCCATGTCAAACTGAGTGATTTCTTGGGGGCCAGTACGAATGTGCCGAGACCTCGACGGATTTCAACCACACCCCGTTGAATGAGATTTTGAATGGCTCTTCGAATGGTGATCTTGCTCACCACGAAGCGGAGACTGAGTTCCTCTTCACTTGGAAGGCGATCACCGGGCTCGAATTCGCCATGTGCAATCTCGGACGCTAAAACTTCTTCTACCTTTCCGTACAGCGGAATCTCGGTCATAAGGACAATATAACGTCCTGTCCTCTCCTTGCGTTCACTAATGAGGGAGGAACTCCTCCTTCCTGCCTGCAACCGCTGAGCATCTTCCGCCACCCTCCTGCTGCGGGCCTGTTCGAGCCTATGAGGGTTAGCGCACCGAACGATGGAACAAGTCAGGCACGCGTGGGCTGAGGTAAATAAGCAGTACGCAGCAAACCAAGCCGAGCCCGCTTAGTGGAGACCAAAAGGAGACGGCGGTTGCAGCACTGAACGTGCCGAGTGCCAGATAGGACCGGATTCTTGCAATCCGCCTCAGCTGAGGAGTCAGATCCGTGTCTCTTGCCTGGGAAAATGCCGCTCGTTCAAAGGCGATGTAGGCTGCCTCCACTAGAGCAAATACCAAGGCATAGATAAAGACTGGAGCAGCCGCCAGCTTGGTCGCGGCCATCCAGACGGTGGCAGCCGGTACGAGCGACACCATAAAGAGATGGGCGAAATTCCACCAAATCACCTGAGGTGTAGTTTCGTGAATGAATTTAAAAAGATGATGATGGTTCACCCAGATGATTGCGACGAACAGATAGCTGACGGCATAGCTCACGGCGGTGGGCCACAACGGGAGGAGTGCCTTGAGTGTTGCCTCGGCTGGCGGCTTTAGGTCCAGCACCATGATCGTAATAATCACGGAAAAGACTCCATCAGAGAACGCCGTCAAACGTTCCGGCGTAGTCTTTTTGCTCGACATATATCCTCCTTCGCAATGTGTGTTTTGTTTTTAGGAAACCGCGGCCTTGGCCACATCGAGGATGATGTCCACAACCTTGTCCGGCGCAGTGTGTGGTCGACTGCGAAAGACCATATCGTCGCCTTCATAGGCTCCGCCATACTTCTAGCGTGAATGCCAATAACGAGTCGCTGTCTGGACTCAGAGATCTACGACTACGTTCTCCCGAGGTTGTGAGCAGCAGATCAAGACGTTGCCATCGGCCGGTGCCTGAAGCGGTTCGGGCTGGTAGTTTACCGTGCCCGAGATCAGGCCGCTTTCACAGTTGTGACAAACACCGGTCCGGCATGACCAACGGACCGGGACGTCGCAGGCCTCGGCTAGCTCCAAAATGCTTTGGTAGACCGACGCCTTCCAGTGGGCAGCGATGCCACTTCGCGCGAACGATACCAACGGACCGATGTTGGCGTCGTCCTGGGGGAGATGCGGGGCTCGCGTCGTTGCGCCGACGACACCGGGGGTCATCGACTCGCTCCCGTTGAAGATTTCGATGTGAATCCGCTCCGGCGCCACGCCCAAGGTTGCGAGCACCTCTTTCATCTCTGCCATGAAGCGAGTTGGCCCGCAGAGGTAGACATCGGCCTCTCGTGGAACGCCGACTTTGCGAAAGACTGATCCCGACAGATGGCCGGTCGCGTCGAAGTTCTCCCCCATCTTGTCGCTGGAGCCCGGCCTGCTGTAACAGACATAGGTGCGGCCGTGCGGGAGTGCGGGCATGAGGCGGCGGACTTCGACGGCGAATGGATGATGCTGCCGATCGCGAGCCGCATGCAGCCACAAGACCTGCCGGTTGGAGCGGACCTCCGCCAGCGCGTGCAGCATCGCAAGAACAGGCGTTGCCCCGATACCCGCGCTGAGCAGCACCACTGGTCCCTCTCCGGACTGCAGAATGAAGCTTCCGCGCGGCGAGCTGACATCAAGAGAATCGCCCACTCGGATATGCTCCTGCAGGTAGGTTCCAGCCGCCCCATTCGGCTCGATTTTCACGCTGATTCGATAACGCTCCGTCGAGAGGGCACCCGAGAGCGAGTAGCTGCGAAAAAGCGGTGTGCCGTCTGTGGCCCGCGGAAGACGCAGGACCACGTACTGCCCGGGCAGAGCGGTTGGCAGCGGCTGACCGTCCGGGTTATGCATCGTCAGCGAGAGGACGTCCACGGAATCCTGAACGATCTCAGTCACTGCGAGTGGCCGAAATCCTGGTGCAGCCGGATGCGCAGCGGCTGCAGGCGCGAGCGCCGCGTTACCGCTCCCCGGGGAAGTCTGGCTCTGCAGTATCGCTTCAAATGAAGAACGCCATCCGGGCGAAAGCGCCTCGATCCGCAAAGCGCTCTCCAGCCGGTCGCGTGGGTGATTGGCAGAATAGAGGAGCGCGTTGATCTCTGCGACAGTCATTCGCTCTTCCGCCTCTCCCACCTTCACGATTTCATCGTCGGCGCATACCGCGCCTTCCTGCAAAACGCGGAGGTAGAACCCCGGTCGTCCGCTGGATGTCAGCAATGCCGGCATCCGTGGCTCATTCATCCGAATGCCGACGCGGTAGCAGGTAACGCGAGGTTGAGTGACCTCGAACAGTGCGTCGCCGATCTGAAAACTGTCGCCGATACACACGGTATCGTCGGGCAATTCTTCGATGGTGAAGTTCTCGCCGAACTGTCCGTGAACGAAATCGATCCTGTTCAGGTGTTCCTGCCAATAGCGATACGATTCGATCTGGTAGACGAAGACGGCGCGTTGTTCGCCGCCATGTCCGGCGAGGTCGCCTTGGCCGTCTCCCTCTAGATTCAACCGACCGACCTGACGACGGCCATGCACTGGATCCTTCCAGATCGCGGTGTGCACAGTGCGACCATTCCACTCGATGTCGCGCGGAAGTCCGACATTTACCGATAGTAGTCGAGGCATCTCGCTCGGAATTCCTCCTGCATCCACAAAACATTGGCAAACAGACCAGGCCGCCTGTATTGCGAGTTGTCGCCCATGCACTGACTTTAGACCGAGAAAAGTGTAACTGCTCCGATCTCCTCCTGGCTGTTTCTGCTGCGTCGAGCATGGCCGACATCACCAAGCTTCCACACTGCGTTACAGATTGCGGTAGCCCCGTTCTTGTAGCACCCAGCTGTTGCCATCCGGATCGGAGAAGTTGGCGAAGCTGGCATAGTCTCCGCGCGCGGGGTCGAGCCCGGGTCCGAAGCCCCCGTCCCAAGCCCCAATGGGCGTCTTGTGCCGAAACTCACCGACCTCGACCCCACATTCGAGGAGGCGGCTCCGGGTGACCTCAAGGTCCGTGACGACGAGATAGACGTTGCGAAGTGAACCGACGGGCGCGTCGGTGAGTCCGTTACCGATCTGGATCGAGCAACTGGACCCCGGCGGAGTAAGTTGCACGACCCGGAATGCATCGTTCGGCGAATAGTCGACGTCGAGCGTGAAGCCGACCTGATCGACATAAAACCGCAGCGCTCGCTCGACATCGCTCACCGGCAGCGTAATCACTTCGACTGAAAAAGTTGGCGTTTTCACGGTCACGTCTCCTCTGCTACTTTGAAGGTCGGGGGCAATTGTTCATCACAAATCGATGACCACGTCGCCGATCGGTTGTGAGCAGCAAACCAGAACGTTGCCGTCCGCGGGCTTGTCGAGCGGCTCTGGTCCGTAGACGACCGCCCCCGAAACCAAACCGCTCTCACAGGTATGACAAACACCGGTCCGACACGACCAGCGAACCGGGACGTCACACGCCTCGGCCAGTTCCAGAATGCTTTGATACGCCGACGCCTTCCAGTGTGCCGCGATGCCACTGCGCGCGAACGAGACCAGCGGACCCGTGTTGGTGTCGCCCGAGGGCAGATGCGGGGTT
>DASYBJ010000082.1:0-3318 GCA_036500845.1 Acidobacteriaceae bacterium
GAGCGCCCTCCCTTCAGGATCAAAGACAACGGTTTGTGGTCAGTGCTCTTTGGGACTTGCCGATCGGCGATGCGGACGATCCGGGAAACGCAACAGCCAGCCACAATCCTTGGGTGCGCGCCTTCTCGAATATCGAAGTGGCCCCAATCTTCAGCGTCGCAACGGGAATGCCGGTAAATCCGCTCACCGGCGTGGATTCCGGGTTGGCGTATGTGTTTCCCTTCGCGGCCAGGCCATTCGGCTTGGGAAGAAATAGTCTTCGTATGCCTCTCAATGCAGACTTAGACCTCCGCGTTCTGCGAACTGTAAGAATCTGGCGGGGGAAGCTGGATCTAGTGGCGGAATCCTTCAATCTGCTGAATCACACAAACGTTACAGACTTGAACCCGTCATTTGGGAGTAGCTTGGATTCATCATCATGGTTTGGGCGTCCCATCGCAGCATCGGCGCCCAGACAGATTCAGTTCTCTCTCGACTATGAGTTCTAAGATAATGGCTTACTGCACGGCACTGTGCACCGCAGGAGCGCTGCTTTGATCGCGAGAACGAAGATCGCCTTTGCGCAATGAGCGCTCCTTCATCATGACGAAGAAGACCGGAACGAGAATCAGCACGTGAATAGTCGAAGTGATCATGCCGCCGACGATAGGTGCGGCAATGGGCTTCATCACATCGGAGCCGATGCCGGACTCCCAGAGGATGGGGACGAGGCTGGCCAGCACGGCGCAGACGGTCATGAGCTTTGGTCGCAAACGCTGAACCGCGCCTTCGATGGCTGCGGCTTCTATGTCAGCGTTTGTTAAGGGCCTTCCACCTTGTAGCTTGTGTTCGAGCGCCTCATGGAGATAGACCACCATGACGACACCTGTCTCGACCGCGATGCCAAAAAGTGCGATGTAGCCGACGGCGACCGCAACGCTGAAGTTGTATTTGAGCAGCCACTGGAGCAGTAGTCCTCCACTCATCGCATAGATGGTTGGGAAGATGAGGACAAGCGCTTCGGCAACCGAATGAAACACCAAATACAGCAACAGAAAAATCACCAAGAAGACGATCGGAAGAATCAGCTTCAGCCGCTGTTTGGCTCTCAGTTCCAGTTCGTACTCTCCCGACCATTGAAAGGAGTAATTGGCTGGCAAGGCCAGTTTGTCGTGCAGGAGCCTGCCTGCATTTTGAACGAAGCCGCCGTAGTCTGTGTTCTTGAGATCGATATAGATGTATCCGGTCAGTGCGCCGTCTTCGTCCCGGATCATTGCCGGACCGTGCGTAAAGGAGATGCGCGCAACTTGCCCCAGAGGGATCTGAGCGCCTGATGGAGTGCCTATGAGCACGCCCTGTATCCGTTCGACATTGTCGCGGAAGTCTCTCTGGTAGCGGACGTTGATGGGATACCGCTCACGGCCTTCGATGTTCTCGGTAATATTCTGTCCACCGATGCCGGATGAAACCGCTGTTTGAACATCCGCAATCGTCAGGCCATACCGCGCGGCTTCTTCCCGGTTGACATCGACGTTCACGTAAAAGCCCTGGGCAACCTTCTCTGAAAACATGGACCGGACCTGCGGCATCCCAGAAAGAACTGTCTGAATCCGGGAAGCGAGTTGCTGAATGCCGTCGACATTCGGCCCCTGCACCTTCATGCCGAGTGGCGTTTTGATGCCGGTCAGTTCCATATCCAGGCGGTTTTCGACTGGCATCGTCCAGGTATTCGAGAGACCCGGAAACTGGAGCTTCTCGTCCATTTGCTGGATAAGGTTCTCGTAGGTCATCCCACCGGGCCACTGCTCTCGCGGCTTGAGCATGAGCGTAGTGTCGTACATATCGAGCGGAGCGTTGTCGGTTGCGCTGTCTGAACGTCCAACCGCGCCAAAGACGCTGGCTACTTCGGGAAAGGTGCGTAGAATTCGGTCCTGCTGCTGCAGCAGCACCTTCGCCTGCTCAATCGAGATGCCCGGTAGAGCCGTGGGCATATACAAAGTGGAGCCTTCAAAAAGAGGCGGCATGAATTGGCTGCCCAGGCGCAAAGCGAGCGGAAACGTCACCATCAGGAAGACCAAATTGACCGCGATGGTAAGCCAGCGATGGCGCAGACAGAATTTCAGGATGGGTAAATAGATCGCTTGAGTAAGACGCGAGATGGGGTTTGCGCGTTCAGGCCGCAGCCGCCCACGAATCAGTATCAGCATCAGGACCGGCACAAGCGTAATGGCGAGAATGGACGACGAGCCAACGGCCAGTGTCTTGGTCCAAGCGAGCGGGCGGAACATGCGGCCTTCCTGCGCTTCGAGCAAAAAGACCGGCAAGAAGGAAACGACGATGATGAGCAGTGAAAAGAAGAGTGCCGGGCCGACTTGTTTGGCTGCATTGATAAGAATCCTCTGCCGCTCCGATTCTGATACCGGATCAGCATCGTTTTCCTGCCGCTCCGATAAATGACGGTAGCCATTTTCCACCATCACGATGGAAGCGTCGACGAGGACGCCAATCGCCAGGGCGATGCCTCCAAGTGACATGATGTTCGATGTCACACCGAGCCAGTACATCGGAATGAAGGAAACCAGCACGGCAATCGGCAGGGCAAGAATGGCGATAAGCGCAGAGCGGAAATGGAAGAGAAAGACGATGATTACCAGGCTCACGATAACTGCTTCTTCCAGCAGGTCGCGTTGTAGCGTTTTGATCGACGCATCAATCAAATCGGAGCGGTCATAGCCCGACATGATTTGGACACCGGGCGGGAGAGAGGGTGCGATCTCGCGCAGCTTCTGCTTCACTCCATTGATGACGTTCAACGCATTCATGCCCTGACGCATTACGATGATTCCGCCGACCGTTTCTCCTTCTCCATTCCACTCCGCCACCCCTTCGCGGATGTCGGGACCAAAACTTACATTTCCGAGATCGCGCAACAGGACCGGCGTACCGTTCTTGCTGCCTATGGAAACGGTGGCGAGATCGTCGAGAGAGCGCAGATAACCTAGACCACGGATCATGTACTCCGCACCGCTTAGATCAAGCACCCGTCCGCCGACTTCGTTCGTGCTCATCTTTACTTTGTCGATGACCATAGAAAGTGAAACGCCGTAAGCGAGGAGTTTGTTCGGGTCAAGTTGTACTTGATACTGCCGGACAAAGCCGCCAATGGTGGCCACTTCGGCAACGCCCGGCACGGTCTCCAGCGCGTATCGCAAATGCCAATCCTGAAGTGTTCGTAGATCGGCCAGGCTGTGCTTGCCGCTCTTGTCCACGATCGCATATTCATACACCCAGCCTGCGCCCGTGGCATCGGGCCCTATCGAAGGATGAACGTTCTCCGGC
>DASYBJ010000083.1:0-4927 GCA_036500845.1 Acidobacteriaceae bacterium
TATCGTTGTGCCTTTATCGATATCGTTACGGTGGCTTCGTATTTTGCCTCGATCTCGTTTTCAAACCAGCGCCATCCAGGAATAAGCGCAGCCGAGCGGTGTTCTCTGTAACGATGGCGTGACCCTTTGGAGTTGCGGCGCTCCGCGTCGTTCAAAATTTCTCTTCAGACCTGAGGAACACACAGATGGTGTCTATGGGAATCTCTGCTTTTGAGGTCGAGACACGACTTTCTCCCGGCTCAGAAGAAGAGCTTGGAGGACCTCCACGCGCAGTTGCACCCGTCAAACGAGCCGAGCGCATTTCCAGCCTCGACATCCTACGCGGATTTGCGCTACTCGGCATTCTGATGTTGAACATTGATAATTTTGCCGGTCCAGAGTTTTTTCACGACATCCCCATCGGTCTCCCAAAGCCCGCCTTCACTGGCCCCCACGCGCACCTGAACCTCGTTATCCTGTTTCTCAAGTGGGTCTTTTTCGAAGGCAAGATGCGGGCCCTCTTCTCCATGCTCTTTGGCGCAGGCGTAATTCTGCTGACCAGCCGTGCGGAGAAGCGCGGCGCTGGAATGAGGGCAGCGGATATCTACGTGCGCCGCAACATGTGGTTATGTGCGCTAGGAGTGTTCCATGGGACGTTCCTTTGGGATGGCGATATTCTCTTCGACTACGGCCTTTGTGCGCTCCTGTTGATGCTTCCGTTCCGCGTACTCAAGCCGAAAACTTTGTTTGTTGCGGGGATCCTTATTGCGGTCGGACTTGGTACCTACAACGTGCTCGATTTCACCGGTTCCTTTGACGACATCCGTCTCAGCAGACAGGTCGCTATTGTCGCGGCCGACCAGCAAGCTGGAAAGCAGATCACCTCCGAGCAGAAGCAACTACAGCAAAAGTGGCGAGCGGAGATTGCTGACAAGGTCGTCACCAAAGCAAAGATCGACGCGAGGATGGCCGCGGCGCATGAAGGTTATGTCGCTCATCTCGTGAAACATGGAATGGGCTACGGAAGGAGCGGCTTTGATAGTTTTTACTACCGCGAGATTGGCGACGCCATGGGGGCCATGCTGATTGGCATGGCATTGTTCAAGAGCGGCTTCCTCACGGCAGAGCTATCATGTGCCGTTTATCTGTGGACAGCGATTGTCGGATTTCTGATCTCGGCCCCGCTCTATATCGTGGGCATTTGGAAGGTCTATGCCAGCGGCTTTTCCTTCCTAGCCGTAGAGGAATGGGCCTATACGCCTTATGCTCTGGCGCGAGTAGCGGGCGCTCTGGCGATCGCCGCCATCCTGCTGATTGTGATCAAGCGTGGGGCGTTCCATTCACTGCTGCGCCCCTTTGCCGCTGTCGGCCATACAGCGCTTAGCAACTATCTGCTGACCACGGTTCTCTGCCAAACCTTATTTCTCTGGGGTCCGTGGAAGCTGTACGGCAAACTCGAATACTACCAGTACACCTATGTGGTTCTCGCTGTCTGGGCGATCAACCTCATCGTAAGCCCGATCTGGCTTCGTGCCTTCGCGTTCGGACCTGTCGAGTGGCTGTGGCGCTCGCTCACACACTGGAAGCTTCAGCCCATGCGCCTTCGCGCTTAGATTTCACGCCTTTCGCCCGGGCCCGTCTGATGTGACGTCGCGGAGTACTAAAGCAATGAGCGATACCGAACATTAGGCCGATCGTTGTCGTGGGTTCGTTTATGCGCGAGGCCTTCCATCCGGAAAGTCGGTTCTGCTTAAACCGAAACATTGCAACCCTAACTCAGGTCATGAACCCCTCAGGAAAGTGTTATATGAGTTTGGAAATGAGCTCACATGTTTTCTTTGGCGGAAAACACCGAATTGGTCGTGAGCCGCGTTTGACGGCGTCATGTTAATGCCGTTCAGCTTGTCGCAAATTTTAAGAGCTAGTTCCTTCGTGATCTGCGGGATGCTTAATCCGCCCGTTTGATTACGCGCGGTGGTTCAGTTTTCAAATGTGAGATTGCTGAGCCGGGCGATGCTGAGTAGGGCAGACCGGAGCAGGGCAAACCTGAACGGGACACACGTGAGCGGGGCTGACCTGAGCGGGGCAAACCTGAGCAGGGCGTTTCTCGTTGAGGCGGACCTGAGCGATTCGGATCTGAGCAGGGCGAACCTAAGCGCCGCAGACCTGAGCAGGGCAAACCTGGGCGGGACACACCTGAGCAGGGCAGACCTGATGTCGCGCTGTACTTAACCTGTAGACAAGAGCGATTTGCTGCACTTAACCTGGTTCTTCCGCACTTTCGGTACAGCTTCAAGCAAAAGGATCTCAACTAACCGTTGCCAGCCAATAACTTGGATACTTTTCGGCAAAAGCCGCAAGTCTGATTGTCTAAATCGTACAGATTATTGATAGAAGGGTACTTCTGCTTTTGATTGCACCGAAAGTGCGGAAGAACCCGTAAATACCGTCTGGCGGCGCGATCACATTCCACATACGTGTCGGCCACGCCCTGAGTTCTTGACCTCGGATCGGCCAGTGCATGCCACGATTGGCCTCGCCGAAAGTGGCCCTTAGCTGCTGCTCGTCTCTTCCATCCAGCAAACATAGAACTCTTTCGCCAACCGGAATCTTGGCATTCTGGTGAAAGTATTTAAGTACTCGTTCGGCTACATGTTCCCGATGCTCCTTTGTCTGAATAGAGGCGCCTTCTACATGCAACGAGACCCAGGGCAAATCGCGAGCGCAGAGGCTATCGTCGCTTGTCGCCTCGGTCCCTTCATGCCGGTTTGCCATCGCGCTCAGAATTATACCTTCAGGGCGGGATAATTAGGCTTTCGGGAAACCAGTCTGTCACTACGTTCTCCGCACCGGGTTCCTTCTCTGCGACCATGATGGCGGTCGCGATGCGACGCGCTCCTCCCTGGCGGTTTCCTCGTGCGAGGCTAGCGTCTCCACGCACGCCGGATTGGAGCCAAGTCGGGCAACCTGGGTAGAGGTAAGGATGTTGGTGAAAACGTCACACTCGTTAATCTTTACCTCTGCTCGAAGCCTCAGTTTCTGTATAGCCGACAATCCGCCACTAAGCCAGAGGTTTTGTGTCCTGGGTGACTGGACAGAGTTGGGCACGGCCAAGTCGTAAGGCGATAGCATTTCGCAGTTGATCGCTAACGAAATCCTCGTCGGACCGCACTCTGCGGCGAGAGTCTACTTCACTTGTAGAGAGCAAACTCGATGGGCTCACTTGGGAAAAATCAGCGGTAACGCCACGTCAGAAGTGAACATGCAACGCTGGCTGTGACTGCAGAACGGTACAACGATCGCGCTATGATGCGCGTGGAGATTCTCGTTTACGTATCGATGGAATGCGAGGCCCCGTGCCAAGCGAGTGGGGCCTTGCGCCACTGCAGGGCACGATGTATCAAAAACACCGAGCGGCAGCACATCCGCCTCGCCGAGCAAGTACGTTACAGACCGAGCCACGAGCTGTTTGGTGATTTGCTGGTCAGTCAGCGTGGACGCGTAGCCTGTTCGCCCCTTTAGTCCGTACGGCCAAGTGTCGTAGCCGGTGCAGTTCTTGGAGTCAGCGTAAGGCAAAAACGCTGGCGACGGATTTGAAGAAGTCGACGCAGGAGCGCCCTGTGCTGTGGCTAAGACCGTCGCAGGAAAGGCACTCGCGGTGGGCCGCAGGCTATCTACATACGCATAGGATGAGGGATTGGCGACCACGTATGAGATCGGTATGCCCAGTTTATCGTGGACCTGGTTCAGCATCTCGTAACGTATTACGAATTGGCCACCAGCAGAATGGCCAGCCACCACAATCGTCTTCAAATTGGGAAAGAACTCTTTCCGTCCCAGTCGGCGAAGAATTTCGTCCATAAAATCGAACGAGCTGACCTTGCTACCGCCAATTGCAGCGCCACCCGAGCGCCAAGTGTCGGGCCGCTGGGCTTCACAGATCCAATTCGCTTCATCGGAGGCCAGCGTGTCGCGACAATTCCCAGTTTCGTTCCCTGGTGCGCTGCTATTCGACGCGAAACGCGGCGCCACAATGATAGTGTCGTCTAATGCGTTAGCCAGGAAAGCGGCGGCAAGCGCGGTGCGGAAATAATTGTCCGCGTCCCGATTGATGCCATGCACAAAAACAAGTGCGCTGGTGATGTTCTCGTTTTTCGTCTCCAACGGATAGGTGCGGTAGACCAAGACACGCGACGGTTGTCCCGAGGGTTTTATCCATTCCGTGCAGTCTGAAGTCGTGGAAGCGCATGGCACAGGTATGACGGCGGCTGCGGCAAGCAGGAGTCCGAAGAACATGGGCGAGTAGGGTACCACATGGGATCGATCTCACCGCATGACTACCTTGTTATTCCCTGTTGACGGGCAACCCGGAAGCGATCCATATGAACAGATAAACGGGCTTCTTGGAGACTTGCCAGCCAGAGGAGTGAACGCCCCTCGAGTAACTCCCGATCCGAATCATTTTCTCGTCTCAACTGGCCCATTAACTAAGGCAATGCCCCAGGTCTCCGAGTTCACCAAATTCGTCGGGTCGATCTGTGCCCGCAAGATGCTGAATGTCTATCAGCTCGGCCAACGGCTGGGCATTGATCCAGGTGAACTGCTCGATATGGTGAACGGGAAGAAGATTCCAACGAAGGCCGTCGTGCGTGGGCTGGCGAAGGAGTTAGACGTGGACGAGCGGTATTTGGGAAAGCTGGCCAGCGAACTTCGCTAGGAGCAATCTGGACGGCGGCTCATTCGACCTTTACATAAAAAGTACCTTGCATAAAAAGTTCTGCCCTTTTCCGGCCCGCTGTGGTACAAAACTCGTGCCCCCGGTAGGACCTCCCCCGCTGTTCAATGCCGATTTCAGGGAGCATTCCATGCTCGGGCAACACACCTTCACAATTCATGCAGGCGATTTCCGCGAGGGCGAAGCCCATTTCTCTGCCCTCACCGACATCTT
>DASYBJ010000084.1:0-2519 GCA_036500845.1 Acidobacteriaceae bacterium
GTGTCGCTGATTTTCATTCGAGATGTCTTCAAAGACATTGCCGCCGCGAGCCAAGAGAGCTGGCAGCACGAGCAGCTTCACCAAGCGTTCCCTTTGTTCTTAGATATGTGCTCTGGCCTGGCAATGTTCCTGCTGGTTGCCGTATTTCAGTATGTGGCCCTTAAGCGAGTGAGACGTGCGGGAGCCGCGGAGTTTTTGGCTGGATCGAAAAAGTTCATCGCGCAAAAGAAACTGGTTGCGGTTGGTCTAACTGTGCTTCTGCTTTCGATGGCTGTCTACAATCTTGGAATCCTCATTCTGCATACATATCGGTCTCTCATGGCAGGGCATCCCATCACCGGGGAGCCCAATGCCTTTTACTATAATGATGTATTCACAGTCATGATCTTCACGGATGTTCTGATCCTGATTTTGTCGCTAGTGGTGTCCGGGAGATACGAAATGGTCTTTCGCAATGCTGCCTTCGTGCTCTCGATTATTCTGCTTCGCTTCTCGCTCACGGCAGATCGCCCGTATGGCGCGCCTCTGGCCTTGTTTGCGATGGTGTTTGGAATTCTGACGCTTCTGGTGTTCAACTTCCACTTGCGTATTCGCACCGACGAATAGGTTGGCTGTATTTGATTGTAGCCACCAAAGCCTTCGGCCCCTGCCTCGCCAGGCTTGGTTTTCGCTCGCAACGCTGTTCGCCCTGATAGTGTTAGCAGGCCCTAGTCTCTTGGCCGAAACGCCGAACGTCTGTAAGTCTCAAGTCGCGTATTAGTCGAAATGGCGTCCCAGCTTGGCGCGATACCGACACATAAGCGTTCAACAGCTTTGCCTCCCAGGACGCTCGACCGCCAAGGTCACACCGCCAAGTATACGAAATCAAAGTAACTTAACCGGCACAGCGAACTGATTCACCGACCCATCAAGAGTGGCGCTACGTTTGCTTTTACAGAGGCGACACCTGCTGCAGATGGTGCAAATGAAGGAGATCTTATGAATAACTTTGGCAAATTAGTGGTAAAGATGGGATTGCTATCGCTCTTGTCGGTGATGCCGCTCGCGGCTCAGATCGACAACAGCGTGGACTTTAAGGCCCCATTTCCGTTTTACGCAGGCGACACCAAGCTGCCCGCCGGACGCTACAGAATTACCCACCCCGACGCCAATGGCGATGTATTACTGGTCGAGAGTGTCAACGGCGCGCCCTCGGCGTTCGTCGACTTCGTACCTACACAGTCTGCACAACCGCATCGCAAGTCTGATGTCACCTTCCAAAAATATGGCGATACGGACTATCTGAATCGAGTGTGGATACAAGGTCAGAACTATGGGATGAAGGTTGAGCCTAGTAAGGTCGAAGCGCAGGCGGCCGCTGATGCAAATGCTGTGCAGCATTCAAAGGTTGCCAGCGGACAATAGAGCCCAGCGGTCTTCTGCGGCTTTGTCGTACACAAGAAGAATCGGAAGCAACATCAACTCTTCTGATAACAACCGACCCAGTTGATCTTGCGTAGGTTGAACGTGTGGCGATGTGGAGCCGCTCGGCGACTCCCCACATCACCACACCAGATGAGTATCTTTTTGGGCTCAGCAGATTGGGATTGGCTTTGAAACTGCTACTCAGGCGTCAGGACTGAGAGCGTGTACGGCCCAGGACGGCAGCCACGGATTTCGCTCTCCTGCCTGCGCGAGGCGCGGGGAGATTCACTTGGTGCCCTGCGTAGGCCGCAGTAGGTGAAGGCGCCAGCAGATTGTGTGATGGCGAGATTCCAGTACAGGTGAAATGAAGATAGGTATGAGTGACTTAACCCGCCGCACTTTGGCATCAAAAGCGTTTGCCGGGATCGCAGCTCTTGGAATTGTTTCAAGGCTGAACCCGCCTGCAGAAGCACAGCTTGTATGGAGCACGTCGGAATGGAACCTCTCTTCCTTTGAGGAACTGCTGCAAGAAAAAGCAAGAGTGAAACAGCTCTTCGACATCACGCAAGTTGAGAATGGAGCATCCCTCGCCAAGGTAAAGAATTCCTTAAATGGTCTTCACTACGGATTTGGTGTGCCCGTGAATCAAATCAAGATAATTTGCGGAATGCATGGGCCAGCCAATCTCCTCAACTACGATGATTATGTTTGGCACAAATACAGGGTCGGCGCCTGGCTGGAGATCAATGACCCTCGCACCGGTCAGCCTGCCGTGAAAAATCCTTATTATCTCAGCCAGCTCACAAATGACGCTGCTCATATTACTTCGGGCATGGACCCCAGCGACGAAGCCTCTCCGCTTCAAGACGCGAGCATGCAGGGGCTGCAACGTCGCGGTGTACGCTTTTTGAGCTGCCATACTGCTTTAGAGGAGCAGGTACGAGAACTTATCAAGCATTACCGCCTCTCAGAAGATCCAGAAACAATCGTACGAGACATGCTGGCGCACACTGTACCCAACGTGCTGGTTGTTGCGTCTATGGTATCTGCGATCGCTCTTCTGCAGTGCGAAGGGAGATATAGCTACGTGATGGTCTAGGGCCTGTTAACACTAT
>DASYBJ010000085.1:0-5526 GCA_036500845.1 Acidobacteriaceae bacterium
AGTAGAGAGCGGAAAAGAAATTTGCGTCCATGACGTCTCTAAAATCGTCGATACTCTGATTTTCTATGAGCCCTACAGTAATCACGCCGGCATTATTTACGAGAACATTGACTTGCCCGAAATGCGCCGTCACCTCCTTGATCAACCTTTCCGCCTCTTCAGGTCTGCGAAGATCGCTTGGAAAAATCCGGGCATTTTCTGGCCTCGGCGCTGCTCCTCTCTGCAATAAAAGCGTACGGGCACGTTCAAGTTCTCCAGCACCTCGCGCGGCGAGTGCCAACAACGCGCCTTTTTTCCCGAACTCTTCAGCCATGGCGAGACCGAGTCCTCGGGAGCCGCCAGTGATCAGTACGACTTTTCCGCATAACCTGTGGGATCTCTTCCTGCACGGTGAGCATGCTGGAAGATCTAAGATCCAGATGAACACATATTCGGTGTACCTGGCTGGGTGAATGGGGGCGAAAGAAGGAACAGATAGCCTTTAGGATCCGTCGTGTTCGTGTGCAACTAATCCTCTTCGGAAGTCCCCGATTGCTTCTACGAGGTGACAAATCGCGTGTCCTGCGGGATTTGCGGCGGGGAAAATCTCATAGGCCGAGCTGATCACTTGGCAGTTTTATCCTCGCTCTCTTGTGATAACCCTTCTTCCCAGGTCCTCATCTCTTGTATGACCGTCTGATATATCCGGCGAAGACGATCAGGTGGCAAGGGTCCAGCGCCTCCGAGTTGAACGATATGATCCAGGATCTGCTGCTCTCGCGCTGGGACCGCAACCGGTAGGTGCGCCTCTTGCTTGATCTTCCCGACGTCAGCAACAATGCGTGCACGCTGATTGAGCAGGACCACGATCTGTTGATCGGTCTCGTCTATCTGCTTTCGGCAGGACGCAAGTCGAGATTCGGGGTCTGAGACCTTCTGGCAGTTGCTTCCCATCGATCTGATGTCTCCTCAAGTGTGAAAAATGGGCAATTACGCTACTGAGCGTGACGGAAACGCCGGCATCTCATCTGCGATCTCTTCAGGTGAAAGAAAACGAACACCGTGCTTCAGGAATATCTTCATGGTTTCTTCCAGGTCGGCCGTCGCATAGGTAACCGAGTCGGAGGGTATTTCCAGCTTCTCGGCAGGTGCAGCCATGGATGCGAGGGATTTCATGAATCCGCCCGGCGTGATCAAAACCAACATGCGAATCTTGGGCGACCTGATGATGAAAGCATGCGGTCTGCCCAGAGGGAGGAATGCGCATTCACCCGCTCCAACCTGGAATACGTGATTACCAACGTAAACATCGAGTTTCCCGTCAAGAACATAAATAAACTCGTGTTCACGCGAGTGAACATGCGGAGGTGGCTCGGTCCCACTTCTCATGTTAGACAGCACTAAATCGAAGGCTCCCCCTGTGTCGTCGTCTGTCGCCAATAGGGTACTTAGGATGCCCTTGTACCAGGTAGATATCTCGATGGATGGTGCATGTTTAAACGGCTTCAGGCTGATAATTTCGCTACTCATCTCTTCGTTGCTCCTTGTTTTTCGCTCACACGAGCCGCAGCATAGCGTGGCTTCGAAAATACTTCTTGCCTTAGGTGCAGGGACGAAATTATGTCCTCTTAATAAGAGCCCGGCTGAGCTGGTTTTATTCCACGATCTCAGAGATGAAAGGCATATTCGGGAACGGAGCACCCGCTGAAAGTAGGTCAGGACCATTCCGCCTCGATCAGTGGTCTGGCCTTCGCTTCTAATTCCGAATAGAGAGTCCTCATCCCCTTGACAATTTGCAGCGGAACCTCACGAGTTTCGAAAAACAATCATCTTCTTTTGGGTCATTTCGTGCATCGTGGCTGGAATGCCTCCGGTGCCGTAGCCTGATTGGCGGCGGCCGGCGAAGGGCATCCAGTCCGTGCGAAAGGCCGTGTCATCGTTGATGCACACGGTCGACGCGTTAAGACGCTCAGCGGCATGGAGCGCGGCATGCAAGTCTTCTGTGAAGATGCTCGACTGAAAGGCCACCGGCAGCGCATTTGCCGTCGCGATTGCATCCTCCAGCCTGTTGAAAGTGCTGACGCAGGTGACCGGTCCGAAAACCTCCTGGGTCGCGACACGAGAACCTGCGGGAGGATGGACGATGATTGCAGGAAGCAAGGTGGTCTCCGACAGGCGACCGCCGCCGATGATCTCAGCTCCGCCCGCGGCCGCTGGCGAGCAGTATGGTCGCCAGGACGGTGAAGACGAAGCGCTGTGCGTACCCTTGTTCACATCGATGGAGCTCGTTTCGCGGATCCGGACCAAGACCCTTATCAAACGCGAGAATGCCGGTGATCAGCGCCACCTTGCCAGCGAGTTTCAGGTCAGTTGGTTCCAAACTCCGCTTCAGGAATTCATCCTTCAGCACTGCCAGTTATTGATCCTTCATGAGCAGTTCGCAGATCCATTGCGGCAGGCATTGAAGCCGCTCTGCCAGTCTTCAGCTCTCCTGAAGAGCATGATGTGTTCTTCGTCAGACTGAGCGTGAATACCGTCTTCCCTGGATTCGATTCCACGAGCCAAACGCTGCCACCGTGCTCTTCAGCTATCCGACGAGCCAGGGTGAGCCCCAGGCCCGTTCCGTCGGGTTTTCCTACAGTCACGAACGGATCGAACAACGTCCTCCGGACCGAGGCAGGTATACCAGGTCCGTTGTCCGAGATTGTGATGTAGATCCGCTCGTCGGTTTCCGTAAGATGGACCTTTATCTCAGGCACGTGAGTTGAACGCGTCGCAGCTTGGCAGGCATTGAGCAGTAAGTTATAAATGGCACTTTCAAGACTCCTCGTGTCAATGTCTGCTTCCAGCAGCGCGAACGTGCCGATTGTGATGGACACGTTCTGCCCGTCCGGATGAGACTTCACTGCCGCAACGGCTCGCTCAACAACCAAGGAAACGCTCTCATGGACGAGCCTATTTTTCCATCCACTAGTACCGAATTGCAGTAGCGAATCAAGGCGCTCCGTCATCCCGAGCACTGCTTCTTGAATTTCGAGCAGCAGATCAGCTCGCACGATCGCAGATAAATCGTGGCTCTCGAGGAACTCGGCGTTCGCGTAGATCGCCGTGAGCGAGTGGCGCATATCGTGGGATATCGAGCATGCCATCATGCCAATTACTGACATCCTCGCTGACTCCGTCAGTCGGCCTTGTTCACATCGCTGGAGCTCGTTTCGCAGATCCGGACCAAGACTCGTATCAAACGCGAGGATATTGCCCCCGTCTGAAATCGCCATTTTCCTAAGGTGTGTTCTCACTGTTCCCCCTTGTGATCCGTGTTCTTCTTGTCCGTGGCAAGTTGCCTCAAAGCTAATCAGCAGTGGTAAAGACTGCCGGCCGAAGGCGTATTCTTCCAGACGAAGCCGATTGGAACTCGGGCTGGGGTCTCTCCGTGGAGTGCGAGCTTATTTCGAGACCGCACGTGCCGCATTCCAAGATGCCTGCGAATCTGGGATTTGGCCCTCAAGAGACGCGATTTCACGGCTGATTCGGAGATGCCCAACATCTTCGCGATCTGCGCTACTGAGCTGTCTTCTCGATACCGAATCTGTATTACAACCCGAAGATTAGGGGACAAATATCGAATCGCTTGGGCGAGTTCATTCTCCAAAGCATTCTGAATGCAGGATTCTTCGGGATTGTGGGAGGTCTCCATAGGTTCAGGCAGTTTAAAATCGTCCGCATCAGGACCGCTTTCAAAGCTGTACAGAGGTTGAGATCGCTTCTTTCGCGATAACATCAACGCGGAATTGATTGCGATTCGAGTTAGCCAGGAGGAGAAGGCGCTCCTTCCTTCAAATCCTCCGATGTGAATGTATGCCTTCAGCAACGCTTCCTGTAACGTGTCTTCGGCATCTGAAATGTTGTGCGTAATCCCTAAAACCGTTCGAAGAATTTGTTTCGAATGTCGGCGACACAGCTCTGCATATGTCTGGTGATCTCCGTCTTTGGCAGCAGCAACCAAATACATATCGCAGGTGTCATTCGCGATTCCAACAGGTGATTTTTTTGCGGCGTAAGTCAGCGTGTGCATAGTTTTGGCTCCAGTGCACTTATGCCAAAGAGGACCAAGTTGATAGAACCATCGAAGGTGCTCGACTGTTGATTGAATTTCACAGATCAGGGCTCCTGTTCTTCGTTTTCGCGTGACTTGGTTTCTCATCGCTATAAGATCCGTCTGCCGTCGCCTCATCGCGACCGTACAATTGCACAGCCATTCACGCCTCTACACCTCGCTCATCCACTCGCGAATGAACGCTGGACAATTCCTGAGCCCGATGCCCCTCACGTCGCAGGCTGCGAGGAACCTGACCGCCTCGCGGTCGACGAGTACTACTTCTGCCAAATCAAGAACCACGGGACCTGCTTCCTTTGCAATGAGTTCTTCGATCATGCTCACGTGTAGTTCCTGAAGATGTCCGCTTATGTGAAGCAGAACTAACTGGTCGCGTTCGACAAGTCGTACGATTTTGCATGTCATTGGCCCTCGCCTTCTCGGCGTGACTTGCGTGAATGCTTGCGCTCTTGAGGAAGGCACGCAGAAGGCCATATTGAAGTAATTAAAAACAAAGGGGAAGAAGGCGAGAGGGGTAGTGTAGATTTCGTCAAATTCAGAGAAATCGCTAATCCCGTCAATTCTCTTGACATCTAGCCAAGCTTGAATCGGTTCTTGCGAATCTTCAGCTTCTTGATGAGAGAATTCAATGTTGAAGAGGGCAATCCAAGCCTCGCTGCCGCCCCTCTCGGGCCGGATATGCGCCCGCGGCTCTGAGCCAGAGCAGACTCGATCATGTCCCGTTCGTGCTGAGAATCGTCATCACTGCCGTCGTCGTGCGTCTGTCTTTTGCGCTGCGAGCAAGGAATCGATGGCAGCCATGAGTCATCATTACGAAATACTTGTCCGGGCTCAATACCACGGATCTCTCGACGGCGTTTTGCAGTTCGCGAATATTTGCCAGGCCATTCGTAATCTCGAAAGAGGACGAACGTGTTTTTATCAATGCTTCTGAACACCTTGCCTGCCTGCTTTGCATACCGATGGAGGAAATATTCAAGCAACATTGCAATATCCTCCCGCCGTTCTCGAAGCGGCGGGACCTGGATCGGAAACACATTTAACCGATAAAAGAGATCGGAACGAAATGTTCTATCCGCCTGAGCCGCGTTGAGATCACGATTCGTTGCGGTGATGATGCGAACGTCTACTTTTATCCGTTCTTTGCCCCCCACCCGCTCGAACTCCCTCTCCTGCAGGACCCTCAGGAGCGCGATTTGCGTATCCAATGGCAACTCGCCCACTTCATCCAGAAATAGCGTGCCACCATTCGCCAACTCGAAACGGCCCACCCGGCGTTGGGTTGCGCTCGTGAACGCTCCCTTTTCATGGCCGAACAGTTCGGATGAAATCAGCGAAGGGGCGAACGCCGCACAATTAATGGTGAAGAAAGCACGCTGAGCACGACGGGATCGCTTGTGAATGGCGCGGGCGACTAATTCCTTTCCGGT
>DASYBJ010000086.1:0-19085 GCA_036500845.1 Acidobacteriaceae bacterium
AATCTCACTGTGAAATGTCACCGTCCCGTTGACGGCACGCAATAATTTCCCAGTAATTTGATCTCCATTGCTAAGGATCAGAATGTCGGGAGCCGCGGCTGCATTCGTTTGGCCGGCGCCTTCCCCAAGATTCGAACCACACGATGGAAGGCCCACGAGCGAGCTGAGAGCGAGAATTGCAAGAATGGTCGGAACAAATCTGCGGGACTGCGCGGAACAGCGGCTTAAGCATTGAGATCTTGGCATGTCGCTGAAACCTTCATCTTCCCAGAAGGAATGTGTACTGCAGCTTGGAATATCCGGCTTTGGCCCGAGGGTCGTAAAGAACTTGAGATGCATGGACATCGAAAATATGGCCGCAAGAACGGCAATTTTCGAGCGATTGGTGCCCCATCGTACCAGGTGTGCAAACGGGCCTTTGCCACTGCGGAACCCGGGTGCTGGGCAACATTCTAGAGCTTGACGCTTTGAATGTCAGCCCGGATGCTCGTAAAATCAAGGCGATGGCGATCACAAGGAACCAAGCTCTGGAATATTTTCGATGCGATGATCTGATCGGTCTGGGCATGGAAGCAGATGCGTTGCGGCAGAAACTCCATCCCGAGGGTGTAGTGACGTACATCATCGATCGCAATATCAATTACACAAATTTCTGCACCGAATACTGCAGCTTCTGTGCCTTCTATCGTCCGCTCAAAGGAAAGCTTGCGGCGGAAGGCTACATCCTCAGCTTTGACACGATCTACGAAAAAATCGCCGAGACTCTGGAGATGGGTGGTACCGGTGTACTGATGCAGGGCGGACTGCATCCCGATCTCAAGATTGAGTGGTTTGAGCGCCTTCTGAGGGGCATCAAGCAAAGGTTTCCCCAGATTTGGCTGCACTGCTTTTCTGCGTCCGAAATCCTGGCGATCGCCGAATATAGCGAGCTTTCGGTGCGTGACACGATTGCGAGACTGCGCGATGCCGGATTGTCCTCAATTCCTGGGGGTGGAGCGGAGATTCTGGACGATGAGGTGCGGCACCGGATTGCGCGCTTGAAGTGCTCAACGGAAGACTGGGTGAACGTCCACAGAACTGCTCATGAACTGGGTATGCGCACGACAGCAACGATGATGTTTGGCGTCGGCGAAACTTTCGAACAGCGAGTAAACCATTTCGAGCAAGTACGCCGTCTGCAAGAGGAAACCGGCGGCTTTACGGCGTTTATCCCCTGGAGCTTCCAACCTAAGAACACGGCCCTGGGTGGCCGCAAATGGGATGAGGCGACTGCTGTGGAGTACTTAAAAGTGCTGGCAATCTCGCGGCTGTATTTGGACAACATCGAAAACGTTCAATCAAGCTGGGTAACTCAAGGATTGAAGGTATTGCAACTTGGACTGCGTTTCGGCGGTAACGATGTTGGATCAGTCATGCTCGAGGAGAATGTCGTAAGAGCAGCCGGAACCTCGAACTGCACGACAGAGGAAGAATTGCGTCACATTATCCGGGATGCCGGATTTCGGCCGGCGCAGCGCGATACACTCTACACGACTTTCTTTCTAAATTGAAACGGATGCCAAGCCTTCTCGAATTTCCACGGGAGGGGTCGGACTGGGTTGTAGAGCGAATCGCTACATAGCTAAGCCATTCCATCACGTACAATATCCAGTAGTTGTTCGCCCTGATAGACCTGCCTGAATCGCTCTTGCAACGCAACGAATTTCTGCCAGCGGAGGCATTCTTCTACTAGCGATGGTTGGAGACAAACTTACCGGCTATGCGTTCGCAGCCATCCCAAACGCAGTATGGGATGCAGGGTGGGATGTGGCTTTTTTCTTTTTTGCCCCGCGGCGCGGCCTAGGACACTACTTCCGAACGCACTATGCCGACCGGACGTTTGAGAACCTTTACCGGTGGAATCTCTTCGATACGGCACTGCTGGTTCCCTACTTCACGGTGATGGTCATTTTGGCATTCTACGGCTTGCACCGGTATCAGCTCGTTTACCACTACTATAAGAACCGTAAAAAAGAGGTTCGGGAGCCCGTCTCTCATTACACGGAATTGCCGCGGATCACGGTCCAACTGCCCATCTTCAACGAGCAATTTGTGATCGACCGTCTTGTTCATGCCTGCTGCAATCTCGACTATCCCCGAGAGAAGCTCCAGATCCAGGTGCTCGACGACTCTACCGATGAGACGACCGTGAGTGCCCGGCGGATTGTCGAAAGGTACAGTGCGCTAGGTCATCAGATTCGCTATATACACAGGACGCACCGGAACGGTTTCAAAGCTGGGGCTTTAGATGAAGGGCTGCGCTCGGCCACGGGAGAGCTCGTTGCTATCTTCGACGCTGATTTCGTACCCCCCGCAGATTGGCTAATGCAAGTGGTGCATCACCTCGCCGACCCTAAGATCGGAATGGTGCAGACGCGGTGGACCCACCTCAATCGCGATTACAGCTTTCTCACCCAGGTTGAAGCCATTCTGCTCGACGGTCATTTTGTGCTGGAGCACGGAGCGCGGTCGCGCATGGGTGTTTTTTTCAACTTCAATGGGACAGCCGGTATATGGCGCCGGTCCGCGATCGAAGATGCCGGAGGGTGGCAGCATGACACGCTGACGGAAGATACTGATCTCAGCTATCGCGCACAACTCAAAGGTTGGAAATTCCGATATCTGCAAGAAGTGGAATGTCCGGCGGAGTTGCCAATTGAGATGACAGCCTTCAAGACGCAGCAGGCACGATGGGCAAAGGGCCTGATTCAGACGTCAAAGAAGATCCTGCCCCATGTCTTTCAGAGCGAAGTTTCATTCCGAATCAAAGCCGAGGCGTTCTACCACCTGACGGCGAATCTGAGCTATCCGCTGATGGTTGTGCTCTCCACCCTGTTGATGCCGGCAATGATCATTCGTTCTTATCAAGGGTGGTTTCAGATGCTCTTGATCGATGTACCGCTCTTTATGGCATCGACCTTTTCCATATCTTCCTTCTATTTGGTCTCGCAGAAGGAGCTCTTTCCCGGAAAATGGTTCCGCACTTTCCTCTATCTTCCGTTTCTGATGGCGCTAGGAATCGGACTCACGGTTACTAACACGAAAGCCGTGATGGAGGCTCTTTTCGGTATCAAGAGTGCGTTCAAGCGCACTCCCAAATACCGCGTGGAGAAGCGCGGTCAAAGATCGCAGGCTGCGAAATACCGCAAGAGGCTTGGGTGGATACCCTGGATTGAATTGCTCATCGGTGGCTACTTCGTTCTGACGATCTGGTATGCGATTGCGAACGAGAATTACTTCACCGTTCCATTCCTCCTACTCTTTGTAATCGGCTATCTGTATACGGCCCTGCTCTCACTCTTCCAGGGCCGCTTCGACCGGTTCCGGATTCCACCCGCGGCCTCCGTCGACGAATCCGCTCCTAAGCCTTTTCCAGTGGGCATATAGAGGCTATTTCCAATTGCTGTGCATCACGGACTGGGATAAAGCAATCTGGAGCTCCGCTTGTCGCCCAAGCCGAACAATCCGGTCTGGCCGGATGACAGACACCTCGATCGGTTCGCGTTGCCTTGCCTCTTATGCTTTTTGAGAAGCCGTTGGTGTTGCCTGGACTGTAGGAATGCCAGGTGTCTCCGGTGGCGCAGCAGGCGGCTGCATCTGGCTTGCAGCATCTTGCTTGGTGGAGGGCTCAGTGGACGCGGGGGTTGCGGCCTGAGTTGAATTATCCGACGAAGAAGACTCGGTTGTGGAAGCCGTGGCTGTTGCCGAGTTGTAACCAGGTATGTATCCATACACCTGCTTCACGGAAACACCAAGCTGCGCCGCGATCACAGAGGGAGAGATGCCTTGCTGGTGCATCGACTTAACATTTGCAGCGAGCGAGAGTTTCATCGTATCGGCTTTGAGGGTGGTCGCCGGCTGTACAGAGGGAGTAGCCACCCTCGCGGCAGAGGTCGAAGGAATCTGGGCAGCAGCGGTGGACGCGTTGCCGCTGGATGCTGCGACTGAGGTCGGGTCAATTGTAGCCATGGTTGTACCTCTCTGTTCTCAAGAGGTATCGGCGGGCATCCGGATGCGATGAATAGTGTCCCTTCTGAAGACATCTTGCAGATAGGATGTAAGCGTGACGTGCCCAAGACATAGGCCAAACTCGACTTTGCTGCCGGGCCCACTTCCTCCAACAATGCCCGGCCCTGGGGAGCGTCGTGGGCACAAAATTACACGAGATAGGTTGGTGTTACACGCCCTAGCCAAAATTTCTCGCAGGACTGTCATGGCATGATTGCAGGTCAAGTCTATGGCGGGTGAGGTCTTGAGCATTCCGGCCCGTTGCAGAAACACAGAAGAGGGTTCCCGGTGAATCGACAGGAACCCTCCGTCCGTAAGTTCGAACTCAGCTTACCAGCGGAACCCAATGGTAACGGGAAGAAGCGATTCTGTGCCATCGGGGGTACCGAAGACGTTCTTCTTTGGGGAATTCACCCAAACGTACCGCACTTCCGCGAAGAGCTTACCGTTACTGTCCGCTCCGAAGGCCTTGTAGGTCACACCCGTGCCTATATTCAATCCGCCCTGATTGCTGGAGTAGTGAGCGATCGGCACGTTGACATTCTGGACAAAACAAAAGAAGGAGCAAATTATCTGTTGTTGGGGCACGGTGAATGTCGTAACCCGACGATAGAAGCCTCCCCCGCCAACAACGTAGCCGCCCCATTGCCCGCCGCTCTTGTAGTTGATCGTGGGCTCAAGAGTCAAACCCCAGGTGTGGATGTGGCCGCCGGGAACACCTGCATTCGACAGATACGCACCAGGGATCTTATCCGAGAAATATTGCCATTCGGCCACCGTGGTGAACCATTTGTTGAAATTCCAACCACCACCGATCTGCACGTTCCCACCCCAGGTAGCGAAGCTTCTCGAATATCCGAGGGGACGATTGAAACCTCCTCCGGCCTCTATAGCAATGTGGCTCATGATGGAGTCAGTGTGAGAGTAGCCCTGCCTGGAATATCCGCCTCGGTTCGGATATTGCTGGTCTTGCACCAAGGTTTCAATCTGTTGGTTGTATTGAGCACTCGAACTGTATTGCGCCAGGGCTCTTGGTGCGATCAGTGTAGCGGAGATAAGAACCAGAGCGATTGCCAAAGGAGCCTGAAGAGAAGAGCCTAACCTGCGAGCCAGGTACATCTTTTGTTCACCCATGTACGTGAAATTTAGGGACCCCCCTGTTCCAGTCGCACTTCCCGTGCGGCTGCGTTCCTTCAGAGTGCCGTGCGTGTAGCTTTCCTTGACGGAAAAGCTCCCGACGAATTCCCTCTTCAGGAGACCCCTACAGGCGAACACTCTAGGGCCCTGCGTTCTCTAACACTAAAGAGACGCTTATGACCCGGTGAAAGATGCTCACGAAAGAGAGGCTTATGACGCGGTGAAAGATGCTCACGAGTACATTTTCACTTCATGCTCACGAGTACATTTCCACTTCAATGGATGTCGAACTGCTCGGGATGCAGGGCTGGATCGCTCTTGACAATGATCGTCTTGCCCGTCATCTCCTCGAGTTCACTCAGCCAACGCGCGTTGTTCCCCTTCAGCGTTTTCACGACTTCCGGGTGCACACGGAGCAACACATCGTGCCGCTCAAGGCTACGCTGCATCTTACGCATCTCGACGTAAATTTCGTTGCAGACGGTCGTAGGACTCTTCGTCATTCCTGTTCCGGCACACACCGAGCACTGCACGCATAACGTACGCTCCAGCGACTGCTTGACACGTTTACGCGTAATCGCGACCAGCCCAAAATCGTTAAATTGCAGGACCTTGGACGGCGCGCGATCCGCCTTAAGCGCTTCTTCGAGAGCCTGCATCACCTTATGACGGTTCTTACGCTCATCCATATCGATGAAGTCGATTACGATGATCCCGCCTAGATCGCGCAGGCGGATCTGTCGCACGATCTCCGGAATAGCGTCGAGATTCGTTTTGAGAATCGTATCTTCCAAACGAGCTGTCTTACCCACGTATTTGCCGGTGTTGATATCGATGGCAACCAATGCTTCGGTCTGGTTGATCACGATCGAGCCGCCCGATTTGAGCCAAACCTTGGACTTGAGAGCCTTGCTGATCTCGTCTTGAATACCGAACTGCTCAAACAATGGCGTTTCTTTGCTGTAGAGCTTCACCCGCCGAACCAGCGACGGCTGAAACCGATTCAGGAAGCGAACGATCCGCTCGTATTCCAGTTCACTGTCGACCCATATAGTCGAGAAGTTGTCGCTTACCTGATCTCGCAAAACGCGTTCCACCAGATTCAGATCGTGGTAAATCAGCGCCGGAGCCTTGCCTGCGTCCGCCCGCTGCTTGATCTCTGTCCACAAGCTGATCAAGAAGCGAATATCAGCGCGGAGATCCTCTTCGCTCGCGCCATCAGCCGCAGTACGAACGATGAAGCCACCGCCACCTGTTCCTTTTTCACTGATGAGGATTCTCTTGAGGCGCTGGCGCTCTTCATCGGAAGAGATCTTTCGCGAAACACCAACGTGGTTGACTGTCGGCATGAAGACGAGGAAACGGCCCGGCAGCGCGATGTGGCTCGTGATGCGTGCGCCCTTCTTGGCAATCGGCTCTTTTGCGATCTGTACCAAAATCTCTTGTCCCTGCTTCAAGAGCTCGCTGATAATTGGCAAATCGCTGGTCTGCGTCATTTGTCTGCGGCCCTCATGACGCCGGCGGCCCTCCTGGCGATTGCCACGCCCTCCACGGCGCTGGTCGTGCCGGTCGCGGCGAGCCGGTTGGCCTGCTGCAGGTGTTGGTCGCACTTCTCCCACTTCCGACTCAGGCGCGACCTCCACTCCTTCTCCGTCGATCTCATCCTGCTCGGCTTCTTCTGCTTCTTCGATGGTAAGTGGGCCCGGTTCGCCGTGAATGCGTTGCTCGATGTGCGTATCGCGCACCAGATCGTCTATCTCGGGGCCCGACATCGTCTGCCGATCAAGCGTTTCCTCTTCCATATCCTCAAGGTCATGGTCGTCTTGATGGGCGTAGAGGGGCAGGAAGTCATACTCCTCCTCTTCACTGACCTCTTCCTCTTCCAACAGTCCCATAGGAGCGTCTAGCCCTTGGGCCAGATCGTCGAACTCCGCGTAGAAGTCGCCGACGCTGCTCTCCTCGTCTTGCTCGATGAGCTGGGGCTGTTCGGCAAACTCGGATGGCTGTTCTACTTCTGGAGTTGGAGCGGTCGGCAAAGGCTGCTCATGTGAATGCTCGACCTGAAAATGCCGCTCGATCTCAGGGATAGCTGGAAACGCCTCTGATTCTTGGAGCTCCTCAAGAACGGCCGACGGAGTGGTTACACGAAATTCGCTCGGAGGCACAGGATCGATGCGATAAGAGGCCGATGCCCCTTCCGCCTCAAACTCGGCAACCTCTTCGACAACCTCCGATTCTTGCAAATCTTCAGCAACAACAGTTGTTTCAGCGGCGACAGGTTCATCCGCCTCTATTGGTGTGATCTCCTCGACCGCACCTGCGCCTGAAAAAGAATCTGCGTGAGCAGACCCGTCGCGTTCAACATGCCCGGTAACAGGCTCCATCCCAGCGACAGGAGACGCATCTGTTCCCACTGCCTCGTCGGTAACCGATTCAGTTACAACTGAGGCTTCTTCCAGACGAGTACGGGACTCTCCGGGAAGAAGCCCCGCGCCGTTCCACTCAATCGGCGTTTCGATCAGCGTCGATGGTTTTGACGCTGCGTAACTGGTCCGCTGTGGCTCACGATCTGCCGCAGCCGGCACACTCGCCTTTGCGGCATTCGGACCTCCGTACTTGGAAAGCGACTCCCCCGGAAGATAGACCGGGATTTCAGGCGTCTGAGCGGCCGGCTCTTCCTGAACCTCAACCTCTTCTACCGGAGTGAAATCAACGGGCGGCTCACTGTTCCGCGGAGTGGTCTGAGATGCCTCTTGTGCAGACTGCTGCGGCCGAAGACCACGATTCCGGCGGCCGCGGCGGCCGCGCCAACGGCGGGTTCCTTCAGTGAATTCCGCGGCGGGTGTTCCTGTTCCCTCGCCATCCTGGGTGCGAGAGCTTGCTCCGGACCCGGTGTTGGGGATCCGAAGCTCCTTCTGCTCCGAACCGGCTTGCTGCCGTTGGTCACGACTAGCGCGCTCTTCCTGACCACCATTTCCAGCGACCCGCTCGAATTCCGCCGAGTCTTCTTGCTCCTCCAGAAAATCGGTCACATAGAGGAAGGCGTCACGTTCCAGTCCGACGTCCACAAACGCTGACTGCATTCCGGGAAGCACGCGAGTAACGCGCCCTTTGTAGATCGAGCCAGCGAGCGTGTACTCATTCTCGCGCTCGTAATAGACCTCTGTGAGTTGATCGTCTTCGATAATGGCAAGCCGCGTCTCATGCGGCGTGCTTGAAATACATATTTCCTTGGACATGTTTATCTCTCCTGCCGGCAGGTTGAACCTGGCGGACTGCCGGTGCGGAGGGTCGGAACGGAAGCGATCCCGCTCCCGGAATGCCGGAGAGGATCAGGTCAGACGAGAGAAAGCCTGGAGCAATAGGCCGAGTCTAAAAGCAGCACTTCAGGCGAGATTCCTTATGTGAGAGAACAACTCTACCTCCATGCCCCAAAACGGGCGGAAGCTCACCGAAAGGGTCGGCTGAAATCTTCAGACCGGTTAAAATTTCCCGGCTATCCGGGCGCGAAGACTCTGTGACCACTTCAGCCCTGATTTCAGGCCGGGTCGTTACCCGTCTTCTCCCGCTTTCGCGATTTCTGTTTCCTGGCGAGCAAAGGTAGTCTTCAGCCGATCTTTGTTGGATAGGCTGCTTCCAGCTTAGTGCTTTCGGGATACAGCGACCGCGCAAACGGTTTGGCGCGCTCATACCTAAATCCTGTCCGGCCCCGGTGACACCCCGGCCGGCATTTCTAAAAGTCTTTAAATCCTTACTTCCTTGGCCACGGCGTTCGCCGCAGCGGCACAACAAAACTCAAGCTCGCTTCCACTCTAGTTCACGAACCGGTTCATCCTGACATTCATCACCATGCCGAGAGCCAGAAACGTAAACAGAACCGAGGATCCCCCGTAACTCATGAGCGGTAAAGGAATACCGGTTACCGGCATAAGACCCACTACCATCCCCACATTGACCGCGATCTGAAAGATGAGCACTGCGACAACGCCCATGATTAAGAAAGTGCCGGGAAGGTCTGCGGCCGTCTGCGCGTTTTGAATCAAACGCATCAATATCAAAAAGTATATCAGCAGTACGAAGACCGCGCCGACGAAGCCATGTTCCTCCGCAAACGCCGCAAAGATGAAATCTGTGTACGGAATCGGCAGAAAATCCCCTTGCGTCTGCGTGCCTTTCGTAGCGCCGCGTCCGAGGACGCCTCCGTCGCCGACCGCGATGAGCGATTGCTTGACTTGGTAGCCGCTGCCACGAGGATCCGTATCCGGGTTCAGAAAGCTCGTGAGGCGCTGCTTCTGATAAGGTTTGAGGACCTTGAACCACACCGGCACGACCAATATGGAAGCTCCCAACAGCAGAATCAATGCCTGCTTCCAGCGAACCCCGCCCAAGAAAAGCCCCATGAGCAAGACCGGGATGTAGGTGAGGGAGGTTCCCAGATCGGGCTGTTTGAGAACCAGGAGCATGGGCAGGCCCACCATGAGTCCAGCCTTTGCGATGTCCCCCCAGGTCAGTTCCTTGCTGGAGAGATTGGCGAAATAGCGGGCGACAGCCACGATCAGCACCAACTTCACCCATTCCGATGGCTGAAAATGAATTCCCCCTGGAAGTTTGATCCAGCGCTTGGCGCCCAGAACGCGTTGTCCTACCACCAACACAGCGATCAGCGAGATTAGGCAAAAGGCATACACCCAGTGGACAACATCGATCAGCCGGTGGTAATTGACCAGCGACAGGATGAACATGGCGACGAGCCCACTGATCAACCAGAAGATCTGCTTCGTATGAAAGCCGACGAACTTCGTGTGAAGTGTGGCGCTATAGATCTCGAGGATGCTGACGACAGAAAGCAGCAACACCAAGCTGAGGAGCAGCCAGTCGAAATCGCGAAATGAGATCGAACGCCGCATCTCAGTCTGCCGCCCTCTTCAACGGGGCGCTCTCCGCAGACGGCGACGGGCCTTGCGCCCGCCGTGCAGCAGTTGCGGATGGAATGCTCAGCATGAAATGTCCAGCGTGGAGCGGCGGCAGGGGGGCACGGTTCGCGGCAACTTCGGGCTTGCTCGTGCTCTTGCTGCCTCCATCCTTCTGACCGTCTGCCGGCTCCGACCAGAGAACTCCTACATCCACAGGGCCGGGTGTTTCAGCTATCTGTAAGTTGTTCTGCAGGCGGCGTTGCTTGGTTACATACGACTCGATAATTTGAGCAGCCAGGCGCGCCGAACCCGCACCCCAGCCTCCATGCTGCCAAAGCACGACGACCACGATATCGGGATTCCGGCGAGGCGCGATCCCGACAAACCAAGCATTCGGCCGTTCGGCGATATCTTTTGCGATGCTTTTCATACCGGCGCTATGGCTGACCACCTGTGCGGTTCCCGTTTTACCTGCGAAGTCGATGCCTTCCAAATGAGACGCGTACGCCGTGCCGTGGGGGCCGGTTGTTGCTGCCATACCGTCAGTGATGATTTGCCAATTGGATGGATTGATCGAAGCCATCACGTCGCCGGAACCAGGGTACGTCTCAAGAATTCCTTGGCGGTATTCGCCCGACAACTGGTCGGGAAAGACAACGTGGGGGCGCTTGAGCGCACCGCCTGAGGCAACACCGGCGACGGCTCGAGCCAACTGAATTGGCGTCACGGCGAGCGCTCCCTGCCCGATCCCAACCGAGATGGTTTCTCCCGCATACCACTTCTCGTGGGCGGTCTTCATTTTCCACTCTTCGGAAGGTACAGTGCCGCTGACTTCGCCAGGCAAGTCAATTCCGGTTTTTTGCCCCAACCCCAACTGGTGTGCCCAATAAGCAATCTTTTCGATTCCGAGCCTCTGGGCGAGCGTGTAGTAGTAGGTATCGCAAGATAGGGGAAGCGAGGTCTGGATACTTACGTGTCCATGCCGGGCATCACAGGCGAAGAAGTGGCCGTAGAAGGAGGCTCCGCCCTGACAATTTACGTCGAGCGTTTGTGCAACGTTCTCCTGTAGTCCGGCGACCGACATGATGATCTTGAAGGTCGATCCTGGAGCAAGCTGTGCTTGGATTGCTTTGTTTAACAAGGGGTGTTGAGGATCGTTAATCAGCCGATTCCATTCCTCTCTGGAGACACGCACGGCAAAATCGTTTGGATCAAAGCTTGGATGGGACACCATGGCGAGAATCTCGCCCGTATGCGGGTCCATGGCGACGATCGCACCGTTACGGACGCCCATTGCCGTCTCCGCCGCGCGCTGAAGATCGAGATCAATGGTCAACTTGAGGTTCGTCCCCGGGACAGCAGGTTCGCGGCCCAGCACACCAACCTCCCGTCCATGGCTGTCTACGATAAGGTCTTGGGATCCATCCTGACCGCGTAAGAGCTGGTCATAGGACTGTTCTACCCCCGATTTTCCTACGACATCGCCCGGCTCGTAGTAGGCATAGCGCGGGTCATTCAGCATGTCATCGCTGACCTCGCCGACGTAACCTATCAGGTTTGCCGCAAAGCCATTGCGAGGATAAAGCCGGCGCTGCTCGTCGATGGTCTCGAGTTCCGGAAGCTCGTCGCGATGGGATTCGATAAATTCCTGCTCATCCGGCGTGATGTCCTGCTTCAGCGGAATTGGCTGATATTTCGGAGCCGCCCGATAGTGGTCGAGTGTGTTCTGGAGTTGATCTACGGTCATGTTGAGACCACGCGCGATGAGCGGAAAATCCGCCCGCAAATCCCTCCCCTGCTCCCGGATTAGAAAGCACGAGACTGAGGGGTAGTTATCGACTAAAAGGCGGCCATACCGATCTAGAAGCTTGCCGCGCGGCGCGAGAACCGGAACTTTCCGAATCCGGTTCTGCTCCGCAAGAGTGCGATAGTTTTGCGCGCCCAGTACCTGCAGCCGCCACAGACCAGAGAGGAGGACGAGCAGAACCGCGACGATGCTGTATTGCACGATCGAGAGCTTGAATGCCGGCAGCTTTTCTTCGCGGTTGAACATGATCGGCAACCCCTTTCTAGAGCGTTGCTTATTCCCGGTGTTTGAGGCGGTCCAAAAGATCGAAAACAAAAACCCCGACGATGGAGTTGATCACTGCCTTGATCGCCTCATGAACCCAGTTCGTCTTCAGACCAAGCGCCAATAGACGATGCATGATGAACAGATAGATGGCGATGTTCAGCAGAGTGAACGCGAAGTTCATCAAAAGACGCGTTCCCGGATTCTCGACGTCTATTTTGACTCCCAAAGAGGCAGCAAAGAAACCAACCACGCACTTGGAAATTCCATTGATTCCCAATGGGCGGTTGGTCAGCGCATCTTGCACCAACCCGATCAAGGCGCCCCCGAGAGTCCCCGCAATCGGGTTACGCCATCCGACCGAAAAATAGATTGCGACCAGCAGCGGCAGATCGAGTATGTCAAATTTTGGAACGTAGCGAGGAACGTAAGCCTGTAAAAAGATCGCGAGCAGAGGAGCCAGCAGCACGACTACCCAGGGATACCGCTGTACATCCAATTCACGGCGCGCTGCTGAGGCCAACATTGCCATTATTGGGGTGGCTCCGCGGCATTCCCGTCTGGCGTCGGATGCGTGGGTTCCAGTGCTGGGACAGTCTCATCCTTCGTATCTGCTGGCGGAGTGGGCGGTGGATTCGCCGGCTTACTGGCCGGTTTGGTGGCCGGCTTATTCGGAGGCTTTGGCGGCGTTGTTTCCGTCACCCCTGAGCCAGAGGTTGAAGGCGATTCCGAAGCCGCCCCTGAGGGCGGCGAGGAGCTTTTGGGGCGGACTGCTGCACCGGGCACAGGTACGGGTTTTTCCGGCTTCGTGGCTGTCGCACTGTTTCCCGAAGGAGCAGAAGCCGTTGCTGGACTCGACCTCGGAAAAACACCAGGTGGCAAAGGACGCGGTGATGGCGGAGCAAAGGGCTTTCCCGGCGTCAAGTCAGCTGCCGGTGGAGTGGCGTCTGGGCTATATCGGTCCGTGTGCCGCGCCGGCGGCGCTTTGACCGCGGCCGGAATCTCTTCCGCCGTGGCTGCTGCTTGGCCGGGCACTGGAGCTTTGGCCGGATCGGTGCCCGGCAGCCGTTGAGCAAGAATGTCTGCCGCCCGCTGCGTGCTCGCGACCGCTGCACTTTGCGCCATATCCTGTTGCGCCTTCGCCGGTAGATCGGCATCCGTTTTGGTAATGATGAGTACTTCTTCCAGCCTTCCCAGATTGGCTGCTGGTTTGATCACGATGTTGATATAGCCCGGATTCTGCGGATCTGGCGCGACATGATCCACTTCGCCTACGGGCAGACCGCGAGGGTATATCTGGTCTCCACCGCTTGTAATGACGCGCTCGCCGGGCTTGATCCTTTCGTCCGGCAGAAGATTGATCACTTGCGGTTGGCCTAATGCATTCCCGCGCAGCACTCCGCGTAATCGCGTCGACTCGAGCACGACACCTGCGCCACTCGTCTGGTCAGAGATCTCGAGCACTTGGGCGGTGTCCCAAAAAACATCCTTCAGCTTGCCCACGATGCCATCAGGGGTGATCACTGCCATGTCGGGCTTCAGCCCATTCTTTGTGCCTTTATCGATGTAGAGGACACGTGATTGATCGGTTCCTGAAGTGCCGATCACCTGAGCCGGAACGGTGTTGTAGATGTAGTGTTCACGAAAGGCCAGGAGCTGCTGCAGGCGCTGGCCCTGCCGGGCATCTTCAAGTAACGCAGCCTGTTCCAATTGAAGCCGGCCGACCTGGGACCGCAGGTCCTGGTTCTGCTGCCGGACGTGGCGCAGATCGAGATAGTTCGACCAGAGTCCACGGACACCGCGACCCATGCCGTGGAGAGCCTTCTCGGGTGGGGAGATGAGACCAACTGCCCAGGAACGGATGAGGCGCACGCTCGAACCGTCTGGGCCGGCGGGATTAGGACGCCGAATCTGCGCAGCCAATCCGACGATCTGGGCAACTAGGACGCCGACCAGCACCAGGATGTTCTTGTAGCGGTTTAGAAAGGAGTCCATGGCTAACACTTTGCCCATGCGGGACTGATGCCGCCCTAGGGCTCAAACAAGGGCGGCATCAGTCGATCTTGATCTTGCGCAACAGGCGGAAATCGCTCAGCATCTTGCCCGTGCCGAGTACGACGCTGGCCAATGGATCATCCGCAATCGAAACTGGCAAGCCGGTTTCCTCGCGTATGCGCTTGTCGAGGTTCTTGATCAGGGCGCCCCCCCCGGTCAAAACAATTCCGCGATCACTAATATCCGCGCTCAACTCCGGGGGTGTACGTTCGAGCGCAACACGAATTGCATTCATGATAGTGGAGATAGATTCGGTGAGGGCTTCGCGAATCTCCCCGTCATCGATCGTGATCGTCTTTGGAACCCCCTCAATCAGATTGCGCCCCTTGATCTCCATTGTCAGCGGTTTTTCGAGTGGATAGGCCGAGCCGATGTCGATCTTGATCTGCTCCGCAGTACGCTCGCCGATCAGCAGATTGTACTTGCGCTTGAGGTAATTCATGATCGCCTCGTCCATCTGGTTGCCGGCCATGCGGACGGAACGTGAGTAGACGATGCCTGACAGCGAAATGACTGCTATGTCGGTGGTGCCGCCGCCGATGTCGACCACCATATTGCCGCTCGGCTCCGTAATCGGGAGCCCCGCCCCAATAGCAGCGACCATGGCCTGCTCCACAAGAAAGACTTCGCTCGCCTTCGCGCGGTATGCCGAATCCTCCACCGCGCGCTTTTCGACCTGTGTGATCTCAGAAGGCACTCCAATGACAATTCGCGGATGCACCAGCATCTTGCGGTTATGTGCTTTCTGGATAAAGTAGTTGAGCATCTTCTCGGTGATCTTGAAGTCGGCGATGACCCCATCTTTCATGGGCTTGATCGCGACAATATTGCCCGGGGTCCGGCCGAGCATCTCTTTGGCCTCTTTCCCTACTGCTTCAACTTCGCCTGTATTTTTATTGATTGCGACAATCGAGGGCTCGTTGACGACGATGCCCTTACCCCGCGCATACACCAAAGTATTCGCGGTCCCCAGGTCGATGGCCAAGTCGCTTGAGAACACGCTGAACAGCGAGCGCACGCCATGTGCCCGCGACGAACGCGATTGAAATCCGTTTGATGACATGAAGGGAACTGTTCCGTCGATTAAGCCATATTGTACGGCCAGGGGTGCATTACTGCACCGCTACTCTTTTGAGTCACATATAACACCACCTTTCGGGGATGTGCGTGCCGTTTGCCATTCCTGCGGTTTCGGCACATCGGCTCTTGGGTTATCCTCGGAAGTTCGATGGAGGCAGAGACGATGCAGGCGAGGCTCTACAAGAATTGGATCGGCGGAAAATGGGTGCCCGCGAAGACAGGAAAGACGTTCCTCAATCTCAATCCCGCAGATACAGATGACGTTGTAGGAGAATTCCAATCGTCGGGTAAAGAAGATGTCGCTGACGCGGTGTGCGCGGCTCGCGAGGCCTACAAGAGTTGGCGGCTAGTACCCGCGCCTAAGCGAGCAGAGATTCTTTACCGTGCCGGAGAGGTCTTGCTTAAGAAGAAGGAAGAGTTTGCCCGGCAGATGACGCGCGAGATGGGCAAGGTCCTCAAAGAAACCCGTGGGGATGTACAAGAGGCGGTCGATACGGCTTTCTACATGGCGGGCGAAGGCCGCAGACTCTTTGGCCAGACGACACCTTCAGAGCTCCCAGATAAGTTCGCCATGTCTGTTCGCATGCCTGTGGGGGTCTGCGGAATGATTGCTCCGTGGAATTTCCCCATGGCCATCCCTTCATGGAAGCTCTTCCCCGCCCTGGTTTGCGGTAACACGTGTGTAATCAAGCCAGCAGAGGACACTCCCCTTTCCACGCTCAATCTTCTTGAAGCCCTGCTCGAAGCCGGTCTGCCCGACGGGGTCGTCAATGTTGTGAGCGGTTTTGGGCCCGACGCCGGAGCACCGCTGGTTTCGCATCCCGATGTTACTGCAATCTCCTTTACTGGCTCGAGCGAAGTGGGGCGCATCATCGGTCAAACCGCCGCCGGCAACTTCAAGCCCTGTTCCCTCGAAATGGGCGGTAAGAATGCCATGATTGTGCTCGAAGACGCCAACCTCGATCTCGCGCTCGACGGCGCGGTCTGGGGAGCGTTTGGCACGAGCGGCCAGCGCTGTACCGCAACCAGCAGGATAATCTTGCAGAGGTCCATCGCAGCCGATTTCGCTACGAAGTTGGTAGCGCGCGCTAAGGCTCTTCGTGTCGGCAATGGACTGGACGAGATCGTGGAGATGGGGCCGCTGATCAACGAACAGCAGATTAAAACCTCGGAACGATACGTCTCGATCGCCCGAGAGGAAGGGGCGGAAGTGCTGTGCGGGGGCAAACGCCTCGTTGACGATATCCTCGCCAAAGGGTGGTTCTTTGCGCCGACCGTTGTCGGCCGCGTGAAGCCGAACATGCGGATCGCCCAAGAGGAGGTCTTTGGGCCGGTGGTGAGCCTGATCGAGTGTGACGGGTTCGAGGACGCTCTCGCGATTGCGAACGGTACCGCATATGGATTGTCTACGGCGCTGTACTCGCGAGATGTAAACAAGGCTCTCAAAGCAATCCGGGATCTCGATGCCGGAATCACCTATATCAATGCGCCCACGATAGGTGCCGAGGTTCACTTGCCCTTCGGCGGTGTGAAGCATACCGGCAATGGACACCGCGAAGGAGGAACCGGTGCGCTCGACTTCTACACAACTTGGAAATCGGTTTATGTGGATTACTCGGATCGTCTGCAACGTGCACAGATCGATACGGGAGAGTAAAGGCGTATCGAAAACACTGCAGAAAGCGAGTGCCCATGATTATTGGCGTGCCTAAGGAAGTGAAGGATCACGAAAGCCGCGTCGGCATCACGCCAGCCGGCGTGAAAGCCTTAGTCGAAGCCGGCCACACTGTTCTGGTAGAAACCAAGGCGGGCGATTTGTCCGCATTTACAGACGACGAATACCAGGCAGCAGGCGCTGAGATTGCAGGAGCGCCCCATCACATCTGGGGACTCTCGGACATGGTCGTAAAAGTGAAAGAGCCGGTCGAGAAAGAGTACGGCTTCTTCCGTGAAGGACTAGTGCTGTTTACCTACCTACACCTGGCTCCGCTGCCAGAACTCACCGACAAGCTGCTCGCTCGAAGAGTGACAGGTATCGCATATGAGACCATTCGCGACCGCTCTGGCGCGCTGCCTCTGCTCACTCCAATGTCAGAAGTCGCCGGAAGAATGTCCGTCCAGGTCGGCGCCGCTTACCTCGAGAAGGAACGGGGAGGCCGTGGGCTGCTGCTCGGAGGTGTCCCCGGCGTACCGCCCGCAAGTGTATGCATCATCGGTGGAGGCATCGTAGGAACGAACGCCGCCAAGATTGCGTTGGGGATGGGAGCAAAAGTAACGATTGTTGATCTAAATCTCAACCGACTCCGTGAGCTCGACGACATATTCGGCGGACGGGTATATACGCTTGCTTCCAACTCTTACAATTTGGAGCGGGCGTCACAGGAAGCCGATCTCGTCATCGGAGGAGTGCTCATCCCGGGCGCGGCTGCGCCCAAGATCTTAACCAGGGCGATGGTTGCCAAGATGAAGAAGGGAGCGGTAATCGTCGACGTTGCCATCGACCAAGGCGGTTGCGTGGAAACTGCGCATCCGACAACGCACAGCGAGCCCGCGTTCATCCTTGACGGTGTCGTGCACTACTGCGTGACGAACATGCCTGCAGCCGTCCCGAACACATCGACACTTGCTCTCACGAATGCAACTTTTCCTTACGTGCTCAGGCTGGCGCAGCTTGGGGCAAGCGAGGCGATCAAGTCTGATGCCGGAATACGCGAAGGGGTGAACACGTACGCCGGACAAGTGACATATAAAGCGGTGGCCGAGTCGCAGGGCAAAAGCTGGGCTCCGGTTGAGGAATTGCTGAAGGACGGAAATTCTTCCTCCGTGTAGACCGTGGCCCTCCTCGCGTCGGGACGCCTGAGGGATTCGGGCTGACCGGCCAGGAACAGGTTTCAGTCGTACATTGAAGGATTTGTTCTGGAACTACCGTCTCGTGCTGCGCCCGAGCCAATCTACAGACGCCACCCACGCCACCTGCCCTTTCAGCCGATTCGAGTAGAACCTGATCGTAGATAGGGCGAACGACTTTTAAATTATCCGCCAGCTGCATTGATTTGGGTCTATTCTTGATGGCCGAAAGGAGAACTACCGTGTCCGACGAAAATAAAGCAATTGCTCGGAAGCTTATGGAAGAGGCCTGGAACAAAGGCCGGCTGGAAGTCGTTGACGAACTGATATCGGCAGGATGCCGCTTTCATGATTCGGTTTTCCCATCGCTCACCTCCGGAGCCGGAAACTATAAACAGCATATACAAACGTGCAGGACCGCCTTCCCGGATCTGAAAATCACCATCGAAGATACAATCGCGGAACGCAACGAAGTCGTTTTGCACTGGAAAGCGCACGGCACGCACCGTGGCCCGTTCCTCGGCATGCCTCCGACAGAGAAAAGCGCAACTATCTCCGGCACCTCAATTAATCGCATCGACAAAGGCAAGATTGCCGAGCAGTGGGTCGATTGGAATTTGCTCAGCCTCATGGAACAGCTCGGCGTCGCAATGCAATCGCAACCGGCAAAATCCAAGCGCTAGTGTGGTGAGTCTTAAGTTCGTTACAGAATTGGAAAGCGGGAAGTGTGCCGAAATGGCGTTGCCTCAGGGGCTAAACAGGCTGCGGAAAAACTCGATTTGCCCGATAAGTTCGTTAGAAAGATACCTCAGGGCCTGAAGGCCGCAATGATTCTGCTCAATTAACGGCACGACTAAATACAAAGCTAGGCTTAATCAGAGCTTCCTTAAAAATCAGGGGTAGAGAGCTGTGGTTTCCCACCCTACGCGCCGAAA
>DASYBJ010000087.1:0-15221 GCA_036500845.1 Acidobacteriaceae bacterium
CTCGAAGGCATGGCTCTTGCTCTGGAGCGCCGGTTCGAGCCCTTCTCCCAGGGAAGAGGGTTCATCACTCAGGAGCGGGTTGAGGAGATCGAGACGATTGCCGCACGCCATGGAATCTATCTTGCTCCTCTCTACAACGCCGACGGACCAGTAGAGGACAGACCTGAGTGCCAGACTGAATGGTCCGAGAGCATGAGTGGAACCATTCATAGCAGCTTGTCGAGCGTGGTAGGCAAAGTGCGGATGCGCTTGCCGGTCGCACGATAGGCCGCATGTGCACCAGCAGCCGCAGGGCCGGTAATTCCGATCTCCCCAATGCCGTGCGCACCGAGTGGCGTGTGCAGGTCGGTTAGGCCCAGAAAGTAGGCCTTGATCTGGGGAACATCAGGTTGACGGGAATGTGATACTCGGCGAGGCTCGGATTCACAATACGGCCGGAAGATAGGAGGGCCGCTTTTCGTCTGCGGCCCCAGGAAAATGCTCAAGAACAAACTTCCTGCATGTGGTCTATAAGACAATTCTCAGTTGCACTGGACATAACCTGCCCGAACGCGGTTGAGAATAACTCAACTGTGTTCGAGTTTCTTTCATTTGCCGCGGTCCCTTGGCCGTCATTTTTAAAACAGCAGCTTAAGCGCGAACTGGAGCTGCCGCGAGGAGCCGAGGTCTCCAATGGGAAACCGCGTAGCGGTGATCTGGCCGAAAGTGGTTGGGGTCGTGGTTGAACCCAGTGCATTAGAGATCGAGGCGTTCGGCTGCGCAAAGCTAGCATGGTTCAGGAAGTCGAACGCGTCGGCACGAAATACAAGTGAAGCGGACTCGTAAATCTTTGTGGTCTTTTGCAGTGAAACATCGGAGTCGGCAAATCCCGGACCGCTGATGATGTTGCGGCCAAAATTGCCGAAGCCCGTCAGGGGCGCATAGAAACTGCAGCCAGGCGGAAGGCTTCCTGCAGCGTTGATAGCTCCACAACCAAGAGCATTGATATAGCGCACATTACCGTTTCCAAGTTTGGACTTGCCGGTGGTGTAGGAGCCGACCAGGTTCGGCCGCATGGTTCCAGTTGTGCCGTTATACGTGGACGTCGTCGTGAGGTTGATTGGGTTTCCGGTCTGCAGTTGCGTGATATTAGCCAGCTGCCAGCCATCCTTCAAACGACTGCCTTTGAAGGGAAGGTCCCAGATACCGCTGAAGACAAAGCGGTCACGAACGTCGAAGTCCGAAAGTCCGTAATTCGTCCGAGGATGGAAGTTGTCTTGGAGCACATAGCCGCCTTGGGATCCGAGCGAGTTCAGATCGTTGGATTTGGACCACGTATAGGTCGAGCTGAACTCAAGGCCATGGGAGAAGCTGCGATTCACCGTGAACCACATCGCGTTGTAGTTCGAAAACGAGTCGGAATTTGCTTGCGCTATATTGCTGACCATCTTGCCGGGGAAGAGCGGGCTAGACGCGGAAAGCGTCGGATAGGGCCTTTGATTACCGTTTACCGTTGGTTGATTCAGATTGTGCCGTACACGCAGATGGATTCCGCGGGAGCCGATGTAGCCCAATTGAAACGACGTCGACGGCCCGATCTCTTGCTGCAAATTTAAATTGTAGGACTCAAGATAGCCATTGCTGAAGTTAGTCGCGACCGCGTTCGGCGCCAGTCCCGATGCCGTTGCCGCGTTGAATAGGCCGCCGACGGGTACGCCAGTCGTGCTCGTAAGACTGACTGGATTGGCTAAGGGCGGATTGCTGGCAAGATTAGTTACCGCGTTTAAGGTTGGCTGGTCGGCCAGATACCCATAGGCCCCACGTAGCACTGTTCTGCCGGTGCCCCGAGTGTCCCATACGAAACCAACACGCGGCTCGTAGTTGTAGTTCTGGGGATAGAGCGTGCCGTAGCCGTTGGTGTTGATCCGCACCAACGAATCCGAGCCTGGCAGGAAGTTGACAAAGCGGTTCGCGCCTTCGGTAGGAGTACCAAACCACTCCCAGCGGAAGCCGAGTTGGAAAGTAAAGTTCGGTTTGATCTTGTAACTGTCTTCGATGAATAGCCCTGCGGCGTTCGCAAATACGCGGCTGGGCACGACTGTAGGTGTAATAAGGAGGCTTGTCGCGTCACCATTGATAAAGTTATCGACCGAGCTGAAAGTGACTGCCCCAGCATCCCCCGTAAAGCTGTCACCCACGATGTGACGGAATTCTCCGCCTGCTTTCCAGGAATGTTTGCCTGCCAGATAGTTGAAGGTGTCATTCACCACGTACGTAGTGTCGAAGCGGCCTTGCGGGAAGCCGGAGGGCCCACCGAAGTTAAGGCCGATAATGGCAATGTTGATTTGCGGCAAACCCGATGCCGTCGTGATGCCATCATTGATGCCGTAGTCCACCGGATTGAGAAGGGCATTGGGGGTGAAGGCAATCGCGATACGGTTGAACCCAAGGCGCGCCTCATTCACCATCTGCGAGTTGAAGATATGCGTTTCGTTGATCGTTCCAATCTGACGGTGCGAGCTTCGATGGTCCCCGAATCCGGGGATCGTGTTCAGTTGCAGATTGGGCTCGGTTCTTTTGTCCTGCTGCCACGCGTAGTAGAGGTGCAGTTGGTCGCTGTCGGAGATCTTATGGCTCAGATCGCCGGTGAACTGGTCAATTTTGACCGGGCCGGGAGAGGATCCGACGAACTGCGTCCCGGTCGGATCATTGGCGAGCGGGATCAACTTCAAAATGTTTGGGAAATTTGTGCCTGCGTTCGCCGCTGCCAATTGATTCCGCTGCGCAGTATTCAGAACACCAGCGTTCAATACGAGTGTCTGTGCCTGCCGCAGACCTTCGTAACTGGCGAAGAAGAACGTACGGTCGCGCCAGATCGGGCCGCCCAGGTCACCGCCAAAGTTGTTCCTGATAAAGGAACTCTGCCGGGAGGGCGAGCGATTGAAGTAGTTGCGGGCATCGAAATAGTTGTTGCGCAGATATTCGAAGGCTTGGCCGTGGAACTGGTTGGTGCCGGAACGGGTGGCGACGTTCACAATTGAACCGGAGCTGCGTCCATACTCTGCGCCATACGTCGAATTTGAGATCGAGAACTCAGAGGTGGTATCGATCGACGGCTGAAAAGTGATCTGATTCTGTGACAGGTCGTTCAGGTTGATGCCGTTGATCATGAAATTGACAGTATCTTCGCGGTTTCCGGCCGTAAGAAATGAATTCGCGCCAAGGCCCCGGCTAGGGGACGTGAGATTTCCTGAGGTGGGCGCCGTCACCGACCCAGGGACCAGTTCCGTCAGATCCAGAAAGTGCCGGCCATTCAGTGGTATCTCCTGCACGGTTCGTTGGCTGATCACTTGGCCCACGGTGATGTTGGACGAGTTGATAACCGGCCCGCCACCGGTCACCGTGACGACCTGGTTGGCGGAAGCAACGGCGAGTTTGACATTCTGCGCAACCGTCTGCGCAACCTGTAGCACCACATCGTTGACCACATAAGTGGTGAAGCCCGGATTCGTCACTTGGAGGGAGTAAGTGCCGGGCTGCAGAGCTGGGAAGGCGTAGTTCCCGGCGCTGTCGCTTTGGGCTGTGCGGTCCACCCCCTGTTGTGCGGAGTGAACTGTAATGGTCGCTCCCGAGATGAGGGCGCCGCTGGTATCCGTTACCGTGCCCTGAATCGTTCCGGTCGATTGAGCAAAGAGAGAAGTCGCCGCGAGGAGAAATAGGGCGAGATAAAGCTGCGCAGAGCGCAGTCCTTTGCTGGAGTGCATCACGAGATCCTCCCAAAAAATTTGGTTGCCCTTGGTTCGGTTCTTACTTGGTTCCGCTCTTAAAGTGACGGATGTTGCGCCTGAGCAAGCCGTCCTACTGGACTAACCGGCTTTTTGGACGCTAGAACGAGTGTCATAAATGGCGGACTGTTCCAAGGCCAGGAAGATGCCCGCTGCCGAAAGGGATCGTGCAGCGTTCCGAAGCCAGAATCCGAATATGAAACCCGCTGTTGACAGCTGCAGTGTTCTAGATGAACCCTGATTTTAGAGCACCTGCTCACCTTTAATATATAGTATTTGTAACCTGTTTGTGATCAAGTTTTCATTGCATGCAAACCCTATTCGCGATCCCGCAGCCGAATGCCAGCGCCTCGCTGAATCAGGTAGGCTTGTTGGCCTTCACCGCCGCGCAAAGTTATCATTAGGCTCGTGCTCACTCGCAGAGAATTTGTTGCAATTAGCTCCGCGGCGCTTCCTGCGCTCCGGTCGGCCTCTTTATGGGCAAAAACCGAGTTTCCGATTGGAGTCCAGCTCTATACCGTGCGGGCGCTGGCGGAGAAGGACCTCCCGTCTGTTCTTCGCGAGATTCACGCCATTGGCTATCAGCAGGTTGAGCTCATCCCGCTCGCCTATACGAGACCAGCGGGCGAGTTGCGGCAGTTGATCGCAGATTGCGGGCTGAGCGCGCCGAGCGGTCACTTCAACTATGCCGACCTTTCCCAGAAATTCAGCTATGCCAAGGAGCTTGGCCTCAAATGGATGATCTGCCCCGCTATCCCTCAGGAGCTGTGGAGTTCTGATGGTTTCCACGAGGTCGCGCATAAGTTCAACGATTGGGGGAAACAAGCCCGCGACATGGGCATGGGTTTAGGCTTTCACAATCACGATTACGAATTCGCCCAGCTCAATGGAACCACTGGATTGGACATTCTGATGAAGCAAACGAACCCTGAGTTCGTTTCCTTTGAGTTGGATTGCTACTGGGTCGCCCAGGCAGGACGCGATCCCCTGCAACAACTGCGGCAGATGGGCAAGCGGGTCCGCCTGCTCCATCTCAAGGATCGCAAGCCCGGTTTCCCTCCTTCCTACGACATGACTGCTAGCTCTGCTCATTTCACCGAGGTAGGCCACGGTACGCTCAATTGGCGCGAGATCATCAGTGAAGCAGAAAAGCTGAAGGTTGAATACTATTTTGTCGAGCAGGATAAGACCGATGGCCCCCCGCTTGAGAGCATTCGCACCAGTTATAAATATTTGAGGAAACTGCTCGGCTGAGTCAATCTTCAGATCTGAACCACGGTGCTCAGTCTCCAGCGTGCTGCTTTGTCGTGGAGAAAAGCCGTCCATTTCGATGCGCATCGGAGTGGCGGACTGAGGGCTGAAAGACTGAGTGCTAAAAACCGCCTCTAAGGTTCCCGGCTCCAGTCACAGCTGAGGACACAACCTCGTTCGCTGCTTTCGAGCGCGGCTTCCAGAATGCGCATCGTTCGCCATGCTTCAACCGGTTGCACTTCCAGACGAGCTAATCCCAACAAAGCATCGCGAACGTTCGCGTAGTAGCCTCGATAATCGCCTGGCTCAGTCGGGATACGGTTGCTCACAGGTCTTCCGTTCACATCCTCCGTCAAGACTCCCCAGAGTTCTTCGGGATCGTCTCCCCAGGGAGTGCTCTGGAAGATGTCTCCGGCCCGCATCCGGTCTTCTTGTGGATCTAGGCCAAACTTCCGGAACGTCCCTTGCGTCCCGTTCAGAGAAAAACGGGGTCCGGGATCGCGCGCGATACACGTCGCGCGAAGCCACACGTTGGGCCCTGAAACACCCAATCCTGGCACATCGGATCTCGGATTACCGGATCCCGGAGCACCAAATTTTGGCGCACCGAATTGTGAAGGCTCATCTTGTCTGTCTTCAGTTCGTCTTCCCGGAGCACGAGCCTGGTACTGCAAAAGAAGATCGAAAGCATCATCGATGCGAGCGCCCTTGCGTTCTTTTCTTACCTGCGCCCAAATGGCGTTCGGGCGACCAAACAGTACGAGAGCCTGATCGATAAGGTGCGAGCCGAGATCGAAGAGAATTCCGCCGCCGGGGCCGCCACTGTCCCGCCATGCGCTGAGGTTCGGCTCCGGACGATATCGGTCGAAATGGGACTCATAGGAGACCAGCCGTCCGAGCCGTCCACTGCCAAGCAGTGTACGTACCGTACGAAAATCTCCATCCCAGCGGCGATTTTGGTAGACGCTAAGCAGCCGTCCGCGTGCGCGTGCCAACTGGATTAACTCCGCTGCCTCCGTATCGTCCAGCGCAAAAGGCTTATCGACCACGACATCGCGGTCTGCCAGAAGGCATTGCCTCGCGATGCGGAAATGCGAGTCATTTGGAGTGGCGACAACCACCAGACGAATGGTGCTATCACGCAGCAACTCGTCCACTGAACGGAGGATCGGTAGGTTGGGATAGGCTTCCCCCGCGGTTGAGCCGGTCCTCTGCACAATCGCCGCCAGTTCCAGTCCTTCGACCGCATTCACAACCCCAGCATGAAAGACGCGTCCCGCCAATCCAAAACCGACGACCCCTACACGAATCATCTTTCGAACTCCGCTCAGCAGATTCTGTCGCATTGATGCGTTGAGGCGTAGGTCGTGTCTAGCTGGTCCTGAGATCCCGAGCTTGCAGGAACGACGAAAACTTGGGTTCGATCGCTTTGCAGGTTTGAGATCGGCTTTAAGCAGAAGCGGAAAGCAGGTCGGGACGGCGGTCAACCTCAGAATGCGCGTTGAATGGAAGAAAGACACGGAAGACGGTCCATCCCTGGCCCTGGTTCTCCTGCGTCGCTTGGCGGCTTCGCACTTGGATTTTTCCCATATGCTTGGCCAATATCTCCCGACTTACCCAAAGGCCAAGGCCCGTTCCCGTTGCGCCTTTCGTGGAGAAGAAAGGTTCGAAGATGCGCTTCAATGTCTGACTGTCCATACCAGAGCCGCTGTCCGCGACCGTCAAGATGATCCCGGCGCGATTTCGTGGCCAGTCACGACCAGCCGCAGTACGAAGAATAAGCCTCCCCCCCGAGCTCTGCATCGCGTCCACAGCATTGCCTACCAGATTTGCGAGAATCTGGCGGATCTCGCCGTCGTAGACCACTACATTCGGGACAGCGCTGTACTCACGAATCGATTCGATCCCAAAAGTTCGCATACGCGCTTCGTAGAGAGCGAGCACGGTCTCCAAAAGCTCGTGAACGTCCGTTTCCGTCGGCCGCGTATTCTGCCGGTAAAAGCGAAGTGTCTGGGTGGTAATGTGGACCACGCGGTCCAACTCACGCTGCGCCATATCCAGATAGGTCCTGGCTATTGCGTCGAGATTCGTCTGTTGCATGAGGTAGAGGCAATTCGTCACAGCCTCGAGCGGATTATTGATCTCGTGGGCTATCGACGCGGCGAGTCTTCCCGTCGCCGCCAGTTTTTCGGTACGGCGCACCACCTCCTGACTCCTCTTCTGCTCCGTGAGGTCGACCAGAAATGCCGCTAATTGCCGTTCTGCGGGAGGCGCCTCCGGGTTCAGCAGCACAATACCCACCAGAAGAGAGATCAGCGATCCGTTCCGTGTGGCGTATTGGGTCTCGAAGGGTGGCTGTTGCGGCGTGTCTTCTCCGGCCATCGAGACGATCAGGTTGGCCGCTTCTTCGAGAATGGTGCTGAGCACGACCGCGTTCTTCCGAATCTCTTCCGCCGAGAAGCCCAGCAGCCGCTCGGCGGCGCTGTTCGCGTATGAGAGCCGCCCCAAGCTATCGCTGATCAAAAGTCCGAGTGGCATGGCTTCGACAAGATGATGAAAGCGCTGCTCGCTTTGCCGAAGCGCTGTCTCAGTCGCGACCCTGCGGCGGCGGGCCTGAGCCTCCCCCAGTTCGCGCTCGATGGCAGGTACAAGCCGCGTCAGGTTTTGCTTGGAGACATAGTCGTGTGCTCCGGCTCGCATCGCCTCAACAGCAGTATCTTCACTGACTGCCCCCGACATGACGATAAAAGGGAGATCGTTACCGGATTCTTTGAGGAGCTTGAGTGCTGCTGGCGCGCTGAACGACGGCAGATTGTAATCGGCTAGGATCACGTCCCAGTTCGGGTCCGCTTGGAACTTTTCCCCGGTACTTGGGCGGGAGAATGCCTGACGCATGGCGTCCTCTGTTTCCACACGAAAGAGCGAAGGGGCGAAGCCCGCGCGCCGAAGATGTCTCTCCAGTATCGCAGCATCGTCTTCGTTGTCCTCGATGAGGAGGACTCGAAGAGGCCTGCCAGTTAGCTTGGAATTGGTGGGCATTCGTTCAAAACCAGCCAGTACATGCCAAGTTGCCGTGTTGCCTCAGCGAATTCCGTAAAGTTCACGGGCTTTCGGATATAGCTGTTCGCTCCGAGGCGGTAGCTGCGTATGATGTCGCTCTCTTCATCGGAAGAGGTCAGGATGACAACAGGTAGCATTTGCGTACGGCTGTCGTCGCGAATCCTACGTAACACTTCCAAACCGTCCACTTTGGGCAACTTCAAGTCAAGCAAAATGACCTGGGGAAGAGCGGAGAGAGCGTTTGGGCCGGTGCCAAAGAGCAGTTCAAGCGCCTCTTCGCCATCATGAGCAACCTCAATTGCGTTAGCGATACTTGCCTTTTGCAAAGCCCGGATCGTAAGCAACTCATGGTCCGGGTCGTCCTCAATGAGCAGGATAAAGCGTTCGCGTTCGACCATTGGCGATCTCAGCTATCCTAACGTAAACCAGAAAGTTGCGCCTTGCCCAAGTTGGCTCTCGGCCCAGATCCTGCCCTGATGCCTGCGAACAACGCGGGCCACAGTGGCCAAACCGATCCCAGATCCCCGGAAGTCCTTATCGCCGTGAAGCCTGTTGAAGGCGCCGAAAAGTTTGTATGCGTAGCGCATATCGAAGCCCACTCCATTATCCCTGACGAAGTAGGCTCCGTCAGAGCGGCCAAACGCGATCCGGGTCTCTGCCTGTCTGGCTGTGAACTTCACCGCGTTACCGAGAAGGTTCTCGAGAGCGGCCCGGAGCAACCTCGGGTCACCGGTGCCTTTTAGATCGGGCTGAACTTCGAAAACAAAGCGCCGGCCCGAGTTTTGTGCCGCCAAATCGTTCAGGATTGCCGTGGCCAAGGCGCTCAGGTTCACCGGCTCCTCCATCAGTCCGGCCCGCGTAATGCGTGAGAGTTGCAGGAGCGAGTCAATCAGCTGTCCCATGCGCTGCACACCTTCGCGAATGCGGCGCAAATAGTCCTGACCAGTAGGGTCGAGAGTTTGCTCGTAGTCTTCGTAGAGAGCGGCACTAAACCCATCGATGGTTCTAAGCGGCGCGCGCAGGTCATGGGAGACAGAGTAACTAAAAGCCTCCAGCTCACGGTTCGTAGCTTCCAGTTCCGATGTCCGCTGCCTTACCCGCTGCTCGAGCTCCGCGTTGAGCAGGCGTACTTCTTCCGCCTTTCCTTCGGCCTCTCTTCGCGCGACGCGCTCCGCCTCATGCGCCTCTGCACGGTCTAGGGCCAGAGCGATGCGGCCCGAAGCGACAGCAAGCAGTTCCTCATCCTCGTCGTCGAAGCCATCCCGTAATGCGCGCGCGGCTACGAGCACCCCTGTCTTGGACCTGGATGCAGAAAGAGGAGCGACCAGAAGTGACTGGGCATAGCGGCGAAGCGGCTCGAAACCGATCTCCGCTCCGTCGGTCTCCGTTACCCTCACGGCTCGATCCTGCTCGAGCGCTCGCTCCAAAGGGCTGCCCTGTGCGGGGGAAAAGCTTGCCCCCTGAGCAATCGGCATCCCGGCGACCGCATCCACGTTCATCACTCCATCACGGCGCGTACACAGCAGAACGGCATCTGCGGAAATCACTAGTTGTAAGCGAAGGAGCAATTCTTTGGTTAGCTCCGCAGCGGTCAATTGTGCGAGTGCTCCCTCATTGATACTCTGCAGCTTCTGCACGTGATCGGCTGTCCGGTCCGCGAGTTCTCGCAGACGGCGTTCTAGAGCAGTCTGGCGAAACACCAGCACTAGCAGCAACAGATCGACAATGCTCGCGAAAACAACTGTGACCTGTGCGCGTGTTGTGTCGTCGCGGGAGGTTGCAATTCGCTCCGCTAAGAGTTTGTCCTCCGCTTGCCTCATCGCCGCGACCAGCGACCGCCCATGATTCATTTCCGCCATGCCGGTGCCGCCGAGTACCATTTGTGGAACCGAAGTCGTCTCCCCATTCGGGCGATCTCGAATGCTCTCTCCGAGCAGCGACATCCTGCTCGCAATCACAGCACCCAACTGCCGGAGTTGCTCTTGTTGTTCGGGGTTGTCCGACATCAAAGCCTCTACGTCGGCTAGTTCGCCGGGGAGGTTTTTCTTTGCCAGTGAATAGGGCTCAAGATAATCTTGATCACCCGTCAGGAGATAACCACGCGTGGCTGTCTCCGCGTCTTTTAGAGAATCATTCACTGCGTGCAATGCGTCGATAACGCGCCAAGTATGGGAGACCCAGAGCTGGCTCGCCGCTAAGGCTTGGACCGAACGATATGCGAGCCACGCGTTGAAGCAAACTACAACAATTGCAAGCCCGAGCAGCGTGTACACAATTGACTGAGAGGTTCTTGATTTCATCCCGTTTCACCCAGCAAGTTTGTTTGCTGGGCGCTCCGCTTTGCGGGCATTCACTGGCTTGGCTTCCTACCTTAACACCTGCGCCCGGACCGTTTGAACGAGGCGTCGTCGGCAGAGGTCTTGATCCGGCTCTAGATATCGAAGACTGGAAGTCAAGCCAATACCAATCGTTCGACGTTTTTCAGCCGGATGAGGTTGTGACAGGTCCTTCAGAACTCAGCATCAATTGTCAGATGCATTTATGCCCCGAGCCGGTACTTCGTCTCCGCCAGGCGGAACAAGGGACGCCATACGAGCCGGTTGATGGTTACCACCATCAGCGCCATGATCACGGTTGCAAGAAGGAGAATTGAGAATTGTCCCTTGTCGGAGGCCGCGCTAATCTGCGCGCCGAGTCCCAGCGTCTGCAGGGTCTGATCCTTCAAGTGAAAATACTCTGCAATGATGCTGGCGTTCCAGGCGCCGCCAGAAGCGGTTACCAACCCGGTGATCAGATAAGGAAAAATGCCAGGCAAAATTACTGTTCGCCACCATTGCCAGCGACTGAAGTGGAACAGATTGGCAACTTCCTTGAGATCGGAAGGAATCGCCATCGCACCCGCAATTACATTGAACAGGATGTACCACTGGGTCCCCAGCAGCATCAGCGCGATGGAGCCGATTCCTAATCCTCCGCCGATCCGCACCAAGCCTATCAGCAGAATGGGGAAGATTGCCGTCGCTGGATAGGAGGCGGCAATCTGTGCCAGCGGTTGAGCAATTTTCGCCAACCGTGGATGAAAGCCGATAGCTACTCCGACCGGGATTGTCCAAGCGGAAGCGATCAGCAGCGCAGCGTTCACGCGAAGAAATGTCGCTCCCGCGCCCTTGAGCAATTCTTCGATCTCAGCTCCATGAATGCCCCGCATGAGTGCCAGAGCGCGAAGCGCGGCAAAGCCCACCAACACTGCGGCGATGCCAATCGAAGTCACAATGAGGGAGCGCGACGGTCTGCTCGATCTCTTGTTTCTCCGCTTGAATCGTGCTTGATCATGCAGGGCGATGCGCGTATAAATGCGCTCGCTCAAGGGAGCGAGAGCGGCGCCGTTGATCCATCCCAGTACGGTGGAATGGCGAAGGGCGTTCAAAATCGGAGAGGTTGCCCGAGTGCTGCTCTCCACCTGCTCGAGCTTGAATTTGTCAGACCATGCGATCACGGGTCTCCAGACCAACTGATCGGTAGCGACGATGATCAAGATCATGGTCACTGACCCCCAAAGCATGCCGCGCTGGTCCCCTTTGCTTGCCGCCGTCTGGAGATACGAACCGAGGCCCGGAAGCCTGAAATCACGGTTTCCTAGAACAAACATCTCGCAAGCCATCAAGAAAAACCATCCGCCCGCCACGGAAACCATCGAGTTCCAGACGAGCCCGATTGCAGCGTGAGGCAACTCCAACTGCCAGAAACGCTGCCACGCGGAGAAACGGTAGATATTTGAAGCCTCGCGTAGTTCCTGGGGCAGGCTCCTTAAGGAAGAGTAGAAGCTGAACGCCATGTTCCACACTTGTCCGGTAAAGATCAGCAGGATCGCGCCCATCTCGATGCCTAACTGGTGCCCGGGAATCAGTGAGATCATCGCCAGCATGACTGCAGGCAAGAAGCTTAATACCGGGATGGACTGAAGAATATCCAGCACCGCGATCATGAACGCTTCCATTCGGGGATTGTAGGCTGCGATGTAACCGTAGCCGATCGCGAAGAGCAGGCTCAATAGGTACGCCACCGCTATGCGAACCATCGAGTAAAAGGCATAGAGCGGAAGCATCTTGGCCGACTGAGAGATATCGACTGTGGGGACCGGGTGACCCATCCAATACTGGGCGATCCTCAACACGGCATAGAACAATGCCAACCCGCAGCAGGCAACGGTCACATCCAGGAAAAACGGCCAGGTACGCTCGATCACGAGTGTGCGCGAGAGGGTTTGGTTCGAGCTCATTCCGTCCCCGCTTGTTCCGTCTGCACTTCTTCCTCGTCCTGGGGCAGGATGAATCTGCGGCGGGATGCGTCAAAGTTAAAGAGATCGGCGTAGCGGCCCCAACTTATCGCAGTTTCGATCTGCCTCAGGGTCTCTTCTTGGCTGAACTGTTCGTCCAGCATGTCGAGAAAGAACTCCTCGGGCACCGTGTGGTCTGATTTCGTTTCGAGAGCCCGGGTAATCTGGCGCAAGAGCAGCACGTTCTGGACCGCGGCCTCACGAAAGAGCTTCTTCTGCTTCTGGATTTCGGACTCGGCATACTCACGGCCAGCCGGCGTAATAACCGCGTCGCCCTCTTCCACCTTCAGGAAGTTCAGCAATTGCGCTGCATCGACGATGGGCAGAAGATCATCGATCTCGAAGGCGAGATCGTCTGCCAGGCGGTACATGTCGGCCCGGCCGTTGTAATCGATAAGCAGTTCCAGCAGGCCAGCGATTCCGCCGGGCCGTGCATGCGGCAGCATCTGATAATGCATCTGCCGCTGGTCGCGCACAGCCAATCGTTGAGGCACATCGGAAGGCACGACCTCCGGCTTTGTGAGCACCGTGTAGATGTAGTCCACCAATTGCGTGAACACCTGGCTCTTGCGGTTGCGAGGGTGAACTAAAGTTACGGGGAAGTCAGTGCGTACATGCCCGGGATTCCGGCCGAGCACGATTATGCGATCGGCCAGGAGGACCGCCTCTTCGATATTGTGGGTAACGATGAAGATGGACTCCGTCGGGATGGTTTTGTTCTGCCAGAGCTCCAAGAGTTCACTGCGCAGGTTCTCGGCAGTTAAGACATCGAGGGCCGAGAACGGTTCGTCCATGAAGAGAACTTCGGGGTGCACAACGAGCGCTCGAGCAAAGCCAACGCGCTGGCGCATTCCGCCGGAGAGTTCCTTAGGATAGGCTCCTTGAAAGCCGTCCAAGCCAACCGTAACCAGAAGTTCTTCGCTGCGGCGACGCCGCTCTTGAGGAGTCACGCCGCGAGCTTTGAGCGGCGCCTCGACATTTTCAAGAACTGTCAACCATGGGAAGAGTGCAAAACTCTGAAATACGATACCGACGTTGACCTGGACTTCTGAAATCGGCTTCTCGTGCCAGAAGACCTGGCCGCCGGATGGCCGGGAGAGTCCAGTGAGCATCCGCAAGAGCGTGGATTTGCCTGAGCCCGAAGGGCCAAGCAAAGCGACGATCTCGCCAGGCACGATCGAGAGATCGGTAGGCGAAATCACCTGGATGCGGTTCTCGCTGGGCTGTGCGTAGTACTTCTCTACCTGCTGCGCACGAATAATCGGTTCAGCCATAATTCAGATCCAACAGATAGTCTTTGAAAACAGGTTACCTCATGCGGTTGGACTGCCCTTTCGCGGACTGGCAATTCTGTCGAAGACAATGCTCAACAGATGTCCGAGTGCATTAGCCGTGCTGTGGTAGGGGCACCTGCAGGTCCGACTTCTGTTCTAGGGAAGAACTCTACTGTGGTTCTACTTCAGGCTTGAGTCTCTGACTTGCTCAGAGCTGCATCGAAGCAGAACGGAGTAGAGACCGCAGGATGAAGAATCTTCTCCAACCGGGGTATCATTCTTGAGGGGAAGTCGTTGCACCTTAATTCTGGGTCAACATCCTCGCCCCACTTCGCCCGGATCGACTAAGATAGCAAATCTATAATTTCACAGGTCTGCAAGAAGGAACGAATGTCCAATAATCAGATGAAACCCAAGGTTTTGGTGGCCGACGATGAGCGCGTTATCGCCGATACCCTAGCCATTATTCTGAACCAAAGCGGCTTTGAAGCGACTGCCGTCTACAGCGGTGAGAAGGCCGTGGAAACTGCTCGCGTTTTCAAGCCGGACATGCTGATCTCCGACGTCATCATGACCGACATGAATGGAATCGATGCGGCAATCAAGATTCGCACCATGTTGCCCTCGTGCAAGATTCTTCTTTTCTCCGGCCAGGCCGCGACGGCTGATCTTCTGGACAGGGCCCGCGTCCAAGGACACGAGTTCGAAATCTTAGCGAAACCTGTGCATCCACAAGATCTACTCGCTCGTCTTCGTGGCTAATCGTTAAAAATAAGCGAAAAATAAAGAGGGGCGCGGGGAAAAGCAACAGCGCATAGCTTAGCTGGTCCCCACAGCGTGGGTCGCAGTTTTAACTAGCGGGTCAACCAACTTGGTGTGCGGAGCTAGATGCAAAGCCGTCACAACTCGCGCCGGCCCTCCATTGCTCGAGTCATCGTCACCTCGTCCGCGTACTCGATATCGCTTCCCGCGGGTACGCCGGTGGCGATCCGGGTCAATCGGACCGCTGAGGCACGCAGAAGGCTAGCTAAGTAAACTGCCGTGGCCTCACCCTCCACGGTGGGATTCGTTGCCAGGATGACTTCTTCCACCTCCCCGCGTCCTACTCGTTCCATTAGGTTGCCTGTCCTGAGGTGTTCCGGTCCGACTCCGTTCAGCGGTGATAATGTGCCGTGCAGCACGTGATAGACGCCATTGTAACTACGCGTTTTCTCAATGACGGAGATGTTTCCCGGCTCTTCTACGACGCAAACGAGGCGTTGGTTGCGGGTTGCGCTTGCACAGTAAACGCAGGGATCAACGTCTGTAATGTTGTTGCAAATCGAACAGAGCCTAAGCTTCGCCTTGAGTTCGCGCACCGCATCGGCCAGGGCTTCGGCATCCTCCGCATCCGAGCGAAGAATGTGGAACGCGAGTCTTTGAGCGCTCTTCGCCCCGATTCCCGGCAGTTTTCGCAGCGCCTCGATCAGCCGCGTCATGGGTTCCGCAAATTGAGCCAAAGACGACTCCTGCTGTGAGTTCCAGGTCCGGCCTCCA
>DASYBJ010000088.1:0-5732 GCA_036500845.1 Acidobacteriaceae bacterium
TATATCACCGGCGCGAACCTCACTGTCGATGGTGGCACCAATGCGTAACCCCAAGGTCAAGCGAGATGACGCGGGAACGGCCGTCTCGGCAAGGTGATTCTGCAGGAAAGGAGGGCCGCCTCGAATGCCCTCCTTTGCGACAAGCGTCCGAAGCCCGTTGTTCTACTTCGAGACTTACGCGCAGGTGTTTAGAGAGGATACGTCGTAAGAGCCTGGGGAGCACGACGGGCGCGGCCAGAGGTTGGACAAGGCGTGACAGAAGTTGATGCATCGGCGGGGGTAAGAATGCTTCATCACAACCCAACTGCACTGGTGACCGGGGCTTCCCGTGGAATTGGACGCGCCACTGCGTTGGCGCTTGCTGCGACGGGTGCACATGTCTTGGTTCACTACGGCCGCTCCGCTGAGGAAGCCCAGTCTCTGGTCGAGAGCATCCAGTCGAACGGGGGCCGCGCGGACGCGATAGGAGCAGACCTCGGAACTCCAGAGGGAGCAAGCCTACTGGCAAAGGAAGTTCGCTCCATCGTCGAGAAGCAGTTGGATGTGCTCGTGTCCAACGCTGGTATCTCCAAGACTGCAACTATTAAGGATCACACGGTAGAGGATTTTGACAATCTCTTTGCAACCAATGTGCGAGGTCCTTTTTTCCTAGTGCAGCAACTCCTGCCCATTCTAGGTGAAGGCTCGAACATCATCGTGATCTCCTCGCTTGGGGCCCATGCCGTAGTTGGGAAGCCGGGCTTAGACAACCCTTCGATCCTTGCCTACGCCTCGACCAAAGGAGCATTAGAAACTCTTGTCAAGAACTGGGCTGCCATTCTTGGTCCCCGAGGGATCCGCGTAAATGCAGTCGCGCCCGGCGTGATCGACACGGAGATGTCGAACTTCGCTAAGACTGAAGCAGGTCGCGAGGTCATTCTTGGGATGCAAGCGCTAAAGCGAATCGGCAAACCTGAAGACGTGGCAGATGTAATCGCGTTCTTGGCTTCGGATAAGGCGCGCTGGATCACAGGTGCCAGTATCCCTGTGGACGGTGGATCAAAGCTTTAGGAGGGAGGCTGACCTAGCAATGAATCGTACAGTTGAGTCGAAAAACAAAGCTCTCGTCCTCGAAGCGTTCGATACGTTGTTCAAAATTAAGTGACACTAAATGTGGTCAATCTGCATCTAATGGATACAAGGCGGATATGCTTCCCCCCTTTTGCTAGCCCTCGCAAATCTGCACAATGGAAGCTGGCTGATCGTATAACCATCTCTTTTCCTCGAATAATTAGAAGGGTGCCCTCGGTGTATTTTGCTGGTGTCACAGCCGCGCCGAAGCAACCAGTTTTCCTCAAAAGAGGCTTTCCACCCTTACCACGCAGAAACTCCTTCGCTACCCAAAGGTAACTTTCCACGCTTACCGCGCTTTTCGCGCACTATTTTCCTCCAGCCGTGCCGGCTCCGGGCGACGCCTCCCTGTGAACTGGATTACAGCCGACATTCTCCGCATCGAAGACGGGATTCTCGTCGAGCACTGGGATGTAATTCAGGACGAAGCTACCAAGCAAGGGTCAAAGAGTGGGCGGCATGGTCCGCGACAACCCGGAGATCAACAAGCGCGTCGCTGAGATGACGGCACTCGGTCGCGCTGGCGTTCCCGATGACATCGGCCCGATGATCGCCGCGCTGCTTTCTGAGGAAAATCGTTGGGTTAACGCCCAGCGCATTGAAGTCTCGGGTGGTATGGCCCTCTAAAAGGGGAACGTTGTTTACAGCGCCCTTTGCGGGAACAGTCACCTCCCACTAGCATCGATAGATGCTAAGAGCTCTTGCCTCGAACAGGAGGAGGGAGAAATTGACATGCAGCTTAAAGTCCGTCCTCTGACGCCAGACTTATGGCCCGCGCTCGAGGACTTATTCGGCGCAAAGGGGGCTTGCAGCGGTTGCTGGTGCATGTACTGGCGCATCGGAGCAGCTTATCGCAGGAAGCTGCCCGAAGAGAACAGGGTGGCGTTTCGGAACATAGTGAAGCATGGTCCGCCTCCAGGCTTGATAGCTTTCGATGGCGATCAAGCCGTGGGTTGGTGCCAGCTCACTCCGCGCGATGCTTTGCCTTGGCTAGATCGCGCATGGCGGCTCAAGCGAGTGGACGACATGCCAGTCTGGTCGCTTTCGTGTTTCTATGTGCGCATCGGCTATCGCAAAAAGGGCGTTACGTCCGCGCTGATTGCTGCGGCTTTGAAGGCCGCAAAACGTGCAAAGGCACCCGCGCTCGAAGCTTATCCACTCGATGCCGACAAAACACCCAGCGCCTCAGGCACAGGCTATGCCACGACCTTCGCACGCGCCGGATTCAAGACCGTCGCTTGCCACACGCCGCCTCGGCCGATCATGCGCCATGATCTGAAGAAGATCCGTGCATTCTCTAATCTAGTAGAGTGACGCCCTGGACTGGAAAGGAGAAACTGACCCCTGTGAGAGACGCAGCAGTGTAAACCTCGAGGCGATCCTTTCCGTGTTGTGCGTCACTCAGTCAGAACCCGGAAGATTGGAGATCCTCCGATGCACGTGGAGTGCTCGCTGGGCGCATCGGCGATTTGCCGACAACTCACCAGGGTTGCGGTTTACCGACAAACCCGTTTTTCGGAACTACCGAGGATGCCGCACTATCTTCGCCTATACCGAATTCCATCGAGATGTTCCTCCAAAACCCAAGAGGCAAAGCTGCTCTTCAGTGCTAACAAGGGTGCGTTGCTGTTGCAATGGCGTCCATTCCTCGGTCATCGTACATGTGCAGAAGTATCTCGGCTTCGGGATCAAAAATGTGGACGCGGCTTCTGACCGAGGGTGTGCGCCCGTGGTCTTGGCTTGTTATCGCCTTGAAGAGTACTCCGGTCGACAGATTGGCCGGTCGCGTGATTGCCCAGCGCACGGTATATATCTCATCCTCAGAACACTTGTTTTCACTATGAGCGAATTGTCAGCCTCTCCGGGGAACGAAGCAGCCCCGGCAAGGAAAATAGTTCGTACCAGCGCTTTGGATCTGCCTCCCACGATGAATCCTCACTGAGTAACACGATGGCTTCAGCATTCTGGAAAATGCCGTTAAACACCGATACCGCCCGTTCGAGTCTTGAAAGTCCGATCTCAAACTTGAGACCAAAGGTGCATTGATAGAGGAGGTTCCCGTCGAGCGACAAGCCCGGGAATGCCTTCTCGAGGGTGCTCTTTAGATCGAACTGATCTTCAGGCTTCATTCGTCCATATTATCGGCGTGCTTTGGGGTGGTGTGTTTGGCAAACCGAGATGCTTCCGAAATCTTCGTAAAGTCTCGTTTTCGGTATGTCAGCCTGGGAACCCAAGCATGCGCTGATTACCGAAAACCCCCGTTTTTCGGGAACACGGCCTGAGTGCCGGACGGCCACATGTGAGGAGCAAGGCTTTGGCAGGGCGCTTTCTTTTGTCGGTGAGCGCCTCGGCGATTCTCGCTCATTGAGGACCGGCCTGTCAGAGTAAATTAGGTGCGCCAAACGATTACCTGCGAGGTAATTGCTGCGCCTCCCAATCCATTCGATATTGGAGCAGTGGATGTTCAGGATTGCCTGCCACTCTACAAATCTCAGGAGAATCACATGCCGACCTATCAGATTCACGGAATCGCATCTGCGCCGGAGAAGTCGAAGCCGGCGCTTGAACAGTTGCGGCAGGCTTTTGGTTTTATTCCCAACCTCGCCGCTTCAATTTCAAACTCGCCGAAACTCGTGACCGCGCTCGCAGGCGTGTTTCAGCAGGTACATAGCAGCAGTCTTACCGAGCAAGAGATTCAGCTCGTTCTCCTGACCGACGCAGTCGCGAACTCCAGCGCTTATGCGGTGGCATTTCACACCGCTCTCGCTCTCCAACAAGGAGTGAGTTCCGAAGAGACCGATGCAGTCCGTGCGCGGCGGGCGCCCGGGAACCAGCGATTTGCTGCACTTTCGAACTTTGCAAAGACCCTCATCGAGAAGCGGGGGCACCTGAGCGAACCGGAACTCCAGGCATTCATCGCCGCCGGTTTCACAAAGGAACAGATCCTCGAAGTTATCGCCGTAGTCGCAGCCTCTACAATCACCAACTATGCTGGAACCATCGCCAATCCGCCTCTGGAAGATCAGTTCCAGCAATATGCCTGGCGAGGGTAACAACGGAAGACCGAGACCCCGGCAATGGTTTGGCGCCGTCGACACCATCCAGCTCTGACGAGAGGGAAATCAAAATGGCAACACAATCTGCTTCTGCAGTTCCTCAGCTCGGAGAGTTGTTGCGCTACTGGAGACAGGAGCGCGGGAAAAGCCAGCTCGATCTTTCGCTCGATGCCGGCATCTCGCAACGTCATCTCAGCTTTGTGGAGAGCGGGCGAAGCGTACCCAGCCGGGATTTTCTTTCCATTGTGTCCGATGCTTTGAACATTCCGCTCCGCGAGCGGAATGTTCTGCTGCTTGCGTCAGGCTACGCTCCGCTTTATGACGAGCAGAGCATGGACGCCGAACAGATGGCGATCGTCACGAGGGCAATCGACCGGATGCTGCAGCAGCATGAGCCGCATCCCGCGCTTGTGCTGGACCGGCACTGGAATGTGATTCGAACCAATCAGGCTGCACCGCGATTCTTTGGTTCATTCATCGATCTGGAGGCGAGACCGAAGCCGCGCAATCTGCTCGACCTGATGTTTGATCCGGCAGGGATGAGGCCTTTTGTTGAGGACTGGGAGAAGGTGGCAGCCGGCCTGCTGCAAAGAGTTCGGCGAGAAGCGGTTGGGCTGGTAATGGATATGGAAACCGCAAAGCTACTGGAGCGGCTGCGCAAATATCCTGGCGTCGCAGGATTGAAGCCGCCGCTGGCGCCTCAGAGTCCTGTGTTGCCCATTACCTTTCGGCGAGGCGATGAGCGTTTTTCTTACTTCTCGCTGATCACAACCGTCGGTACGCCACAGTGCGTCACTGCGCAGGAATTGCGTGTGGAGTGCATGTTTCCGACTCATGTCAAAGAGAATGCATCTGGTTCTCAATATAGCTGACTTCAGGACGAGTCACTCATCGATCCAACCCACGGCGTGAGCTCGACCTGCTCTTTTTCGCAGTTCGCTGTACAGACCGAACGTCGAATATTGACTGGAAATTCCGTCCGGCGGAAACAGGGGGAATCAAAATATGGGACAAGTATTACAACTGGTCGTTCTGATCTTCGCTGCATTAGCCACCGGTGGCTTGATGGTCAACTGGATAGGCCTTGGGCGGGCAATGTTGCCCCTCTCGGTCTCGACCTATATTGAATTCCATCAAGCCACCAACCACACATTCGATCCCTACATGCCGATTGTGGTTGTGGGTGCAATATTGGGTGGGATTGTGCTCGCGATTCTTCCTCCAGGGATTCATTCGCTCTCTGGCGAATTGGCCATCGCTGGATCCGTCTGTTATGTCGCCGTCTTGGCGATTTCCTTGACCACAAACGTCCGGATCAACAAACAGATCGCGCGCTGGTCCGTTCAGAACCCGCCCGATGACTGGGCGCCCATTCGCGCCTATTGGGTTCGATTTCACATTATCCGCACTCTTTTTTCACTTCCAGGTTTGGCCTGCTACATTCTTGCTTGTCTTGTGAGTCGATGACTCGTTCTTAGTATTGCTTGATGCGGGTGCGTTTCCAGCAAAGCCGCAGGAACCGAAGCCGTGAGAGATGTCCTCTGCATCTGCCTGCAGAACAGCTTG
>DASYBJ010000089.1:0-10172 GCA_036500845.1 Acidobacteriaceae bacterium
TTCATCAGCCTTTGTTGGGTCGCAGGGGCAAGCCGGTTGAAGCCCGGCTCATTCTGGAGCGCACGCTGCTGGTCAGACGTCGACATGCTCCCGTGACGCTGCAACCAATCTCCTAAATGTTGCTGGTTCCCTCCTCGATACGGCGGACGATTCTGCAAGCCACCGCCGGATCCTATACCGCCGGGTCCTGCACTGCTAGATCCTGCACTGCTAGATCCTGGAGCTGGGCCTTGCCCGCCATAAGGTCGAGCCGGGTACGGATAGGGAGAGTGTAAAGGGCCTTGTTGCGGACCCGAATCTGCAGGCCGAGAAGGCTCTTGCTGGGCGCCCTGATACGCGCCGTGCGGAGGACCTTGTTGGGGACCTGAATAAGCTGCTCGCGCTGCCTGAGGGGATTCGGGGCGCGGCGGAGCCGAATAAAACGCTCGAGAAGGCCCCGGTCTGCTTCCTCCTGAAGAGTGCTGCCGGGCGAACGCAAAGCAACTCAACGAAAAAACCGCGAAACCCAGAGCGCAGAGAAATGCAGCAAAGACACTGAGAGTCATCTTCCCGGACGTTCCGAGATTCTCGCGCCTTCTCATTGCCATCTCCCCTGATCCTGCGCCGGTCTTATTTGATTTGAGGCGGAGCGCTTCAAACCAGCCTCGCCGGTCACCCCCAAGCTGTTGTTTCCCAATGCTGCTGTCGATGGATGCGATAACCGTTACCGTGGCTGCTACGGTAGTTCATCCCTGCGCTTCATCAGGTCGCAAGTCGCATGGTATGGCTTCAGTGCGTATTCTTGGCCTCCGCTTCAGGCGCAGGCCTCACGACGCCCTAGTTCGAGGCGTCTGACCCGCTCTCGTCGACCGCATCCAAAGCATTCAACTGCTGAAAAACCTGTGCATTGCCGTCATACGACTGCAGATCGCGAACTATGGCCGAAGCTTCAACTGTCGGCGGCTGTTCGCGATTCAGGAACGCGAAGGTAGCGCCACCGACTGCCAGCACAGCTGCCAAAGCCGCTGCCGCCCACTGCCGTGCTTGCAACCGGCTGCTGTAGAGCATCCAGGCATGCATGCGGGAGAAGAAACCCGGCGGTGGTGCCGCAGCTTCTGAGCGCAGCCGGGCATAGAGTCTCGCATCGAAAAAGGCTCCTGGTTCCGGGGCATGCCAGTCCTCCAGCAATGTCATCGTCGCTTGCAAGGAGGCAAGTTCCGACTTGCAGTCGGCGCAGTCCATCACATGTTCCCGTACTTCGGCCGGCACCGACGCGGGATCGAACAGCAGGTCGGCCAACTTCTCATTCATTTTCCGGCAAGTCATAAATCTTTCCTCAGTTCCCTTAAACGAAATCCTTCAGCTTCGCGCGCAGTTCTTGATAGGCGCGGAAAAGCAGCGACTTGGTGGCCGACTCGCTCAGCCGTAGAACCTCACCAATCTGCTTATAGTCCATTCCTTGATATTTGTGCATCAACACCGCATTGCGCTGCCGTTCAGGCAGTGCCATCACATGCGCGCGAATCGCACTCAATCTTTCTTCACGGACCAGCTCGTGCTCGACACTCGGAGTCGAGTCAGCTACGTCCGGGGTGGCGCCTGTTTCAGGGTCCGGCTGGTCCAGATAGATGGTCTGCGCGGTCCGCTCATGCTTTGTGTCTCGTGCGTAATTTACCCCCAGATTGGTCGCGATCCGGTAAAGCCAGGTACTGAATCGAGCCTCAGCCCGATATGTCTGCCTCGAACGATAGACGCGAAGAAAAATCTCCTGCGCCAGTTCCTCGGCAATGGCCTGATTATGAACCATGCGAAACATGAAGTGAACAATCGGTCTGCGGTATTTCTCGACCAAAATCCCAAAACCCGCATCGTCCCCGTCCCGAACCCGCAGCATCACCTCAGCGTCGGACAGTTGCGCCCAATCAGTAGCAGAAGAGACTGCGGAGCCCTCCTGCCGGAGGTTCTGGAACCCGTTCGCTCCACTCGCGCCGATCGAAACGGTTGCCATACCACTGCTAACCCCGGGACCGTCTTCTGGTTGCATAAAATCTGTTGTTTCTGCCTCTGACCCTTCAGCGTCCTCCCACCCCTCGGGCAAGTCTGGGGAATCCGGCGCCTCCGCCGGGCCCGAACCGGACTCGGGTCCATCCGGGGGGTCGGAAGGGGTTTGGCTGCGCCGTCGCGATACCATGAACTTCAGTGGATTGTATCGTTAAGACTACGCGCGGGTCTCTCCCCGTTCCGAGTACGTCTGGACTAAAACTGCCCTCCAGTCGTCCCTTGCGCCGGTTTGGAGCTTCCAACCGTCGTGTAAACTACGGTAGTCCCCAGGGCGCATAACTCAGCGGTAGAGTGCCACCTTCACACGGTGGAAGTCGTAGGTTCGAATCCTGCTGCGCCCACCATCGAATCAATGAGATACAGCCTGCTCCAGAAGGTTGTTTGTAGCGTTTGGTAGCAAATCTTCAAGAGACGTTTTCCCGCCCCTTTCTTTCGCTAGCATCGAGTACATCGAGCCGACAATCTCGCGTACGCTCTCCGGCACCTGCTGCATGTACTCGTTCGCAGTGGTATCCGGCCGCGAGTGCCGCAGGTGCGCCTTGATGTCCTTCACGGACCCCATCTTTTGGGCCCGGGTTGCCATCGTGCGGTGCAGGATCTGGAATTTCAACTTGGGAAATGCCAAGCTTCTCCGCCAGCGGCTTGAGAACACGAAATCGGTAGTTCGAAGTATCCATAGAGCCACCGTCCGCTGGGGCGCGAGTCTATGGGCATATGCAGCAGGCGGATCGTTCTGGCTACGTCGGCCTGAAATTTGATGAGCTTGAGTTGCTCGACGGAGCACCAGAAGAGATTGACGCCATCCATGCGTCACTTGATCTCGGGCAACCCGTCTCAGAGGCCTAATTTCTGGATGGCGACCCACCACCGTGAACCAGAGATTCTCCTGGATCAGGTGCTCAAAACTGAATAAAGATGGAACGCTGCTTCGAAGCTGCCGTTCGAGGCGCTTTCAATATTGGGCCCAAACTTGAAACAACATCAATGGACGGTCGAGGATACCAGATGGGCTCACCGACACAACACTCAACGAAGTCACAAATGGTGGAGAGCCTCAGCTTTACTCAGCAATTTGGGGGGATTTTAAGAGTTCGCTCAGCAAAATAGGTTACGCTCCAATTCATAAACGCGGCCCAATACATTCTTTCAGGTCCGTTACAGAAAAGCGATCAGTAACGGCCTTATTAATCGGTTGGAGATTCCACAATGAAGAAAAGAGATACCCCAATCACGGCTGCTGAATTAGCAGCGAAACTGGAAAGCATCCGGAATTCGTCGCACGGCGAGAGGAGCAGGATCGCATGCTGGCGAAGCGTTCAGCACGCCTTCGGATTGAGCGGGAACCGATCTTGGCTGGCCTGCCTTGGATTGCTTGGGACGTCGGATCTGTCTAGGACATGGTTAACACCTCGACGCGCCACCCGGGTGCCATTCCGGTATTGGTCAAACATCTGTAGCTACCATATTCCGACCGGGACGAGGGAAGGAACTACACGTACCTTGGCTGTCCCGGATGCGAGGGAAGCGTGGCCGACCCTTGTTGCGGAATGTCGTAAAGCTCCGATTGGCTTTGATAAAAGAATTAGGTTAAGTGCGAAAAGTGGCCTAGCCGCCGCTTTGTCAGCAACAGGTAGATCCATCTCGGACATGCCGACTGTGCAGGCATCGAAAACGTATCTCCGCTGATTACCCTGCCTCAGCCTGATACGTCGAAGGTTGACGATACGCTATAACTTGAAATCCGTTCCCATCACATCTTCATGGAATATTCAATGCCCGATTTTGCCTTCAAACTTGAGCTATGAACTGAACTTACAATGCAAGAGCTAGATCGGCGCTCTCAGTGCAACAGCGTGAGAGTAGCAATGATGTTGGGCGGATATTTGGCCTCGGTCGCGATCTCCAATGGCTATTATCCTGCGTCGAATCGCGGCCCGGGACTGGGGTTTTCAACTGCCTTTATTGACATCGCCGCCAACACGGCCAACGGTGTTTTGCAGGAGTTCATCCTGCGCAGACTTACTCCCGCGGCCAAACGTCTATATCATTCAACCTCCCGGGTTCAGCTATCGCCATGTTGGCAGGCTGCCGGAAAGCGCCCGATCCAGATAAGTCGCCGCGCTGATCAGAGCCAGGTGGGTTAGCGCCTGCGGATAATTGCCAAGGTGTTGGCCGCTTCGCCCTAGCTCCTCCGAGTAAAGGCCGAGATGGTTGGCATACCCCAGCATCTTCTCGAAAAGCAATCGAGCCTTGTCCAGTTCCCCGGAGCGCGCGAGACACTCGATGAACCAGAAGGAACAGGCAGTGAAGGCGCCTTCCGCTCCGGCAAGACCATCCAGACCCGTCTCTGTCTTGTAGCGATACACGAGCGTGTCCACCGTCAGCTCATCTTCGATCGCCTTCAGCGTCGAGAGCCAGCGAGGATCCCGGGGACTGATGAAGCGCATCAGCGGCATCAGCAGCACAGCCGCATCCAGGTCGGTCGAGCCCTGGCGCTGGATGAAGGACTTCCGCTCGTCGCTCCAGAAATTGTCGTGGATATCATCCGCGATGGCATCGCGGGCCGCGTACATCCAGTCCAGAGGGCCGGGAAGCGAGCGCTTTGCAGCAAGCCGGATCGCCCGATCGAAGGCAACCCAGCACATTAGCCGTGAATGCAGGAAATGATGCCGGCCCCCACGAATCTCCCAGATACCCTCGTCGGGCCGGTTCCAGTTTTTCGCCAGCCAACCCAGTACCTGCTTCATGGAAAGCCAACCAACGTGACTGATCGCCTCACCGTATTTGTTCGCCAGATACGCCGCGTCGAACATCTCTCCATAGATATCGAGTTGCAGCTGGCTGTAGGCGGCGTTGCCGATGCGCACAGGACGAGAGTCTTTGTATCCACGCAGGTGATCAAGGATCACCTCCGGTATCTCATGTCTCCCGTCAATGCCGTAAAGGACCTGCAGGGGTCCCTGCTCGGAGTTGTAGTCCAGCAAAGATGCCAGCCATTTCTGGAACTGCTCGGCTTCATCCACATATCCGAGCCGCATCATGGCGTACAAAGTGAACGACGCATCGCGCAGCCATGCGTAACGGTAATCCCAGTTGCGCTCTCCACCCGGGTGTTCCGGCAGTCCGAATGTAGGTGCGGCGACGATCGAGCCGTGTTCATGGTCCTGCATGAGCTTGAGTGTCAGCGCGGAGCGGTTGACCGTCTCCCGCCAGCGGCCACTGTACCGCGACTTTGCTGACCACTTGCGCCAGAAGGAAAGGGTCTCTTCAAAGCGCTGCTTCATCAACTGCTCATCGAGACGCGTCCCCATCTCGGGGCAGTCTTCGCTGAAGAGAAAGAACAGCTCCTCCTCTTCTTTCAGCGCGAATGTTGTCACGACGGCGTCGCCCTTCACTTCAAGCGGGATCGATGCCTGCAGCACCATCGGCAGAATGCCTTCGCCATCGGGCCGAAACACAACCGCATCCCCGCGGCGCTCCACCCTGTGCTTGCGGCGTGCATAGTCAAATTGAGGGCAGCATTCCAGCTTGAACCTGATCTTGCCCTGGATGACGCGCGCCGAGCGGATAAGCTGATTCGGTACCTCGTCCTTGAGAATTGGCATGAAATCCGTGATCTCGGCGATGCCATGCTCAGAAAGAAACCGGGTCACCAGAACATTCGTGTCGGGGAGATAGAGCTGCTTGCTGTTCTCACCGTCTAATTCGGGCTGGATGCAGAAAAAACCACCCTTTTTCGGGTCGAGCAACGCCGCAAAGACCGAAGGCGAATCGAAGCGGGGAAAACAGAAGAAGTCGATCGAGCCTTGAGTTCCGACCAACGCAATCGATCGCATGTTGCCGATCACGCCGTAGTCTTCAATCGGTTGGAACTCCATGAAGTCTTCTCCCGCTCGATTTATTTTGATCGCCTTATACCGTTTTAACAAAAGGTATAGGACTTGTCATAACTAGTAGCAATGACGAAAAGTTGAATAAATTACATATTCCTTGTAGTACCCAGCGACCGGGACTGCGCGGGCTCTTCTGCGGTTTTAGCACTAAGCCCCTGTCACGCGGCGGTTAAGAATTGGAAAGCCATTTTAGAAATCGATAAGCGTCGATCCAAGATTTAACTACAGCGCGACACCTGCGAAGGCGGCAGTTCGTTGCAGCTTCGAATTCCATGAGTTAAGACGACTTGCTTCGCGCCACAGCAGCATGGCACGGGACCGACCCACGAAACCGACCCACGAAACCGACCCACGAAACCGGGTGGTAAACCCACCATCGCAGTCACCAGGGGCAATCACTAGCTCGCATCATGGTCGTAGCAGAAGGTGAGTTGAGTTCCAATGGATTGTGGCCCGAAACCGGGCAGATCGATGGGAAGCCTGGAATTCATCTCGACGAGTTGCTACTCGACGGCGGGTTGAGCGAGTAGTTCTGAAGCCTGAGTCTCGTTGCGCGCTTTGGGGGTGGCGCGCATTGGCAGTCGCAAGGCTGCAAGGAATGTGAGCGTATTCCAGGCGAAGAGCAGCCAAAGTGTTGCGGTGAAAGTTGAGGCCTCCGGTCCGGCTGCGTGCAGGTTGCCGGTTGAGATGTGCGTGGCTACTCCGCGGTGCAGGAAAATCGCGATGACGGTTGTGGCTACGGGCCCGCCGATGCGCTGCACGATGTTCATGGCTGTGGTGGCGACCGGGACGGCAGCCTTGGGGAGGGAGAAGTAGGCAGCGCTGATGGAAGGAATCGAGATGGAGCTCATGCCGAAGGTGCGGACGAAGAGGATGAAGCAGATAAGCCATTCCGCGAGAGAGGAGGGCGGGACGACGGCGAGAGCAAGAGACGCGAGAAGCGCGATGAGAGCTCCGCTGGCGCTGACGCGGCGGGAGCCGAAGCGCTCGGTGATAGTTCCCATCCAGGGATAGGCGCAAAGAGCTCCGATGCCGCCGGAGGCAAGCAGGAGCCCGACGCGCGAGGGCGAGAGATGCAGGACGGTCAAAAGGTACAGGGGAATCAGCATCTGGCTTCCGAGGGAGAGGCCATTGACGAGGAACTGCGTGGAAGCGGAGGCGCGGAAGGATGGGTCGCGAAAGAGCTGGAGATCAACGAGGGCTGCGGGCCCACGGCGGATGGCGTGGCGGCCGAAGGCGGCCAGTAGTGTGAGCGAGGCGATGAGAAGAAGGATGTTGCGCGATTGTGCGGCAGGGTCAGAGCTGAGGGCTTCCAAACCGTAGAGCAGAAGTACGAGGCCTGGCGAGATGAGAAGGAAGCCGAGGATATCAAAGCTGCGGCGGCGCTTGCCTGTGGTGTCGGGAGGAAGAATCCAGGCGGCGAGGAGGACTGCGAACAGGCCGATCGGCAGATTGATGAAGAATATCCAGTGCCATGAGGCGCGCTGCAGGATGAGGCCCGCGAGTGATGGGCCGAAGATGGGGCCGAGGATGACAGGGATAACCATGACCGACATGACGCGGGCGATGTGGTGTGGAGCTTCGCGTGCGACCATCATTTGCGCCATGGGGGCAAGTAGCCCTCCGGCCATGCCTTGCAAAACGCGCGCAGCAATGAGCAGCTGTGCGGAGGAGGAGATGCCGCAAAGCAGCGAGGCAAGGGTGAATGCGGAGAAGCAGCCGAGATAGACACGCTTTGCTCCGCAGCGGTCGACGAGCCATCCGCTCAAGGGAAGCATGAGCGCGAGGGCGAGCAGGTATCCGGTGATGACCCATTGCAGGGTCGTGAGCGGAGCATGCAGGTCCTGGCCGAGGGCGGAGAGCGAGACATTCACGACGGTGGAGTCGATGTTGGTGATGAGAGGGCCGAGGGCGGCGACACCGGCCACTCTCCATACACGTGGATCGAGCTTTTCTTTTTTCCGTTCGGGCGTCTCCGCGCGTGTGCCGCCGGGTTGATGGCTCGCGCTCATAACTGTAAGGCCGCCAGCACAGCCTCGGTGTTGCGAACTCGGCCCATGCGCGGAAAGATGGCCCGTACGGCGAACTGTTGGGCTTCAGGACTCACGGTGGTCATGGCGTCTTCGACGAAGACGATTTCATAGCCGCGATCGAGGGCGGCGCGGGCGGTGGATTCGACGCCGAAGTTGGTGGCGATGCCGCCGATCACGATTGTCTTGATGCCGCGGCGGCGAAGCTGCTGGTCTAGCTCGGTTCCGTAAAATGCGCCCCAATGCCGCTTAGTGATGACGAGGTCAGTTGGCTTACGGTCAAGCGTATCGATCAGTTCGGAGGCGTCAGGGGGAGGCGGAGGAGCTTGTGGATCGCGGATGGGAGCGTCGACGGGCAGGTGAAGAGTCTCGGCGACGGCAACGCGGACGTAGACGATGGTTGCGCCTTTGTCGCGGAGTGCTGCTGCGACCTTATTGGAGTTTTCAAGGACGGTAGAAAACGAATGCGGAGCGAGCGGCAGGCCTGCGATGCCGTTCTGCAGGTCGATCAGGATGAAAGCGGTGGACGCGGGAGAAAGATCAAGCGATGTCATGAATATAGATATCTCCAGAATCGAAATATGAGGATAGCCTCATATCGGTTCAAGAATTAGAATATGAGGATGTCCTCAGATTCGTCAACTTTGCGCAGGGAGCCGCAACTAGAGCGTGGAGAGCGGCGTGTGGTGCAGGTATTAGAAACGGCGGCCGTGGTGCTGGCTGAGCTTGGTTACGAAGCGGCAACGATGACTGAGGTCGCTAAACGCGCAGGCGCTTCGATCGGAACGATATATCAATATTTTCCGAATAAAGAAGCGCTGGTTCAGGCGCTTCGTAACCAGTACGCCGCGGAGATGGTCCATCGCTGGGAACAAGTTGAGGAAGCGACCAAGGCAATGAGTGTGGAACAGATGGCCCATCACATAGTGGAGCTGACGGCGTGCTTCGTCAATGAACATCCTGCGTATTACGCGGTCGTAGATGCTCCCGTAAAGTATCAGCGTAGCCCACAGGCGAGACAACGACTACGCGAGGGGATTGCGAAGGTATTCCGCAACAGAAAGCGAGGACTTTCCCCTGAAACTGCGTTCCGGATGGCTAATGTTGCGTTGCAGATCGTGAAAAGCATGCATGCTCTCTATGCAGATGCTAACCCGCAAGAACGGCAGGCGCTGGTGAAGGAATATAAGCGGGCGGTAGCGGCCTACCTGGAATCGCGCCTTGGCTCATGAAGGGGAATATTCTGCCTGAAAACTTGATAAGTACTCATAAGCGGCTTAACACCAGCCAATATGGCTCACGTAGCGTCGACGAGCGATAAAGCGCAAAGCACTCAGCGAAAAATTGGTTGGTACCGGCGAGTCCCCGCACTGAAACCCCATAGTCAGCGACAGCTGAGAAGTGTTTGCTCCTAGACATCAGGCGTCCACCCAGGCTGGAAAGGAGGCAGTCTATAAGTCTTTGAATCTTTGGTGGACCTGATCGCGGGGTATGGCACCCGCTGACGCCCGACAGTTCGATCACGTGCAGAAGGACCTATCGCGAAATTCTCCTGGTTGACAGATGATGGACGGGTGACAATTGCGCTGGCGATTCCGATCGCCACGCTACAGCTTCCACGCTAGGATCGCGCCATGCCCCGGTCTCCAAACCCAGCCGCGCCGCAGCAGGTGGCGCCTCTGCTTGCGTTGGCCACTAAGTTGCTCAGGGCCGGGCGACCAGCCGATGCGATCGCGCCGTTGCGCGAAGCAGCGCTGCTGCAGCCCTCCAATCCCATCATCCAGCACGATCTCGGCCTCGCCTGCCTCGAGGTCGGCCGCGTACCGGATGCCATCGCGGCATTCCAGCGGGCCGTCGCCAGCAACCCGCGCTACGCCGATGCATATTTCCGCCTGGGAGTCGCCTTGGAGAAGTTGGGCAACATCGGCGAGGCAATCGTTGCCTATGACCGCGCCACTGAGCTCCTCCCATCCCTGACCGAGGCTTGGTTCCGCGCGGGCGCCCTGGTCTACACGCTGGGCCATCGCGACGAGGCGATCGGCTGTTTCCGCCGCGCGGCGGCGACCGGAGGCAAGACCAGCTTCGGCCGCCTTGGCAAGGCTCGGGCGCTGCTGACCGAGGACCGCAATCAGGATGCCGAACAGGTGCTGCGACGGACGCTGGCGCTCGATCCGAGGAACGCCATGGCACATGATCTGCTGGGCAATTT
>DASYBJ010000090.1:0-4190 GCA_036500845.1 Acidobacteriaceae bacterium
AAGCGTTTCTCGACGTCATGCTCAACATGGTGTTGCACTGGATCTATCTCGGGCAATGGCGCCGAGACCACTTCGGGCTGCTCGATCAAAGAATCTGGATTGACAGGTGTTCGCATACTTGACTCCCAAGAAGCCGGTTTGGAACGTACGTCATTGCGAGCATTGAAAGCTGATCTAGCTCCTCACTAGCCTCAGTGCATTCGCAGTGCCAAAAATGGCGCAGTTGTTGAGATCTCTGCGATCTAGCTGAATTCAGGGGACTTCTTCTGTCGGCGACGCTTCAGGATGTTTTGAAACCATGCGAAATGCCAGACGCCGATAGACCACCATCAGCCGGAGCAAACTAACTGCAGATCAACAGGGTACGATGCCGGCCTTTCCTCCCTGCTTTCGTAACCTCATGTGGAGGTGTCGCTCTCGCTAGGTGCCCCTGTTTAAACAGTGTCCGGCATATCAGAAGGGGGCACATCACGAGATCGAGGGTTTTTTTGCCACCGCTTAAGGCTAGGCATGAAGTAACCCTTTTGGGTTTTCCGATATCAGTTTGCGGTAGGAATGTTTTAACCCCCCGGATGGAAGTGCGGCGACGGTGTGCAGAGGTCGAGCGGATCCTTCCCCGAGTGTGCGAGCTGGCAGAAGCAATTATCGCGGTAAACCAAAAAATCGAAGATGGATAGATGTTGGACTGCACGCATCGAGGTTGATGCAGAATGTTCCTCGTTACGATCCGCGCTAAGGTATATGGCTACGAGATCACCACTACCGCAATAGGCGCCTTGGTTGACAAGAGCCCTGCTGCCCCCACATTCTCCTTAGGCCGTACAGGCCTGCCGAGAGCTCATATTCCACCGGCTCTACGAGGGTGCGCTCATTAGCAGCCGGACGTAATCCCGTACTCCCTGAAAAGTCGGATTTTCGTTAAGTACTAGATCCTCACGCGGGCAGTCGCTTCAGCATCTCGCGTGCACTACGGAACCACGGCCGTTCTCGGCGGCGCAGGTAGGTGGGCATCGTCGGCTTCTTATCGAGCACTTTCTGCGCCCATTCGCGGGCTTCGGCGTTGCGTCCATCGGACGCCAGCATAGCCGCAAAATTCAAGTACGTCTCCGACAACGTCGACGTAATGGTTGCGTGCCTGAAGAGTGCCTCAGCTTTTTCTTTTTGTCCGGTCTGCGCGTAGGCGTGGGCGAGCAATCCAGCCGCACGATAAAAATCGTAGTCTTGGTCTTTGCCGACCACTCGTTCCAGGTCGGGTAAAGCAGCTGCTGCATCGCCTAACTGGATGGCGCAAACCCCGCGCCGGTAAAAGGGATCGAGCGTATCCGCGCGAGCGGCGATGGCTTTGTCGAACGAGGCTCGTGCTGACTGGAGCCTGCCGTCGTCCATATAAAGGTCGCCGAGTTCTTCGTAATTTCCCGCCGACGGATTGTCTCGAACCATAGTTTCAAGTTCACTAATCCGCTTACGACGCGGAAAAACCTTGAAAGACTGGCGGAGCAGTCCGATGTCGGGAAGCGCCTCGGCGAAAATATATACGAGTGCGCCGAGCGGACCGAGAAACAAGATGATGAAGATCCAATACGTGTCCGGCCGTCGCCGGATGAAGTGGACGATCGCAAACCCCTGGAGCAGCAAGCCCCATGGGTACAGAAGATGGCTCAGAAATCCCATGAAGTATTGATCCCAGCGTCAGGTTACCATTTGTGAGTGAGAGAGGAACTCGATGTGCTGCAGGAGCGACGATGCCGATCAAGCGATTGCATCGTTGATTATTTACCATCGCACACCCGCTGCTCTGAGGCCACGACGAGTACATGACTCTCTTTGCGAAGGAGGATTCGGACCTCAAAACTGTTACACCAGCACTAATGGGAAACGAATCCAGGTCTGTTCCTGATTACACGCGTTGCTTCCTAAGCACGCTTCCGAGACATCCCATTCAGATCGTACTTTCACGAACCGCCTGTAAAGTCAAGTTATAAGTAACTTGCCCTGCCGAATAGGGCCGAGCTAAAAAGCTGTTTGAAATCTCGTATGAAGTCTTTCGGGGTGCTCTAAGCCGACCCAAATTCCCTATTTTAATCCCGATCTGAAACTTTAAGTCCTGATTCTGAAACCTAGGATCGTGCCAGTCGTCAAATGCTTATAACCGTGCGAAAGCGATCAAGACGCCGAGGAGCAAACGGTAAAGATGACGCGGCTGGGCCGCCATGGATTTGGATACAGCGAAGTGCGGCTGGGCGGAGTGGGGTCGCCGACAAACCGGGCAGCCTCAGGCGGCGGCTGATCACCCTTTATGCCTGGTGCTGCTGCCTTCCTTGTCTGGCGCAATCTGACCACGTTAGTTTGACGAAGACTCTGTTCCCTGCACCCACAGCCGGAACCTTGCTTTGGCAGGACACGTCCGACCAGCACGACCAGCAATCTTTGGGCCGCATCAGCGGGACAGTCGTCGACCAGAATGGGAACTTCATTCCCTTCGCCCACGTGAAGCTTGCACGCGAAGGGCACACCGAGCAGGAGGTGGTCTCCGACCAGGACGGACACTTTATCTTTACGGACGTCGCTACTGGTCCGTTTCAAGTCACGATCACCGCGGAGGGCTTTGCGACACAAACGAGTCCCGGGACGCTGCATTCTGGTGAAGGCGTGGAAATGCCTGAGATTTCGTTACCGGTTGCTGGCGCCACTTCCGAGGTTCGGGTCAACATCACGAAGGAGGAACTAGCGGAGGAGCAGCTCAAAGTCGAAGAGAAGCAACGCGTGCTTGGCTTTATTCCAAATTTCTACGTCAGCTACGATCACAACTCACTTTCTCTTACCACAAAGCAGAAGTTCGACCTCGCCTGGAAGACCAGTGTGGACCCGGTAAGCCTTCTAGTCACCGGAATGGAGGCGGGAGTAGAGCAGGCGAATGATGGGTTCAGCGGCTACGGACAAGGCACACAGGGATACGCGAAGCGCTATGGTGCTTCCTATGCCGATCAGTTCATTGAAACAATGATAGGAAGCGCCATCCTACCTTCACTTCTCAAACAAGATCCACGCTATTTCTACAAGGGAAGCGGCAGTACTCGATCGCGGATTCTGTATGCGCTGGCAAATTCAGTTATCTGCAAGAGTGACAATGGCCACTGGCAGACGAATTACTCGGGAATTTTGGGAAGCCTCGCCGCTGGTGGCATCTCCAACCTCTACTATCCGGCGAGTGACCGTGATGGAGTCGGTTTGACTTTCGAAAACACACTTATCGGAATTGGCACCTCGGGCATCGCGAACCTCTTTCAGGAATTCCTCATCCGCAAATTTACCCCGCACGCTCCGAAATAAAAGTGCTCTGACTTGCCGCGTTGCATTTAGCCCGGGAGCGCGCGCTCTCACGCAATCACAAGACATAGCTGCCTGCAGAGCGGGACAAGACGAAGGGGACCGCCGTCCCCTTCGCTCATGGCCTGCCGGGGCCGCATCCGTAGCCACAGCGTCATACCGTGAGGCCGATCTTCTCTGCGAGATAGGTCTTGCTGATCATGGCCGACTCCCTCGGCGTCTTCGATCTGTCGGGTACTCGATCCAGTTCCACGATTGCCCAGCCGTGGAAGTTTGTTTTATGGAGAGCTGCAAAGACTGCCGGAATATCGACTCTGCCCTGGCCCAACTCCACCCACTTGATCGGATATTTCTGGTTCTTTTCGGTGCCCATCGGCTCGTCGACCATGTCCTTGAGATGAAGAAACAGCAGGCGATCGTGATACTGCAAAATCGCCTTGGCTGGATCGCCTCCACCTCCGAGATAGTGCGCAATATCCAATTCCAGGTGGACGTACCGCGGATCGGAAGCATCGAGAATTCGCTCCAGGTTTTCCGGGCGTTCGCTGAGCGTGTTCATGTGATTGTGATAGCCGAGCGGGATACCAAGATCCGTCGTCTGTTCGCCAATCGCGTTCAGCAATTGGGCGAGCCGTTTGCACTCAGCAGGAGTCACAATCCGGGGACGCTGGTTGACCAGTTTGTCGAGAACCTGCAGATAAAGTCCAGCGACGTCTTTCACAAACTTCGCGTTTGCAACGTGCTTGGCAATCTGTTCTTTCTCGAGTGAGGGATCGATGTCCACCTCGCCGCTCGAAAGAGCGACGAACGTGAGATTGTGTTGGCTCAGCAAATCGCGCAGTTCGCCCGGCTGGAAGTCTGTG
>DASYBJ010000091.1:0-3236 GCA_036500845.1 Acidobacteriaceae bacterium
CCACGGTCCTATTTGCCAAATGCTGCGCCTAACAGCATGACAGCGTCTTCATGCCAACGCCAGTTTCTCCCACAAGCGACGACCCGAAACGGGCGTCAGCCGCTGTTACGAAACTCGTACACCTGTTGTTTCTGCTCCGCCACCGGCTCCGCTCCAGAAGTATCCATGAAGATCCCGTTTTCACGAACCATCGTGAGTAATATGACACTCACCTATAACGATGGACAGAGGGCTTCTGAGATGATGAGAGCAAGTTCTCTCCCTGCTGCGACCCGGGCAATCCAGTGCCCGGTTGCGGGGATGCGAATGGCGGTCACGTTTTCGGCGACCTCGTTCATCATCTCTTCCATGAATGGGCCGGTGTTGCTGATTTCTCCGCCGACGGCAAGGACCGGGATTTTGAGCTTGCCATGTTGGGTTATTGAGTCGCGATTGTGTTGCGCGTCAGCATCGAAGGCGCGATAAAGCTCAAAGCCTGCGCGCATCGCACCGGCGGTGGAATAGGCGGTGGTGTAAACGCTGCGATCGGTGTCGGTGAGGGCGGCTGGATCGAAGGAGCGGGCATCCATGAAGCTCTTTAGGTATGCCGCCTCTTTTCCGGCGACGAGCATTTCGGCGATATCGCGTGCACCGTGAAAGGCGAAGTGCCAAAGCCGAGGATCGGATCGCAGGGCGTCGAAAACTTTAGTGCCCGGCAGCGGCGCGTCGATGACTACCAGATGCGAAACCTCATCCCGGTACTGCTGCGCGTAGGCGAAGGCGACCATGAGGCCAATGTCGTGGCCGACAAGAATGACCTGGCCTTCGCACTTGAGGTGTGTACGCAGCAGCTCGTGCATGTCACGCGCCATGGTCTGTTTGTCATAGCCATTGACAGGACGCTGCGAGTTATCTGCGCCGCGGTAGTCGGGAGCGATAACATGGTAACCGGCCGCGACAAGATGTGGGATAACCGAACGCCACTCCCACCAGGTTTGCGGGAAGCCGTGCAGCAAGAGGATCGTGCGGTCGCCTTGACCGGCGGTGACGTAGTGGAGGCGCAGGTCATTGGCGATCTGAGCTGTAGCGTGTTGCAGCGGGACCTGTTGCTCCAGGTCGGGCATTCTTGGCTGCTCCTTTATACTGAGGCCGTTGTGTCCAGCAGAATCGTTCCCTGTACTTCGCGGTCTTCAAGCAGCCGATGCGCTTCGACCGCGTCATTGAGTGAGAGGACGCGGTCGATGACGGGCTTGAGCTTGCCTTGAGCGGTCTCGTCGACGAGATATTGAAGCCCCGCGTGGATTAGGTCGGGCTTCTGTAAGAACGCCGGCAGATAGAAGCCGCTGAGGGTTTGTGCTTTGCCCATCAAGCGGCGAGGAGGGAGAGGTTGACCGGGACCACGCGTGGAGCCGTAGAGGACGTAGCGGCCGAACGTCGCGAGACAATCGAAATTCTTTTCAAAGATGTCGCCGCCAACTGATTCGAGGATAATGTCGACCCCCTTACCGTTCGTGGCTTCGAGAACGCGCTGGGTCCAGTCATCCTTGGTGTAATCGACTCCGTAATCGGCACCGAGGCTCTTCATGAATTGAAGTTTTTCGCTGGAGCTTGCGGTACCGATTACAGTTCCTGCACCCATTGCCTTCGCGATCTGGATTGCCAGACTGCCAACGCCGCCGGATGCGCCCTGGATGAGGAGTGACTCGCCGGCCTTCACGGTCGTCGAAGCGGTGAGCATGAGATAGCCTGTCAGGCCCTGATTGGGTAGGGCGGCGAACAAATTCTCGTCGGTGGTGTCCGGAACGGGAATACAGAACTGGGTGCGAGCGGCGACCCGTTGTGCGTAGCCGCCACCAGCTGGTGTGTAGGCGAGAACTTTTTTGCCGATCCAATTGCGATCCGTGCCGGAGCCTGCATCGGTAACAACTCCTGTGGCCTGGAGCCCGGAGATGTGCGGGAGAGCGACGTTTCCGCCGTGAGTTTCTGGCTTGTTGTACGTGCCCTGGCGCTCGCGGATGTCGACGAAGTTCACGCTGGTGCGATGCACATCGATGAGCAGCTCACCTTCCTTCGGTTGAGGGTCCGGCTGATCGCCGAATTCAAGGACATTTCGATCACCAAATCCGCGATAGAAAACTGCTTTCATTTCTCACTCCTTTGCCTGGCTGTATCGGTTCTCGGAGCACAACCTCATCTACTCAGCAGACGGGCTTGCGTAATTTCGAGGAGTACGGAGGTTGGTCCAAATAGATGGACGATGCCGTTGGGATCGCGTCGAACCACGCGTCTCCTCGTTGGAATCATTAGTCCATCGAACGATTTGAGGTCGTAGCAGTAGTGTGCAGCGACACCTCCTGCGATGTCCGTGACGTAGTCGATCCGGCGGGATCTGGTAAATCCCGCCCGAAGTAAAAGCGCTGGTCGCGGCAGTGGGTGGGCAACTCGTCGGGAAATGTTACGTCAAGAACTTTCCACTCTTCGTTGGCTTCATGATGAGTTCCTCCATCCAAACGAAGTTGTGAGAATCGAAAGCGGGAGAAGAAGAGGTAAAGCATCGGGTACGCCTTGAACAGCCAGATGCGACCAAATCCCTCCGACAAAATCGATCACAAAACCGGCGTAGGCCCACTCTTTGAGAACACGCCGTAGTTGCAGCAACGCTTGCCTGACTTGATCTGCCCGGCAGCGCTGGTCGAACGTTACACAGGCTCCGGCCATTCTATAAATTAAGGAAGATTCCACTAATTAAGGAATAAGCCCGTCGGGTTCTACCAATTGCGGACCCAAATCGCATTTTTTGCTACCTATTTCTACTCATTAAGGAAAACCGACAACCGGCATGAGCCCTCCTCTCGGCAAACGCGAACGGCCTCGCAGCTCAATGATTGCAGGGGTCAGAGCCTACTTCGTGAAAAGCCATGGATCACCATCCATTCGCAAATAGCGTGTTGCCGTTCGCATTCAATTTGTGACAACGAGACCGGATCCGCAAATAATTTGCGGATTGACATTTGATCTTGCGATGGCCATCCACGCCTCATAGCGCACAGCAGCAGAAACAACTGCCATTCGCTGGAGCTGATGGATACTCAACACCCGTGTTCCAGACGAAGAATCTACTCGCACGCGTGATCCGTGATTCTTCTTCAAATCCTGCATGCATCTCTAATCCTGCCACTAATCTGTTCCTGCAACGATGCCTTGGCACTCATTAGAATCCTCCGAGCTTCATCATCTTGGTTTGCAATATTCGAAAG
>DASYBJ010000092.1:0-4561 GCA_036500845.1 Acidobacteriaceae bacterium
CTGATCCCGCTCCGCGCTCGAGAGCAGGTCGATTGAACCGAGCTGCTTTTCCGGTTCGGCAACAACCGTATCGAGAATCCTCAAAAAAGCCGCGCGCATTCGTTCTACCGTCGACTCTGCAAACAGGTCTGCCGCGTATTCCAGACATCCATTCAGTCCTTCACCTTCTGGGTACAACGAAAGCGTCACGTCGAACTTCGCCATCGTTGTTTCGGCGTCGAATGGTTCTATTTCTAGCTCCGCTACCTTGAGCGTCTGGCTTGGGGTGTTCTGTAGCGCCAACATGGTCTGGAAGACGGGCTGGCGGCTCGGGTCGCGCTCGTGCGCAAGCAGCGCCACGACCTGCTCGAACGGAAGGTCCTGGTGCGCATATGCACCCAACGTTCGCTCCCGCACCTGCCCAAGCAGTTCCCGAAAGCTCTGGCTCCCATCCACGTTTGCCCGCAGCGCCAGTGTGTTCACGAAAAACCCGATCACACCCTCTGCCGCGGACTCCGTCCTGCTTGCGATCGGAGTTCCCACCACCACATCCGTTTGGCCGCTCCACCGGCTCAGCAGCAACTGGAAGGCCGCCAGCAACGCCATGAACAGCGTCGCACCCTCTCTCTGCGCGAGCGCGTTCAGCTCGTCCGTCAACTTGCGCTCCACTTTCATCGCTACTGTCGCACCACGAAAGCTCTGCCGCTCCGGACGAAGATAATCCGTCGGCAGTTCCAGCACCGCCGGGGCTCCCGATAACTGCTCAAGCCAATATGTCCTTTGTCGTTCCAGCACCTCTCCGTGCAGCCAGCCGCGCTGCCACAACGCATAATCCGCGTATTGCACAGGCAGTGGAGGAAGCTCCGCGGCAGTTCCAGAGACATACCCTCCGTAGAGCGAGCTGAACTCACGCACCATGATCCCCATCGACCACCCGTCGGAGATGATGTGGTGCATCGAAAGTAGCATCGCGTTCTCGTCCTCGCCCAGACTCAGCAGACGCACTTGAAATAGAGGACCCGTTTCCAGATTGAAACCGCGCGATGCCTCCTCCCGGGCAGCCTCCTGCACACGCCGCTCTCCCTCTCTCGTCTCAAGCCAACGCAGATCCTCCATCACTAGAGAGACCGCACCCGCCGCATCGATCACCTGATACGGCACGCCATCCTCACTCAAAAAGCGCGTCCGCAAGCTCTCATGACGAGTTATAAGCGTCTCTAACGTCATCTTTAATGCATCCAGGTCTAGCTTCCCGCGCAGCCTGAGCATTGTCGAAATCGTGTACGCTCCCTTAGGTATTCCCAACTGCTCCAATATCCAAAGACGCTCCTGTGCGTACGAAAGCGAAACCCGCTCTGTACGCGACTGAGGCAGCAAAGGCATGTTTGCGTCCGCACCACCTCTTGCTTTTAGGAGTAGCCTGAAAAGTTCTGCTCGCTTCGCTGATATCGGGTGAATAATTTCAGTACTACTCATCGTGCTGTGTCCCTCTGCAGATTCGCCAGCATGGTCTCTACTTCCTCGTCTGATAAAGAATCAATCTCGTTGACAAGTCCCAACCTACTGGGCATCGTCTGAACGTCCGGCGAAGAAGGTCCTTTTTGTCTCTGCGCAACTTGGGCGGCACCCGCCACGGTCGGCTGCTCGAACAGGTTCCGAAGGGCTAACTCGATCCCCAGCCTTTCCTGCAAACGGTTCATAAGCCGCATAGCAGATAGCGAATTTCCGCCCAGTTCAAAGAAATTGTCATTGCGGCCGATCCGCCACAGGTCCATTCCCAGCACCTCCGCATAGGCCGCAGCTGCAGCCTGTTCTAGTTCTCCCTCTGGCGCTTCATAGTCCTGGCTCGTCCACTCCGGCGCAGGCAGCGCCCGCCGGTCCAGCTTCCCGTTCGGGGTCAATGGAAATGCAGTCATCTGCACATACGCCGACGGCACCATGTACTCGGGAAGGCTTTCAGATAGGTACGTACGCAACTTTGAGACGCTGACTCCTTCCCCACTCCCGGCTTCGGTGTAGTACGCCACCAGGCGCTTGCCGCCCTCCCCATCCTCGCGCGCCACCACCGTCGCCTCAGCCACCCCCGCATGGCTCGACAGCCGCGCCTCGATCTCCCCAAGCTCGATCCGAAAACCACGGATCTTCACCTGATCGTCGTTCCGCCCCAGAAACTCGATGTTCCCATCGGCCAGATAACGACCCACGTCCCCGGTCTTGTAGAGCCGCTCTCCTTCTACAAACGGACTCGCGATAAATCGCTCCGCCGTCAACTCCGCGCGATTCAGATACCCCCGCGCTACTCCGGCTCCGCCGATATACAGCTCACCGGCTACACCCACAGGAACTGGCTCCCCATGCCCATCCAATATGTAGACCCGCGTGTTCGCAATCGGGCGACCAATCGGGATGGAATATGTCTCGTTTACTTGCGAGTCCGAAGACAGGCGATACCACGCGACCACGTCACTGCACTCAGTGGGACCATAGCTATTAATAATTTCAGGTCTCGGCTCCGAAAGCATCAGCAGCACGGCTGCTCTAATGGGTTCGCCTCCCAGTACTACTCGACGTAAGCTACTTAACGAAGCGCCTGCATGAACATCCGCTTCGATTATTGCGTTGAATGCGCTCGGAGAAAGATTCAGGTGAGTAATGTACTTTACCGCTACTTGCTGCAAGATCTTCTGAGGCGAGAATGATTCACTTGCCAAATACAAAGATCCTCCCAGAAGTAGTGGTGACAAAATATTTTTCTGGGTAAGATCAAAGCTATAGGACGTGACTATCATCACTCGATCTTCCGGTGTTAGCTCAACATCTCCTAAATACCACTGCATTAGATTGGTGAGCCCACGATGTTCGACGAGAACGCCTTTTGGGGTGCCGGTGGAACCTGAGGTGTAGATCACGTAGGCAAGGTGCGAAGACTGCAGCCCCACCGCCGCCGCGGCCGGATTTTCTTCCGGCTGGCTCCTCCAGCCGGAGGCATCGGTGATATCGAGTACGGGCACATCCGGGCCGCTCTGCGCTTCTCCGAACAACCCCAGCAGATGCGTCTGGGTGAGCAGGGCCACCGGCTCACTATCCTCGAGCATGAAGCGGAGCCGCTCGACCGGATAGTCCGGGTCCAGCGGCACATACGCGCCTCCCGCCTTCAGGATCGCCAGCAGTCCCACCACCATCTCCGGGCTGCGCTCCACGCAGATCGCCACCCGCGCATCCGGGCCCACTCCCCGCTTCCGCAGATAATGCGCCAGCTGATTGGCTCGCCGGTTCAACTCTGCATAGGTCAGTGATTTCTCTTCATATACAACCGCCACCGCCGCAGGGCTCTTTTCCACCTGCTGTTCGAACAGATCCACTACCGTGCTCTCCGGAATCGGTACTCCTGTATCGTTCCACCCGTACAGCACCTGCTCGCGTTCGTCATCGGGAAGTATCGGCAGGCGATCGATTGACAGAGTTGGATCCGCAATCATACCTTCGAGCACTTTGCGGAAGTATCCGAGATAACGTTCGATGGTTGCTCTCTCAAATAGCGCAATCGCATATTCGATGCCGCCTGAGATGGTCTCTTCCTGCTCCCGCAGGGAAAGTGTCATATCAAACTGAGCTACCTGATAAGCAGTCGCCTCCAATGACTGCACTCTAAGTCCAGGAAAAGCTAAGGAGCCCCTAGGCGCGTTCTGCCACGCAAACGCAACCTGAAACAGCGGGGTATGAGCTAGGCTGCGCACGGGACGTACAACTTCAACAACCTGTTCGAACGGGATCTCCTGATGCTGCTGAGCCGCAAGTACCCGTGACTTTATCATTTCTAATAGTTGACCGACGGTCAGGGACGCAGAAAGATCCAGCCGCAGCGCCAGAGTGTTGACAAAGAAGCCGATCAACCCTTCAATCTCATGATGCCCTCTATTCGCGGTGGGTGTACCGATAACCAAATCCTGCTGCCCCGACAGGCGCGCCAGAAGAATGGCCCAGCCTCCAAGCAGGGTCATATAGAGAGTGGTGTTATGCCGACGACTCAAGGCTCGAAGTTCGCCAGTCAAGTGCGCATCCAGTTCCAGAGGAACGGAAGCTCCCGCATAGTTCTGTTCTGCCGGACGCGGGCGATCTGAGGGTAGCTCGAGCAGAGACGGAGATCCGACTAGGGCGTTCTTCCAGAATGCGGCCTGCCGTTGCAGTACCTCTCCCTCAATCCACTGCCGTTGCCACACGGCATAGTCGGCGTATTGCACTCGCAGCGGCGGGAGTGGATCCGAGCGATTAGCCTTATATGCGCTGTAGAGAGCGCTAAGTTCTTCGGCCCAGACCCCCATGGACCAGCCATCGGAGACGATGTGGTGCATGGTAATTAACAATATATGTCGCTGTTCGGCTAAACGAATGAGGCGTCCGCGGACGAGCGGCCCATGTTCAAGATCAAACGCCTGATTGGCTTCTTCTGCGCACAGGCGCTCGTATTCTCTCTGATGATTCGGATGCTCACGGAGATCTACTTCCCGCAGGAAGAAACGGCTGTTCTCTGCAGGAGCAATGCGCTGCACCGGCATGCCGTCGAGGTTGACGATGGTCGTGC
>DASYBJ010000093.1:0-6349 GCA_036500845.1 Acidobacteriaceae bacterium
TGGAGCGCAGCCTGTATTGTTGGAACATCGAGGACAATCTCAAGGCGCACAGCTAGCTGGTCTTTGAACGCCCAGAGGTGCATGATCGGGACATCGAAGGGGCCACCGGTATCTCGAATCGTGCCGTGACCTCGGCCGATCACTGCTATACGGTCGCCACCATCGACTATCCGTTCAACAGAAACGTGGTCATCGAGGTACGTGTTGACTTTTCCGAAGAAGATTTTCGCTTCCTCAAATCCTTGGAAGACTCCGCCCCATGGGACCTCAGGACACTGCGTGACATGAATTTCAGGAGATAGAAGACTGAAGAATGTTGAGATATCTCTGTTTTCAAATGCTTCATAGATGCGGTCGATTATCGCTACGTTCGTCAAATGCATGTTCTGCTCCTTACAGTAAAAATTGTCGAGGGTGGGTCAGTTATAGTGTCCCCGGTCGAGATGTGATCGCCACTGATAACTGAATCGCTAAGAGTTAGCGACATCGAATTTGGGTTTCGGCAATCTAGACGTCTCTCCCTAAAGCAACTTTTACCGATCATCCGGTCGGCTTTATCAAAGCCTATCTGCGATGGAGCATGTTTATTTGTCTAGGGGCGAAGTATTTTTTGAAGATCTGTGCAACGGAGCTTCGATGCTTTTGTGAACCGCTCTCGCGCTGATCCACCTTCTGGCGGCGGTGGCGCGCCTCTTGGATCAGCGCCGCTGTGTTAACGGTTTTATGCCGGGTATCTCCTCCTAGTCAGGAATAACTAGAGCTTAAGGCGTGTTTTTCTTCCATGATCACTGACATGGTAAACGTCGCAAACCAGCGAAACGTGGTTAGTATCCCCACGGCTGACGGTGGAGCAATCGAAGCGTGGGTTTACATGCCGAGCGGAGAAGGTCCGCATCCTGCCGTGGTGCTGGCCCATGGGATGGGGGCGATTAAAGCTTGTGGACTCGCGCCCTTTGCCGAGCGGTTCTGCCAGGCCGGTTTTGTTGCAATCGCCATAGATTATCGCCATTGGGGTGGTTCGAGTGGCGAGCCGCGCGACATACTCTTCTATTTAAAGCAGCGAGAAGATTGCAGAACTGCGATCGACTGGGCGGCTGCGAACCCGCGCATCGACTCCGAGCGGATTTTTCTGTGGGGCGTGTCGTTCGCAGGGATGCACGTTGTCGAGATTGCGGCATCGGATGCACGGCTCTCTGGGGCGATTGCCCAGTGCCCATTGGTCGATTCCGTCGCAGGCGCAGGAACTGTCCCGGTGTCGCATGCGATGCGGCTTTCCGGGTTGGCACTGTGGGACAAGGTGCGATCTCTCTTCGGTGCATTCCCCATTTATGTGCCGCTGTCGGTACCCCCTGGCGAATGGGGAATGTTGGCCAGCGATGACGCTTACTATAGCAAGAAACTGGTAGAGCCAAAGGATGGGACGGTGTGGGGGAATCGCGTCGCTGCACGCTCATTATTGACCTATCTGGGAGCCCGTCCCGTGAAAAAAGCAGCTACGATTCGCTGTCCGATTCTACTGATTATCGGCGAGCAAGATCTTACGGTTCCAGCCGAGGCGATCAAGCAGGTTGCGGCATCGGCTCCCGAAAGTGAGCTGCATTTCGTACCGGGTGGCCACTCCGATGGCTTCGCCGGCGGTATCGCCCATGATCACGTGCTAGCTCTTCAAGTGGACTTTCTCCAGCGGCATGCGAACAAAACCATGGATCGGGCGAAAAAGTGAAGTTGCCCGTGAACCTGGGAAACAATCACCTGAACCGAGACCAAAGAAGTGACCTGGAGGCATCCGTTCATGACTGTGGGTCAGAAGAGTTGACTCCATGGCAACACGAGAAAACTGAACTAATTCGCAGCGTCTGCATCGCCTGAGAATGTCCATCCGGACATTGCTTTGGCGAACAATCATTGTTTCCTGACAGTGTGTTCCCACTGTTCCCCCTCGTGATACCTACTCTTGTTGCTCGTGTCAAGTTGCCCCGAAGCTAAAGACACTCATAACTTTGTCCGCGGTTCTACTCACCAAAAGGTGGTACTGAGCAACAAAGAAACTCTCTCAGAGCCATATTATTGCGATAGAACGTTTGACTGTACGCGTGTCTCGGCTGGCTGCCGACAAGGTCAGATTGCGGCCGGGCGCGTTGAGAGAATCTGGCCCTCTTCTGGACGCCCACCACCCTTCAGGGTCTCTCGGAAGGCCTCCACGACGGCGTCAGGCCCGTGGCCTTCGATGAGGTGCAGCCAGCTTTCCAGAGCCTGTGTGAATCCGCCCCACGCGACGTCGAATCGCTCAGCGAAGACCGCGGGTCCCCATGCCTTGTTGTAATGTGTCATGTAGACCGGAGTAAAGAACAGCGCCGGCTGGGCGCCCGGCAAGTCCTCAGTATTGGGGGCTGCGTCCCAGTGGGCCATACCCACTCGAGCACTGTGCTTCACGTTATCGCCGAAGTGCCGGTGCAACGCGGCGCGCGCATCCCAGTTTCCAGCGACATCGAAGAACAAAATTGGCTCGCCCGTGTCGAGCGAGGCGAGATCATCGTAGGTGACTGTTGCATCGTAGTAGCCCAACGCCCTGACGAATTCGGCGTTTTTCTGGGAGGTTAGAGCGACCACGCGAAGGGCCGGATGTCGGGTGTGCAGCAGCCAGGCCAGTGCAATCGACGTCTTGCTGGATGCGCTGGACACGATGACTGTTGTGGCTCCGAAGAATTCATTATCTGCGAAGTAGGTTTCCGCCATGAATGAGGTCAGGAACAGGGGGCGAAGCAGGGCCTGGTAGTCGCCCTGGCGCCCGGCAAACGTGTCGTTCTCGCTCACCCTGGAATAGTTGCTGTATGGGGCCGCGGCCCCTTGCCGATGAGGGGCGGCGTCGCGAAAGCTGCGCGCGGTGACCTCCGCGACCTGAACCAGCAGGTGCGTGGCCATGGGGAAAAAGCCGTAGAGGCGCTCGCCCGTCGCGATCTCGGGATGCCGAGATGCGATCACGTCCCCAAACCCCCAGACCGGCACGATCCCGTACCCCTCTTTTGCGGGGAACAGGTCCCAATAGTGATATTCATAGCCCAACACAGCGTAGAGGATGTTGTTCGCGGTTAAGGAGAAGCGATCAACCTCGATCAGCGCGCTCCCCTTCGGGACATCTTCGCCCCGGGGCGCTGCCGATCGCTCGACATGGCAATCCTCAAAACGCTCGCGGTTGACCATAAAGCTCCACGCGTCCGAGCGCGGGGCCAGCGGTGCATCCTTCATTCGTAATCTCCACTTCAATGATTTCAGATTGCCGGAGCGCCCAGAGCGCCATCGGCCAAACTAGGCGCCATCGGCCTGCACAAAGCACGCCGATGGCGCGATAGGTCAACAAAACATTACAGTGATCGCGCGATGCAGGTTTCCAAACCTCATCCGTTCTCGCTCTTCTTTAAGGTTGGATGCAGATGGGACCGATTGGTACCAGATTCAAATGCCTCGTACATGCGGTTGATTAACGCTACATTCGTCGAATGCACGTTCTGCTCCTTGCGGTTAATTTGTCGAAGTTGAATCAGCTATACTGCCTGCGGTCAGGATGCGATCGCCGCTGATAACGGAGTCGCTACGAGTTCGCGGCATCGGATTTAGGTCTCGGCGATCTAGGCTTCTCGTAACACTCTCCCAAAAGCAGACTTTCACCGATCATCCGGTCAGCTTTCTCACAAGCCTACCCGCGATGACGCATGTTTATTTGTCCGGGGGCGAAGTATCTTTTGAAGATCTGCGCAACGGTGCTTCGAGGCTTTTGTGAACCGCTCTCCGCGGACGCTGGATAGATCTATAGATTTGACGTGCGGCGTGTCTTACGGAACTTGAGCGGGGAAACCCCATAGGCCGAACGAATGCTGCGGAGTAATTTAGCAAAATTGAGCGTAAAGAAGCCAAACTGGTGTCTGTACCCGAACGTGTACCCGAAGTTCGCATCAATTTTGTGAAGCGTGCGTAACGGAATTCGTCTTCTCCGGCCACATTTGACATGCATTTCGAACGATCTCGAGTTCGTTGGCTGCTCAGTGGTTCGCGAATGTGGGAGCTCGCCCATTTCGCAATTCCCGAGCTCGGGACCTTCTTCGGTTCACATTGCTGCGAGACATTCGCCGCCTCGATCGGAATTCTCCTCAACCAGCGCGATCAAATTCCCGCCTCATCTTTCACACCAACAACTACCAGGGTCATGTCGTCCCTTTGGGAACGGTCCTCGGCAAAAGCCAAGACCTCATCCAGGGTGTGTCCGACGATTTGCGCCGCCGTGCAGTCACGGCAAGCTCGCAGCATTGTTTCGAGTCGCTCCTCCCCCACAATTCACCGCAAGGATTTTCACACTCCGTGATTCCATCCGTATACATGACCAACACATCACCTTGTTCGAGTTGGAAGGTATTGGAGGTAAATTGAGAACTTTCCAGGAGCCCTTTCGGTTGCTTGCTGTTGACGACAGCTAGTCCCCAAGCCACTGCATGAACTCTCCAACGTGTTGTGCCCATAGTTCCGGGTGCGCCATCGTGAGATGCCCGTAACTGGACTCGGTTCCTTGCTGAACGATGAACCGGCCACGAGAGAGTTTGGGCACCAGGTTTTCGAGGATGTGAAGCTCGTCTGGATTGAACTCATCGTCCGTGAAATTGAGAGCGAACACCCTTGTGCTTATCGAACTGAGGCCTGGTTCGGGATCGTAGTCGGAAGAGGACGCAAGGGAGTACAGAATGTCGTTCGCATCGATCTTTGCACCCTGTTGGCTGGCGTCCTCGATGAATCGATCTGCCGCGCGGCCGTCGGGAATTGTTGCTTGAAGATGCGGCACTCCATCGATCATCATACGCAGCAGAGAATATCCGCGAAGCAAACCGGTAGGCGGCTTGGAGTAATTGCCGCCATTCCAAGCCGGGTCCGATCGGATGTCACCGATCACCATACGCCGCCACAGAAGGTTACGCCCGGAGACCCTCGTCGGTAACGACACGATGGGCATCACGCCATCCATCATTGTTGGATACGCTTCGGCCCATTGCCATGCATTCATGCCACCCATCGATAGACCAACGATAGCGTGGAGGTGCTTGATGCCAAGTGTTTCCGTAATCAGCTTATGCTGCAGATCGACGAGATCGTTATAACCGTAGTTTGGAAATGTCGCTTTTTCTCCGTCGCTTGGTTTGCTCGATTGCCCATGGCCCACGTTGTCGGGAAGGATGAGGTAGTAGCGGCGTGCATCGAGCGGACGACCCTTGGCATAAAGCGACGACACAAACGATGGCGCAAGCAGATCTTTTCCAGAAGCTCCGGTCCAGTGCAGGACCAAAACAGCATTATCGATTTCGCCTTGTGCGTTCCGATGTGGATTCCCTAGCGTGAGGTAATGCAAGCGCAGATCTGGCAGGGACTTTCCATCCCGGAACCGGTAGTTCGCAAAAGTTGCGTTCCCGGATATCTCCTTGAGACTCGCATCGAGCAGACCAGCTGCGGATGGATTCGAGTCGTTCTTTTTCATATCTTGCGCATTTGCCATTGGATTGAGCGCCGGGAAGAGAAGCACGAAAAACATCGTGAAGAACTGACGCATCGATCTTTGCCTTTCATCGCTCAGGTTGGACCCAGTAGACGGAGCCAGCCTAGGATTGTGTTGTGTCCAGAATGATCGTTCCCTGGACTTCGCGATCTTCGAGCAGCCGATGACCTTCCGCTGGATATCGAGCGGCAGGGGCCGGCTATAGGGTGATTTTCCTTGCCCACGAGCCGTTCAATCTTGAAGGTCTTGGCATCCTCCAGCTGAGCGCAAGTTACGGCCCGGATGCGCGATTACCAATGCAAGCCGAATGCCATCCGCAACTGCTTGAAAAGGCGTCGGAGATTGGCTGATCGCTATCTAGGTTTTCGTGGAATTCGCTGAAATCGTGGGGCCGTCCACGGGTAGACGGATTTAGCAGAGCTTGAAGTGGTTCTTACGGATTTTCAATTTCTTGATTTTGGAAGCAAGAGTTGACGGTGGAATTCGAAGCTTTGCTGCAGCTCCGTTGGTACCGTAAACTCGGCCTCCACTTTCTGCGAGTGCCGTCTCGATAATCTGACGCTCGCGACCCAAGTCGTCGTTCGTGGACTCAGGTATGTGTTGGTCAGGCCGCGTTTTCACGGCGTCTGTTGATAGCCAGGTTTCATCCACACAAAATACGTCATCGGGACTTACGATAACCGACCTCTCGACGACGTTCTGCAACTCGCGTACATTACCTGGCCAATCATACGATCTAAATAATTCAACGGTTCGCTTGTCGATCCTGGAGAAGTTCTTGCCCAACTTTCGGCCAAAGCGCTGGACGAAGTATTC
>DASYBJ010000094.1:0-15420 GCA_036500845.1 Acidobacteriaceae bacterium
AGCAAATCATCAACATCTTCGATGCCAACAGAAATGCGAACCAAGCCGTCGGTGATGCCGATTTTTGCACGCCCCTCCGCGCCCAAAGCAGCATGAGTCATGGTCGCCGGGTGCGAGATTAACGTCTCAACGCCGCCGAGAGATTCGCCGAGTGTGCAGACGCGTACACGTTTCAATATGCGATTGGCTCTCTCGAGCGATCCTGCTTCGAAACTCATCAGCGCCCCGAACCCGGACATCTGCCGCTTCGCCAGTTCGTACTGCGGATGATCGGACAGGCCCGGATAGAAAACCCTCTCCACCTTGGGATGCTGAGCAAGATAAGCCGCCACGGCTCGGCCGTTCTCCTCGTGCTGCTTCATGCGAACTGCGAGAGTCTTGACCCCACGGAGAACGAGAAAGCATTCGAATGGCGAAAGGATGCCGCCGGTACATTTCTGCACGAAGGCAAAAGTCTCCTGATGGTCCGGCCTGGTCGAAATCAGAACGCCGCCCAGCCCATCGCTATGGCCATTTAAGAACTTTGTAGTCGAGTGCATGACGATATCAGCACCAAACTCGATCGGTCGCTGCAGATACGGCGACATGAAGGTGTTGTCCACGCTCAGATCAACCCGGCGCTCATGGCAGATGTCGGCGACAGCACGGATATCGGTAAGCTGCATAAGAGGATTGGTCGGCGTCTCGATATGGACCAGCTTTGTATTGGGCTGGAGAGCGCGCCGCACATTCTCCGGATCGGTTGTATCGACATAGCTAAACGCGATGCCGTAGTTGGCGATAATCTGATCGAAAAGCCGCGGCGTACCGCCGTACACATTTGAACCGCAGATTACGTGATCACCCGTCTTCAGCATGGCTACGAGTGCCGCAATGGCTGCCATACCGCTCCCGAACACCTGTGCCGAAGTACCGCCTTCAAGCGACGCTAGATTCTGTTCGAGTGCTGTTCGCGTGGGGTTCGACACTCTCGAATATTCATAACCTTTATGCTTTCCAATCTCCTCCTGAACATAAGTGGAGCTGGCATAGATCGGTACATTCACCGCGCCTGTTGCCGGATCGGGCGATTGCCCATCGTGAATCGCACGAGTGGAAAAACCACGCTGCTTCAAGCTCATGGGTGTTCCTTCGCTGCTCCTTTATTCCAGGGCTGCGCGGCACTGCCGCTCTCGCCCTCTCGCTCCGCTCGCCCTTCCCAGGCTCGCTTCGCAATTCACCCTAATAGTGTTAACAGGCTTTAGCTGAGAGAGAGTCTGCTTTGGCGGATCCTGCCGCCGCCACTCTGCGAACGCGAGGCCAGTTGCAATTCGAGCTTGAGTTCGTCCGGACTATTCGGAGAGAGCGTGACTTCGTAATGGCGCGTGTAAAATCCCTTGGCGGAGACACGGAGATAGTAGGTCTTGCCCCGTTTCGCAGGCTTTAGCTTGAAGTTTCCTTGGTAGTCAGTTCTCGTCGAACCAAGAACACGGCTCCAGCTGGCGTCGCATTCCTCGATGAGCACGGTAGACAACGCTGTTTCCTTTTGTGCGGCCATGTGCACCGCACCGGAAAGCCTCTTTGCACTGATCTTGTTAATCTGGTCGTCACTCGCCTCGGTGGAGGCGGTGGAGGTCCCGCTCTGGCTCAGAGCGTTGGCTGCTTCACCGGCGACTGCGTCATTCGTCGCGGTGATTCCCTGCCCAGGATCCGAAGTATTCAGCGAAGCCGAACCGGCCTTTGCGTCCGAGTGCGCGAGATGCGCAAAAGGCAAAATCAGCAGAGAGAATATAAGAGCACGGCGCAAAGGCGCAGCGGTCATTGATCGACCTCGAAGATATGTTTCGAGAGGTAGCGCTCTGCCGAATCGGGGACGATCGTGGCAACCCGCTTTCCTTTTCCTAACCGCTTCGCAATCTGGACTGCGGCGTGTACGGCGGCGCCGGCACTCGAACCTGCTAGGACTCCTTCTTCGGCCGCCAATCGCCGGACCATCGCAAATGCCTCGGGGTCCATGACCCGGACGATTTCATCGCAGTGCTCACGGCTGAACGTTTTGGGAATGAAAGAGACACCAATACCCTCTACCCTGTGATGCCCGGGTTCTCCACCCTGGAGGACTGAGCCTTGCGTCTCCACGGCAACCGTGAGGATATTCGGATTCTGCTCTTTGAGAAAACGAGCCACGCCCGTAAACGTACCGCCTGTGCCGACACCGACAACAAACGCGTCCAGATCCTCCGCCATCTGCTCCCAAATCTCGCGAGCTGTTGTGTGGTAGTGGAAGTCAGGGTTGGCTTCGTTGTCGAACTGCAGCGCAGGAAAGGCGTCGGGAATCTCGGCCGCAGCGGCGAGGCAGCGGCGAATAGCGCCGGACATGCCTTCCTCTTCGGGGGTACGCACCACAGTCGCACCGAAGCCCCGCATCAGAACGCATTTCTCCTCTGCGAACCCCTCAGGAACGAAGAGCAGCACCTTGTACCCACGATTCACGCCAACCAGCGCGAGGCCAACGCCGGTATTCCCGGCAGTTGCTTCGACGACCGTCGAACCGGGCTTGATGCGGCCGCAACGTTCGGCTTCTAAGATCATGCCAAGCGCCGCACGATCTTTGACGCTGCCCCCAGGGTTCAAGAACTCCAGCTTCGCGTAGATATCCGCCGCGCCCGGTGGAGAGATGCGGTGGAGATGCAGCATGGGGGTTGAACCCATGAGTTCCGTAATGTCCTCGGCCACACGCAGCACGCCGGTGGGAATCTCAGTCGTAAAAACACTCATAGGCCAACTGGAAAGTGTAACAGCCCGGGCAACCCAACCTCGACCATCACAGCACAAACTCACTTAGACGAGTTTGAAGACTGACTCTGGCCGGAAGCAACAGACTTGCTATTCGGGTAATAGCCGGTCCGTGTCCGCACTATCAACTTGCCGTAGCCTTTGGCTTTTGCCTCCATGCGAACACTGCGGAAGCCTCCCAGGCTGGCCGCCTTCGTCGAGTGGTATCCGATGGTGTACTGCTCACGGATGTCGCGGGCCACTTCGGCTGCAATGTCATCCACCTGGCCGAGGTTCTTGGGAAAGAAGGCGATTCCGCCGGTCTCATTCGCGAGCATTTCGAGCGCGCGGCGCGCGCGATGGACTTCACGGCCGCCCCCTTCATCTGCATAGAGCAGGCCGATGCAGTAGACGACCGGACCCTGGAGATCCTGAATTCGGTGCACGGTTTCTTCAAGGGTCGTGCTCGAGGCGTTGTCTTCTCCATCCGTGATCACCAGAAGAACTTGCTTCGTGCGCTTGGCGTTTTTCGTCAGATAGTCCGCCGAGGCAACCACCGCATCGTAAAGTGCGGTTCCCCCTTTGGAATCGATATGGGAAAGCCCTTCGCGCAGTTTTGGAATGCTCGCGGTGAAGTCCTGATCGATATACGCTTCGTCGGAAAAATTGACCACGAAGCTCTCGTCTTCCGGGTTTGAAGAGTGCACTAAATCGACAGCCGACTTGTTGACCGCCTCGCGCTTTGTGCGCATAGAACCGGAGTTATCCACAATGATTCCCAACGATATTGGGATGTCCTGATGCTGGAAGGAGTTGATGGTCTGCTCGACTCCATCTTCGAAGACCCTGAAGTCCGTCTTGGCGAGCGTCGGGACTAGATGCTGTTTGTCGTCGATCACCGTCGCATTCAGGACCACCTCGTCGACGTTTCTCTGTAACGTGTATTGGCCATGCCCGCCACGCGTTATCGTGCCCGGTTGGGCACCCGGTTTCTCGGGCGGCTTTGGGGTGCTTTCTTCCGGATCGGGAGAAAGCACGGGATCGTGATCGGAGCTAAGCGGGTGCTGTGTCTCAGGACCGGACGCTGATTGAGGCTGCCCAGCCGTTTGCGTTGCCTGGGCTCCGCTCCGTTGGGCAGAGCTGAGCAAGCACGTTGCCAGCAAGAGAACAATGAGAAAACCGCGATTATTGCAAAGGGGCATAGTATCCGGTTCGGGAATGGACTGCCAGCTGGGGCAATCCAGGCGGCGGCACCAGCTTTACCTTCAATTTACGCCACTTCCCGTCGCGCTTCCCATCGCCTGGCTTATATCCAAGGACGTATTGATTCCTTAGCTCGGCGCTGATCTTAGTAGCGATGTCTCCCATATCGGCAATATCATCCACCCGAAACATTTGGCCGCCCGTTTCTTCGCTCACGTCGTGCAGCAGAATGGGCCCAAGTTGCTCTTCGCGCGTAGGGGCATACTGATCAAAGATCCCAATCGAATAGATCTGAACGTCCGATTCCCTCACCAGCGACCGCACCTCGCCTTCAGTGAACCGGCTTCGATTGTCCCCTCCGTCGGAGACCACAAGCAATGCCTTCCGGTCATTCTGGGCTTGTTTCATCTTGTTCAACCCAAAGTAGATAGCATCCAAGAGAGCAGTTCTGTGACCGGGCTTGACGCTCATCAGCCGGGCCTCGATGTTGTCAACGTTCGAAGTAAAGTCCTCGATCAGTTCCGGGCGGTCGTTGAAACCTATGACAAAGAACTCATCCTGGGGGTTGGCCGTGTGAAGAAATTCAACAATGGAATTTCTCGCGCGATTGATCTTATCGGACATGCTGCCGCTCAAATCGAAGACGATTCCGATGGAGACCGGCGCGTCTTCCGCCGAAAAGCTCTTGATGGTTTGAAGGGCATTGTTTTCATAGAGGAAGAAATCCTGCTTCTCCAAACCAGTCACCAGGCGGTTGAGCGGATCAGTCACAGTCACCGGAACAAGGACCAGATTGACGTCGACCCGGATCCGCTCGTTCGCACGTGCCTTGAGCGCTGCTTTGCCTTCGAGAGGAGCAGGGGCCTTGGGGGACGTGCCTGGGGTCGCCGGCTGAGCGGGCTGGGCAGGCTCAGCCGGCTTAACGTGGACATCATTGAGCGGATCCTGCGCACGCATCGTCCGGCCGCCGGTAAAAAAAAGCACTGCTCCAACGACTGTACACAGAGCAAGCCGGCTGCGAACGACTGTGTGGACTGAAAATCTACTAGGCCGCCTTTCGCGGTCCTCCGTCGCCATCTCGCGCTTCACCGAGAGCGCCATGCCCCGAAGCCCTCTACATTGGTTGGATGCTTAATCCTGATACTAACCCGATTCATCGAATTCCGGTTGGGGAAGAAACCGTCATGGTGCGATGGCTTTTCGCTCGATGCAAAATCTCATGAACAATCGTCTGTTGCCAGCTTAGGAACAAACCGCGCCCACAACACGCCGGCAGAAAGAGCCTCAAACTTCTGAGTCAGGTACAATCGGGCAAGAATATTGAATAACTAATTTGAAATGAACTGCCGGCGGCATAGTCGCGAAGCTCGCCGCTGCCTGGAGTTCGACCATCAGCATGGCCCGCATCTACCCCTTCCGCGCACTCCGGTACAACCCGTCTCTAGTCCACCTCCAGGATGTGGTAACACAGCCCTACGACAAAATCACTCCCGCCATGCAGCAGGCATACTACCAGCGAAGTGTTTACAACCTGGTGCGCATCATCCTCGGCCTGCCTGAACTCTTTGATGAACCAGGAGTGAACGACGTCTACACTCGAGCCGCGAGAGATTTCGCGGATTGGCGACGGGCTGGCATTCTCGCCCAGGAGAAGGAGCCCTGCATCTTCGCCTACGAGCAACGGTTTATCGCACCTGCCTCGAACGAGCAGAGTGTTCGTCGCGGCTTCATCGGTTTGGGCGCTTTACAGGAATACAGCGAAAACGTAGTTTTCCGCCATGAACAGACGCTCTCGAAGCCTAAGTCTGACCGGCTCAACCTGCTGCGAGCCACACGCGCTCACTTCGGCCAGATTTTCATGTTGTATTCGGACCCTGGTCTGACGGCAGAGAAGATTCTCTTTTCGACAGCCGCGTCACCTGACATCGAAGTAACCGATGAATACGGTGTAGTCCATCGAGTCTGGAAAATCAGCGATATGAGCACGATCAACATCCTGGCCGGAGCGATGGAAGACAAAAAATTGATCATTGCCGATGGCCACCACCGCTACGAGACAGCGCTCAACTATGCACGTGAACACGCACCAACAACCATCCTGCCGACAGAGCGGAATTTAGCCAACACTTCGCCTCAACCCCCTTACCCTGAAGCAGCCGTAATGATGACCTTTGTCAATATGGATGCCGGAGGGCTCAGCATCCTCCCGACCCATCGCATTGTTTTCGGGCTGGCTGATTTCGACCCAGCCAAGTACATCGAGAAGGCACAGTTCTTCTTCGACATAGAGAAGCCGGAGATCTCGGAACCAGCGGAACTGATTCGGCGACTCAGGTCCGTGAAAGGCACTGCTTTCATCGCCATCACGAGGGCGGGCAACTTTTTGATGCGTGCGAAACCCGACGCGGTTGCGAAAGCGCTCGCCGGGCTTCCGGAGCGGCAGCGGCGCCTCGATCTGGTGCAATTGCACTCTGTCGTGCTCGAGCATATTTTGTCGATCACTCCGGAGGCGATTCGCGAGCAACGGAACTTGCGTTATCTGCGGGATGCCGCCGAGGCTGTCGACCAGGTTTCCCGCGGTGAGGCTGATGTGGCCTTCCTGACGAATCCGGTCACGCTCGAGCAGTTGCGTGAAGTTGCATTTGCAGGTGAGGTAATGCCGCAGAAGTCGACAGACTTCTATCCCAAACTCCTGAGCGGTCTTGCCATCTATGCGTTGGATTGAGGAACGGCGCCCTCCCACCTATGGACGGCAATAGGAAAACTCATTTCTTGTGTGCTTCCCTTGTTGGAGCGATGGCCATGATTCTATGGACCATTGCTCGATGGACGTTGCTTTCGTGGACTTTTGTTCCAGTATTCGGTTTGTTCGCAGCGAGCGCGCAACAGACGTCTTCTCCTCCACTTCCGACAGCAGGTCAGCCCCCGCCCCCGAATCCGGCTGGCCAGGCACCTGCGCCAAATTCACCCGCTGCGCCAAGCCGCAGCGTACCGCGCTTTCTGGTTGTCATTGATGCGGCGCACGGAGGAACCGACAGTGGCGCCCGATTGGCCAGCCAAATCCTCGAGAAAGATCTGGTGCTGACTCTCTCCGTTCGCCTCCGCTCCATGTTGAACGCGCATGGAATTCCCGTTGTCACGATCCGGGAATCGGATGTCACGATGCCCGCGGTCAATCGCGCAGAAGTGGCCAACCACGCCAACGCCGCGGCATGCATTACGCTCCACGCTACGGCGAGCGGTACCGGGATCCACCTCTTCACCTCTTCTCTCACCCAAATCCCGTTGAACCGGTTTTTGCCTTGGGACACGGCGCAAGGTGCTTATATTGCGCAGAGTCAACGGCTTTCTTCCGAGATCGACTCCTCGATGACGGCCGCCGAAATACCCGTGACGCTTGGCCGCACGGCAATCCAGCCCCTGGACAGCTTTACCTGCCCTGCCGTTGCTGTCGAAGTTGCGCCCTTCGAGCACTCCGGCCAGGAGGTTGCGCTCACTGACTCCGACTACCAGAACCGGATCGTCTCGACCCTTGCCGCTGCCCTCGGGCAGTGGCAAAAGGATTGGAGAGAGCAGCCATGATCTCGCGCTATCAACGAGTTCTCTTCTGGATCCTCCTGGTAAGTTCCGTAATCATGTCCGTCGTGCTGATCCGCATGCGGGAGCGCGCACACGACCGGCTGCTCGAGACCGGCGAAGTGATGCCGCTGAACCCTCCGGCTCAGATCGCGCAAAATGTAACCTTCATGATTGCCAATGACGCCGACGGCTCGCTGAAGCCAGAGCAGCAGAAAATGAACCTTCCGGCCGATCAAAATGCGCGGGCACACGTCATTTTGCAGCGTCTGATCGCAATCTACTCGCATCGAGGCTCTGCCCACCCCATCACACCGAACAATGGGATCAATGAAATCTTCTTCACTGCCCTGCCGCCGGAGCCCAACACCGTCGTGCCCGGCCTGATGGCCATCGTAAATCTCAATGGATCCTTTGCCGCCGCGCATCCTTCCGGCATCGAAACGGAGACGCTCACGCTGCTTTCGCTCATCGGCACTCTGCACGCCAATTTCCCCGAAATCACCCAGGTGCGGTTTCTGGTTGACGGACAACCGCGCGAGACACTGGCCGGGCACGCCGATCTGACTCGCGTCTACCTGGCGAGCAATTCAGAGAATGTGAAGCATCTATGAGCGAGGCGCGATTTAAAATCGGCGTCTTCGATTCCGGCTTCGGCGGTCTGACTGTCCTGCGTGCTTTGCTTCGCCTGGTCCCCTGCGCTGATTTTGTTTACATCGGCGACACGGCCCGGCTGCCCTACGGCTCGAAATCCCAAGCCACGATTGCGCGTTATGCGCTCTCGAGCACACGATTTTTGCTCGACCAGGGCGCAGACTTCCTGGTGATCGCATGCAACACCGCAAGCGCGTTGGCAATCGATGACATTCGCCAATCCACGAGGCTGCCTGTGTTAGGCGTGATTGAAACGGGAGTGGGCCAGGCTCGTATCCATTCGAAAACTGGCGATATCCTGGTGGTCGCCACGGAGGCAACTGTGGGCAGCCACGCCTACTCCGCCGCGAGCCAACAGCAGGGCCTGCGTGCAATCGAGAAAGCTTGTCCCTTGCTGGTTCCCTTGGTCGAAGAAGGTTGGGTAGACCATCCAGTCACAACCCAAGTCGTCCGCATCTATCTCTCGGAACTCTTTGAGGAGGCCCGGCAGGCCAAGCTGGATCCAGATACCTTGGTGTTGGGCTGTACGCATTATCCGCTGCTGCGATCGACGATCGAGGCCGCTGTACCGCTTGGGTTGCGCGTGATCGACTCGGCTGAAGCAATCGCCGAGCGAGTCGCGTGTGTTCTCAAGAAGGAAAACCTGATCGCCGGGGCCGGCGCATGCGAATCAGGAGGGCGTCACTTTTTCGCTACCGACTCGGTGCTGAAGTTCCAGAAGCTGGGTGCCCGTTTTTTGGGAGAGCAGATCCGCGAAGTCGAATTGGTGGACCTGGGCGGTTGATTCGTCCCCTGCCTGTCAGCTGGTGGAAGCAATAGAAAGCAAAGGAGTGATCGCATGATTGATCTCAAAGGACAGACCGCGCTGGTTTTTGGCTTGGCAAACAAACGCAGCATCGCTTGGGGTATTACCCAGAAGCTCTCTGCCGCCGGCGCGCAGCTCGCTATCTGTTACCAGAACGAGCGCCTACGGGCCGAGGCGGAAGGGCTCGCTTCTGAGCTCGAGGGGGCCGAAACCTTTCAATGCGACGTGTCCCGCGACGAAGAAATTGAAGCTCTCTTCAGGAAGCTGAAGGAAAGGTATGGAACACTGCACACCCTGGTGCACAGCGTGGCATTTGCCCCGGCGGATGAGCTGAACAATGATTTTCTTCTCACCAGCCGCGAAGGATTCAGAATCGCTCACGACGTCAGCGTATACTCGCTGATCGCCGTCACGCGGGCTGCGACTCCGCTCATGCCGGAGGGCGGCAGCGTCATCACGTTGACCTACTATGGCTCGACGAAAGTGGTTCCTAGATACAACGTAATGGGCGTGGCCAAGGCAGCTCTCGAAGCGACCGTACGTTATCTTGCCGCCGACCTGGGCAGGCAAAAGATCCGCGTCAACGCAATCTCCGCCGGCCCGATCAAGACTTTGGCTGCCCGCGGTATCGGAGGGTTGAGCGAGATGCTCAAAGCCCATGCGGAACGAGCGCCGCTAAAACGCAACGTCGATCAATCGGAGGTAGGGAATGCGGCCTTGTTCCTGGCGTCGGATCTGTCGAGCGGAGTCACCGGAGAGGTCCTCTACGTCGATTGCGGCTACAGCATCATGGGGTACTAAAACAGAGCGTCATAAGTAATTGCGTGTCGAGTGCAAGGAGATATTGTGGAAGCGGCCGAATCTATTGCTCGATACGCAAAAGTCTACGACCCTGTGTTTTAACGAAGTCACTGCGACAGGTCACTAGCGGCTGCAGGTTACTATGGTTTGCTTCCCTGTCAGCGTCGCCCAGAGCCGGGCACCGGTTGGAGGAGAATAGTGCGCGAAAAGCGCGGTAAGCGCGGAAAGTCCCCTCGGTAGCGAGCGATTTCCGCGTGGAAAGCCTCTTTTGAGGAAAACTGGCTGCTTCGGCACGGCTGTTGAACCCGCAAAAATACACCGATGTCACCCTGCTAAGTATCCGAAGAGAAGACACGCGCATACTTTCTTAGATGCATATTGACCACGTTTAAAAACACGCCGCCATAGATAATCGCGTATGTTGTCATTGAGCGATATCCCGATGGTGAGGAGTTCCACGCGAAGTGAAATTCTTTACGCCGGACAAAACCAGATGGAACGTAATCTTTCGTTGAGCTAAGCGCTGTTCTTCAGGGAGTTGGGTTCGCGGCCGAAGTCCGTGTAAAGATCACGGACTGGTCGTCTGAATAGGCCAGCCGCCAACCAGACAGCAATGGCAAGACTCGTACTATGGGAGAGTGGCGAGCCAACAAACAGAAGTCAACACGATACTTGTCCAGAAGGGCATTTGGATCGCTCTGGAGCACCGCCCACGTTCCGAATTCGCCGAGCACTCCCGTCCATTCGAAGACATCCGCGCGGCCGTCGACGAACACCGGATGTTCTGGCGCTGCCCAGATCAGATAACCCCCATAAACATACTCGTTCAACATCCGCCCGGAGATGTGGTGGTTTTGAATGAACTCTACGGCTTTTACCGGACTGTGCTCGGCTACCTGCCTTGTCAGGTTCTGCCGGCTGGGAAAACCTAAGAAGGCGATGAACAGCGACACCGTTATAAAAATTGCATTTAGCAGTGGCCGATCCTGCTCCGTGTCGTAGCCGTCCCAGCAAGTCGAGAGAAGGCGCGAGAGGATGGGAGCTACCAAGATGCCGAATACGAAGAGCATGCGTTGATGGCTGGCCGCGAAATAGGTGGCCAAGGCCATGACCACAAACTCGTGCAAAAACAGCTCCGAGCGCTGGACGATCACCAGGAGAAAGATGCAAGCGGGAATTGCTAGAAACTCAAACGCGCGCCCACCGCTTATTGCCAGCGGCATCCATTCTTGCACTGTGCTGAGACTGATTGGCTGGTGCAGCATGGTATCCACAGGGTACAGAATCTGTTTCATTCCCAGTGGATTGAGAAACAGCGCAGCCATGGATAACCCCAACGCCAGCATCAGCATGTTGCGGCGGCGCGAATCCCAGGGTGACGCGATGAGCAGACCTATCCGGAATTTGAAAAAAGAGCAGAAGAGGACTGCCACGCCGAGGACGAGTCCAAGAAAAAAAGACCCGTGGCAGTTCACCCAAAGGGCAAAAAGTGGCGGCAACCCAAGAAACCAACGCGGGTGACGAGTGCGCCCAAGATGCAATAGCAGCAGCTCGACAGTCAGCAGAAGGTACCCGATCATCTGTGGGCGAACGGCGAGCCCTATGGTGGCAAACGACCAGATGACCAGTCCACCTACAAAACCAACCTTCGGGTTGCCTGAATAGAGCGAGCACAGGATGTATCCGGCGATGAGCAGAGCGGCAGTAAAGAAGCACATCCAGAGCATCAGGCCGCTATATCCGGCGAACCGATAGGCGCTATAGATCAGTGTCTGTGACAACCATTCATGTGGTATCCAGCTGTGATGGTTTGTCGTATATGAAAACAGGTCGGTGGTTGGGATGGTGTGGGTGGTCCAGATGATCTCACCCATCTTAAGGTGCCACCACATATCCGGGTCATCGAAGCGCGACCTTACCGTTAGCACGGCGAGCACGACCAGAAGACTGCCGATCATCACCGGAAATGACAGAAACACCCTTGGAATCCGCTTGACGGCTGGACGTGGTTCTTCAATCAGGGATACGGTGCTCAAGCTGTCCCCAGTTCGTCTCTCTCCATCTCAACGACTGGTCCAGGTTCGGCGAGCCGGATCAGCCGGTGCAGATAAGCCCGCGAGATATTCAGGCTGCGTGCTGCCAGTGTCTTGTTCCCGTTGTTTTCACGCACTGCGGCTGCGGCAAGCTTTACCTTGTAGTCCCGAAGCTGCCGCTCGAAGGAGTTCGCCGGTTGATAGCCGTCTATGCTTACGACGCTTTCTTCTTGAATATTTCGTGGGAGGTCTTCGGCTCGGATATTCGTGCCGGATGCAACGATGATGGCCCGCTGGATCACATTTTCCAATTCGCGCACGTTGCCCGGCCACGCATAGTTTTGCAACAGAGACATCGCCTCCGGGTCAATGTCCTCCATTGGCTTTTCATAGGTCTCCGAGTACTGCCGCAGAAAATGCAGCGCAATAGTGGGAATATCTTCTGCGTGCTCCTGGAGCGGCGGAGCATCGATCCGCATCACATTGATCCGGTAGTAAAGGTCCTGGCGGAATTTGCCTTGAGCGACCATCTCAGCAAGGTCCTGGTGCGTAGCAAAAATTAAGCGCGCTCGCAGGGGGATAAGCCGATTACTGCCGAGCCGGCTGAATTCGCGCTGTTGAAGAACCCGCAACAGCTTTACCTGTGTATTTAGGCTAAGCTCGCCGATCTCATCGAGAAACAGCGTACCGTCCGCCGCCTGTTCGAGATAGCCCTCTCGCGATCCGACCGTGCCGGTAAACGCGCCTTTCTCGTGCCCAAACAATTCGGATTCGATCAGGGTTTCAGGTATAGCACCGCAGCACACCGCCACAAAAGGCCGCTCCGAACGGGAGCCTAGATTGTGGATGGCTTGGGCGATGAGTTCCTTTCCCGTACCACTCTCGCCTGTAACGAGCACTGAGGCATTCAGACTGGCGACGCGGCGCACCAGGTCATAGACTTGCTGCATCGGCGAGCTGTATCCGATCATCCGGTCACAACTACTAGTCGTTTGCTCGAGCCGCTCCTGCACACTCTGCAGTTTCCGCTTGAGCGAGACGTTCTCGTGCGCCCGCCGCAGCATGGTTTTCAGATCCCGCACCGAGGGCGGCTTTCTGCAATAACTGTGTGCCCCCAGCCGAACCATATCGACCGCTGTGGACCGTAAGCTATCGTCGGCCATCACGATGCAGGAGGCGTAAGACGCGGCGATCCGCTTGCAGCAGTCAATTCGCTGCTCCAGTGACTCATGATTCGAGTCCACGTCGAGAATCACGACGTCGCAGCCCTCGGCCTCGAGCATGTTGTTGATTCCGTCTTCGTTTGATTCAAAGAGGACCTGGAAATCTCGTCCTAAGGCGGAGGAAAGAAGAGGTTGTAGCTTTCGGTCTTCAGAGAAGAGTCCAATTCGGATCATGGATAGACGCACCCCTTGTAGGCGCTGATTTTAGGCTCGGTAGGCTACTGCGCCGATGATGCTGGCTAGAGTCTTCCGTCCGCTAACTACTTCACCCTGGGGGAAACTGCTGTGTATGGCCTCCGGTCGACTAGAGCTGGTCATCGCTGTCGCAGCGGTTGAAAGCCTCGCATCTTTGTCGCTGAGTGTGGCCCAATGAATAGCTGATTCGAGGCGGGACGTCGAGGTAACTCTAGTAACCGCCCCTACGTCCTAGTAACCACCTCTACGTACAATGTTGACATTGTGGTCATCCGGTTCAATACTTGATTACTAAATTTTGTATAAATTGCTATTAAGTTAATACAGCCACTACCGCGATAGCCCGAATGGCACCGATGCCAATCTCGCACTCGTGCTTCTCAGCATTGTGGCCAGTTGCGGCACGGTTGTGCTGATCTACCGGATAGCTCTGGCTGGTTTGGCTCGAGAGCCGCGCTCTTCGCTGGTCTTGTCTTTGTGTTTTCCCCGCTACTTCGGGGCCCTGATCTCGCTTTGGCGGCTCGTGCCTTCGAAAGGCACGGTATTCAATTCCTCTCCGGCGAACTCGATCGCCCGCGCGTGCACCCTTGTCTTGATCTATTTCCTTGCCTTTGGGTTGCTTGGCTGGCTCCCCTGGCACTCCTGGCTCGCAGTTTCGTTATCGACCGTGAGAAGAAGATCTTCACCTTGGTCTGGATTGCTCCGGCACTCTGTTTTTCACTTTGATCTTTCTTAAATTCGTCAACAGCGGATATCTGCTGCTCCTATCAGCCCCGGGCTGCGTTTGGCTTGCCTATTTGATCTCCGAGTCGTCCAGAAGCACGGCGCGCCGAAGCGGTTGGAAATTCGGAGTCATCGCGGCCAACTGGACGCGATTCGGACGGCGCTTCCGCAAGTTGGCTCGGCGGATGACACTGTAATCGTTGGGTTTGACTCGCATTTCTAGGCTATCGTCATGCCGGCTACTATCTCCGTGGCTATCTCACGGTCCAGTTTCCGGAAGGGAAGCTCATGGAAGGTACTCGCATCTTTGCCATGCAGCAACGGAACACTCGTCTGCTTACCCAGTTGCCGGCCGCTGCTTACTCCAGGTTTATCCTTTTTCCCCTTCCGGGCGGTGAAGTCGAGTACCGGAAATACCTGGAGATAGTGAAGGAACCAATCCCCAGCAAGAACCTGCGTACGGTTCACGCGGGCGGTTATGATTTCGTTACCGGGCCCGTCTCTGATTTACCACTCCTCTTTCCCCAAGCGGCGCCGAATGCCCGGCAGAGTGTATATGTGCTGCTTCACCCAGGGCTGCTGCCTGTAAACAGCCGTGCACACTAGGCGAGACCCGCAGCTCTCTTAACGCCCTGGATTCAGGTTTTCCTCATCTCGGTACCATTTGGACGGAGAATTGCTTTTCCATTGATTGCCGTTCCGCAAGTGGGAAGAAAGAGCTTCGTCTATGCATTCGATTGCCTGGTGGCCAACTCTCGTTGTGCTTGGTATCGCCACATTTACGGATCTGCGCAGCCGCCGCATCCCGAACTGGCTCGTGTTTCCCTTTTTGATCGCAGGGGTGTCTGTCTCAGTTTGGGTCCACGGCTGGCATGGACTGGAGCAGAGCCTCGCGGGCATCGCACTGGGCGCCGTGCTTTTTGGCGTGCTCTGCTGGATGGGTGGCATGGGAATGGGGGATGTAAAGCTTTGCGCGGCAATCGGCGCGTGGATTGGACCGGCGCAGTTAGGAACAGCGCTCGTCATCACAGGCATCGCCGGCGGTATCATGGCCCTCTGCTGGGCGATGGCGGGCGGATTCCTAGGTGACTTGTTCAAGAGCACCGGCGATCTCATCTTCGGCCTGAAAGACCGCGGACTACGTCCCCATCCGGAGCTGGTTCTTAATAATCCTTTGACACGCAAGATGCCTTACGCCCCGGCGATTGCGATCGGTACCCTCGTCTCATTTTTCTCTCGTTAGTAACTGGAATATGAAACATGGCGAGTTCAGCAACATGTCGATCTCACAGAAATCCGACGGAAAGTTACCAAGAGTAGGGAGTCACGAATCACTGATGTCCACCTTTACCCAAGATCCGGATGCGCTTGGCACGAACGTGCTTTCTGTGGCGTTGATTGGTCCCGAGGAGCGCTGGCGCAAAGCAGTAGTCAACGCTCTGGCTGGATCGCA
>DASYBJ010000095.1:0-6216 GCA_036500845.1 Acidobacteriaceae bacterium
AAAAGGCATAGCGTCCCAGCAGATTGATGTGCTCATATACGAGAGGCGACAACCGGGCGACGTCTTCCTGTAGCACGGGAAAGCCTTCGGCACGGAGTTGCTGAAGAGCCGCATCAATGTAGAGCGTGTTCCAGAGAACGATCATGTTGACCGCTAGACCGAGGGTTCCAAGCTGGTCTTCCTGCCCCTCCCGGTAGCGCTGACGCAATTCGCCTCGCTTCCCATGAAAAACAGCTCTTGCTAATTTGTGGCGGTCCTCACCACGATTCAGCTGCGTCAGAGTTCGTCGACGTTTGGACTCGTCGTCGATATAGGTAAGGCTGTGAATGGTTTTATCGATGCGTCCGAGTTCGGCGACTGCCTGTGCCAGCTTCGTTGGACGGTCATCGATACGCAGGGTTCTCATAATCGATGTTGCCTGGACCACGCCCAGCTTCAGGGACCCGGCCAAACGGAGGACGTCGTCCCAGTTGTCCCGAATGAGATTTGTATTGATGCGATGCCTTCCAACGCAATTGAGGCAGCCGTAATCAGCCACAGGATCGACTCGCCAATACCGGGCTCCCCCGATGTCGGCGATTCGCGGACTGAACCGATAGCCCAATAACCAGAACAGGCCGAACACCACGTCGGTGTAAGCGCCGGTATCGGTCATGATCTCGGTGGGATTGAGTTCCGTCTGCTGTTCGAGAACGACGGCAAGCAGGAACAAGCTGTCTCGCAACGTGCCAGGAACTACAACGGCATTAAGACCGGTGAACTGGTTCGAAACGAGGTTGTAGTAGGTCACGCCGTGTTCATAGCCAAAATACTTGGGATTAGGCCCGGCATGAAGCGTCCGGACAGGAACGACGAAGCGGAGACCGTCAGCCGAGGCCACTTCTCCGCCGCCCCATACCTGTACGAGCGGAATGCTATTCTGTGCGGCGACTAGGCAGGCGTTCGCCTCGGTCAGGGTCTCGTTTCGAATGAAGTTTTGATTTACCCACGACAACCGCGACCGTCGCAAAGCCGGAACATCATTGCGAATCAACGGTTCCAGGCCAATATTGCAGGCTTCGGCGATCAGCACGGCACAAAGGCTTGTTGCAAGATCGCCGGCTCGCGAATCGCGTTCGCTTACATGCGTAAATTTCGAGGTGAATCCGGTACGCGCGGCAATCTCAAGCAGAATTTCGGGCAGGTCCACCCGCGGTAGTCTGGAGTTTACCGCCTCGCGGAGGCGAACCAAGCTCGGAGGGTCGTCCAGTTTGTCGAGGGTTGTCAGGACCAGCTCCTCCTTGCCGTCCGACATCTCTACCCGTGCCGACTGATTGGCGGGAAGGTTGGCTGCGACCGCCCGGTACGTCTGATCGAGTTGGCGACCCAACCCGGTGATGGTTTCCTCGGCTGAAAGCGAATGTCCGAGCGAACGGCAGATCGTAGACCGCGAAGTTTCCCACGCCGCGCCGCTGAGCAGTCCTATACGGGCATCGGCATACCTGACGCTCGGAGCCACGAACAGGTCGCGCCGACGCAAAGCGGAACGAAGACGATCCAGGCAGCAGAACACATAAGCTTTGCTGTCAACCGTACCGCCCTTATCAAATACATAATGGCGCCATCCTCGTGTGACGACTTCGGGGCGAATCCCCTGCAGTTCACCGAGCCTATCTTGGCCGGCGAGAGATTCCAGTGCTTCGCCGATGGCTTTTCCGGCTGGAGTGGATCCAAAATGCAGGGTTTTCAGAAGAGGAGGAAGAATGCGCCGGATGCGTCTCCAGCTTTTCAGCAGCTCTTGATAGTACATGTCGTCAGGAGGACGGACGAGTGTATCGACTTGGCCGAGAACGGTTTCGAGGTGCTCACGCTGGAGAACTTTGAATATTGCCGAGCGAAGTTCGGCGTCGGGAACGGTGCAATCGAGAACGAGATGGCAGACCAGTCCCAACTGACTGGCGGCAGCGTCCAAATCTTTAATGGTGCGTAGCCGGGCCTTCTCGCCAGCCTTGGTGGCATCGGAGAATGCTTCGGTTATCAAAATGTCGAGCAAATCGAGTGCATCATCCGAGGCCGTCGCTTCCAGTGTTACAGCGAATGCCACGAGCGTCGCGAAGCGGCGCTCCTCCGGCAGGCGTTGAATAGCGCTCGCCTTTGCCGTTGTAGCGAATCGTGCGAGTGCCTGGACACGACCTGGCGGAATACGATGGGAGACTCCAACGTCGATTCCTAGTCTGCGCACCTCTTCGAGTCGTTGGAGTGCTCGGATGAGTTCGGGTGCGCTTCTCCGGAATGGTCCATTCCGCAAGCGGTCAAGCAGAGATTGGTGGCCTCCATCTGGAACAGCTAGAAGCTCCTCCAGCTTTTGTTTTGCCGCCGGCGAAACACCTCTGACCAGGGAGGACCATAATCGCTCCTGTACTCGTGCCCGGATTCGTGAAACGTGACGCTCCAGGACGGTTGCTCCAGGCAACAAAACCTTATGTGTGATGAGCCAGGTAGTGGCACGGTCAAACAACATACTGGGCTGATCCGTGCCTGTCCAGCAGAGGGCGTAAAGCCATCGGTTGAGTCGGAACTGAATCGAGCCGTCGGAGAAATCGACGTATCCACCGCGCTCGCGGATTTTCACCGTATGGTCCCACCGCTGCCGGCTTGCGCAGTACTCGGCAAAACAGCTTGGATCCTCAATACCCAACTGTCTTCCAAGAACCGACACCACAGTGGCAGGTGTCTCCGTTAAATCTTCTGGAAATGCCCCGAGGTATCGAGCGGTGCAAAGTTGCACGGCGAAGCCAAGCCGATTGTGATTGCCCCGATGGAGTGCGATGAGGCTGCGGTCGCTGTCATCAAGATGGAAATAGCGAGAGAGGTCTTCTGAAGCCAGCTCGCGGTGAAATCGGCCATACCGCCGCCGCTGCTCATCCGTCAAGAATTCGACAGGCACAGATGTTCCTTCCACTATCAGGGGAGTCGCAAAACTTGTAAGTTCTGCGAGAAACGCGAATACGACGAAAATCAGCCAAACGCTTGTCGCAGAAGTATCTCGCGAAACGCATTTCTATTGCTATATATTTTGCGAAGACATTTGGAGCTATCGTATGAAAATTGGCTATGCGCGCGTATCTACCGAAGATCAGCGGCTAACTCTTCAAATCGAAGCGCTCAAGAAAGCGGGGTGTAGGAGAATCTTTCGCGAGAAGATCACCGGCACCTACCGTGATCGTCCTGAATTGAACCAGATGCTCGATCAGCTTCGAGAAGGCGATATCGTTACTGTCTGGAAACTTGACCGGCTGGCTCGTTCCACTCGCGATCTGCTCGAGATAGTAGAAGGTATAAGGAGCGCTGGCGCTCGCTTTCAATCTATTTCCGAACCCTGGGCTGACACCACTACTCACGCCGGCAAAATGATCATGACCATCTTCGCCGGCATCGCGGAATTCGAGCGAGACCTCATCCGCGAGCGCACCGGAGTTGGCCGCGCCGACGCCCGGAGACGTGGCGTTCGATTCGGGCGCCCAAAGAAGATGAATGTAGATCAGCGCGAGCTCGCTCGGCGGCTGCTCAAAGAAGGGAATTCTGTCCGGGAAGTCGCCCGCACCTTCAGCGTCCATCCCGCCACTCTCTATCGCATCGCGAAGCCGGTCGTCTGATCGCTTTCAGATTGCTTAAAGGCAACTCGAAGAGTGGCCCAGTTAGGACAGAGTGACGACAGGATGCTGACAGCCAAGAGTGCTCACCATTCGGAAGGCCGTATCAACAGGAGTTGTTCGCAGGTCCTTGATGTTTGTGGCGTGACGTCGGCGTCTACGTGCGACGTTCGATACGCAAAGGCAAGATGGCTTCCGGGATATCGTCCGGCAGCGCAGATGTCCAGTCGACCTGAAAGCTTCCAGAGTAACCAAAGAGACCTCCCCAAGTACGATTCGATGCACTCACCTCGATGCGGAAGCGTCCCTGCTCGTCGTCATACCATTCGCAGACGTCAGCGATTCCGGAAAAGAAAGGCGGGAAGCGGAAAGCGATCGGTCCTTCATAGAATCGTTGTTCGCCAGAGCGAAGGCGAACACCCCCATTCGGAGCCACACTAACCTCAATGTCAACGGCAAGGTGCTGGTGAGTTCCGAGGTAGTCAACGATGCAGCCGCGTTCTTCACTGTAGATCATGTAGGCGTCAAAGCGCCGCGTTTTCTTCGTGCTGAAGGTTCGCACCCAACTGACGGTCTCTCGGCCGAGGGGATCGACATAAGCGTAGTTTTCGATCGTGAATGGGATATCCGTTCCATGCTCAGGGAACATGATGCTGCGCCAGGTACCCACGTACAGAAACGGGAGTGTGTAGGGAGCGCCATGCCAAATGCGACCCATTGTGCCGGTGCCGACTGCGGCGATGCCCGATTGCGAGTTGAGAGAAAATCGTCTTTGGATCTGTGGGTGTAGTTTGGAAAAGTCAGAACCAAGAGCACGCTGGTAGATTGAATTCATGAATGCTCCTTGGGGGTAATCCGTCGGCATCGACGAGCGGACGCGAGCGTTGCTGAGGACAACCATCCGACGATGGAGAGCGCGATAACCGCGAGATTCAAAGTCACGGGATTGAAAGCTGTTTTTAGGTAAACAGGAGAATTCAACGCTACAGTCACAGTGGCTAGAACCATGACCGCGATGTTTGCGAGGAAGATCAATCGCCAGCTCCAACCGTAGAGAAGCAGCGCACCGAACAAGATCTCGAATAATCCTATCCAGGGCAGGACGCCTACCGGCATGCCTGCTTGGGCGAGCATCGTCCTTTCGTCAATCTGTGGATAGAGCAGCTTCGGGACGAGCCCGTGCCAAATCCAGATAAACGCTATGGAAAGGCGAGCTACGGCATGAATTAGCGCGAATGCGAGGGTAGACTCTGGAGGTCGTCCCGTCTCCGTCCAAATACGAAGGCGATCAAAGCTCCAGGCCGTCGCCCAACCCATGAACGGCCTGAAGACCAGCCGGTCGGCTAGCCGCCCAGCGATGCCAAAGCGCACCTTGTAGTCATACCAGGTAAGAAAGCGCAAACCGCTCTCCGTTGGAACGTAACGCCAGTATCCAGAACCCTCACGGATGAGCGATTTCGGATCGGCGGAGGCGAACTTGAGAGAAGAGGTGGTATCGCCGACAGCAGATGCACGTTGGCCGACGCTCTCGCCAGTACCTTTAATGCTGAGACCGAAGCCGATGCGTGTCTCGTACAGGAAATGTTGAGGCTCAGCAGAACTAGATCGAGGTAAGTAGTGGATGCGACTGAAGCGCAGATCCCAACGTTCATGAAGCGCTGGATCCTGGGTCAGGAGCCAGACATGATCCAAGTTGTCCTGAATGTTGATCTCTACGTATATGCCGGAAGGAGTCCTCATGCAACGAGCCTCCTCCAGCGGGCGACCAAATCCTGTGCGGCATGGGGCCATGTTGGATACGTGAATTGAAAACCGGCATCGAGCAGGCGCCCGGGAACGACTTGGCGGCTTTTGAGAACCAGCTCCGACTCAGTACGCAGCAGGAGAGTGCCCAGCTCCATCATCCACCCTGTGGTTGGCAGGCCGATGCGGGTGCCCCACGTCCTCCGGAGGATGCTGAGAAACTGCCGGTTCGGTAATGGGTTTGGCGAGGCCAAATTCACGGCTCCAGTAAGATCTGGCCTTTCTATGAGGAACTCAGTTGAGCGAATGAAGTCGACCTCATGGATCCACGAGACGAACTGTGTGCCAGGCAGGTTGGTGCCTCCTAGACCATGACGCACGAGGTTGAGAAAGATATCGAAGACCCCGCCTCGATCGGGGCTGAAGGTCATGGCGCTCCGGAGGGCGATTTTTCTGGTCCCCGGAGTTGCCGTGGAGAAGAAAGTCTGTTCCCAAGCTTTCGCAACCTGAATTGAAAAGTTCCAAGTATCGGGTGCGCCTGCTTCGTCACCCCCAAACTCCCCGGTTTCTTCGTCCATGGGCCGGTCAAGAGCATGGCGGTAGATAGTCGCTGTACTGGCGTTGAGCCAAACTGTAGGTGGGATTTTGAGCGAGGCAAAGGCGTGGTGGAGGACTTGCGTAGACAACACGCGCGAGTCGAGAATAGCCCGGCGGTTCTCCTGCGTGTAGCGGCAGTTCACACTTTTGCCTGCAAGATTGATGAGGACGTCGCTGTAATCGAGATCTTCGACCCAATGACCCAACGTGGAGCCATCCCACTGAACCGTGCGCCATGGAACCT
>DASYBJ010000096.1:0-11541 GCA_036500845.1 Acidobacteriaceae bacterium
GACCGAAGATGAGCAGCGAATGCTGGGTGCCCCATTTCTGATGCGTTTTGTGCGTCAGAAGTGGGAAACCACAGCTCCAACCTAGCCGAGACCCCAGCAATGAGGCTCCTCACTCCGTACGCAACGCCCGCGCCGGATCCAACCGCGATGCTCTCCACGCAGGTACTGCACAGGCCAAGGACGCAACCAGAGAAAGCAACAGCGCAACTTCAGCGAAGATAGTCCAATTGACCGGGTTCGTCCCATACAGCATGCTGCGAATGAGCTGAACGGCACGGTCTGCGCCCACCAACCCCAGTCCCAAACCCACCCATGCCGGAGTAAGGCCGTCGAGCAGCACCAGTTGCAGAACCTCGCGGCGTTGTGCTCCCAATGCCATGCGGATGCCGATCTCGCTGGTCCGTTGTGTCACCAAATACGACAACACGCCGTAGAGCCCGATCGAAGCCAACACCACTGCGATGGCTGCAAAGGCGAGGACCAGGTACGAATCGAAGGCGGCGTCCACGGTCGAGGTGTGGATGGTTTGGCGCATTGTCTCTACATTCGCGACGGCCAAGTTGGGATCCATTTGCCCAATGATTCTTTGCACCGGCAACGATAAACTCTCGACATCCCGACCCGAGCGAAGGGTGATGGCTGCTCCTCCGAAGTGTCCGGCGTAGAGCGGCCAGTACATAGTCGGCCTTTTGTCCTCGCCCACTCGGTACGGTGTGTCGCCCACGACCCCCACAATCTCGAATGGAGTTTTAGTATCGATTCCGGACATCTTCATTGGAATGTCCATCCTCAGATGTTTGCCAATCGGATCTTCTCCGGGAAAGAAGCGCTGCGCTGCCAACTGGCTGATGACAACTACATTCCCTTGATCGAGCCGTTCGTGATCGTTGAACGTGCGGCCTCGCAGAAGGGGAATTTGCATCGCCGCGAAGTATCCGGGGTCCGCAGCACGATACATCGCGTCAAGCGTCTGCCCCTTCGGCAGCGGTGGGTGCTCAACCACATCGAGTAGATCGTCTCCTCCATACCCTTGCCCCGGAGCCGTCTCGGCTACCATTCCGGCCGCCTGCGCGCCTGGGAGCGCCCGAATCCGCGTGAGCAGCTGCTCGAAGAAGGCTACTCGACGGGCGGGATCCTTATAGTGAGCATCAGGCAAGCTGACGTGCATCGTCAGCACGTTGTCGACCGCGCATCCCAGATCGGTATGCTGCAGCTTGCGGTAGCTCTGGATTAGCAGGCCAGCCGCAATCAAGAGCACCACCGTCAGCCCGACTTCGATGGCAAGCAGTGCTTTCCGCAGCTTTGCACGCTGAATTCCGCCGCTATTGGACCGCGAGGACTCCTGTAGCCCATCGAGCACTCGGTTGCTGCTGAGGCTGACTGCTGAAATCCCGCCGGCGAGCGTTCCGCTGAGGAGCGTAATTCCCACCACAAACAGAAGAACGAGCCAATCGATGTGGATTCCGGCGCTGCCCACGCCCTGCAATCGGGTGCGCGTCAACCAAGGAAGTCCGATATCCGCCAGCACCAGCCCCAAGGCTCCACCCAGAAACGAGAGTACAAAGCTCTCCGGCATCTGCTCGCGAATCAGCCGCCAACGGCTGCCGCCTAGCGCAGCTCGGATTGCAACTTCCTTACGGCGTGCAGAGGACCGCGCAACCAACAGATTAGCGACGTTGAGACAGGCGATCAGTAGCACACATCCAGTTGCCGCCAGCAGCACATAGAGTGGTGTCTTGTAATCGCGGACCACGTCGTCTAACATCGAGCGCCCCATGACAGCGGTCATAATCGCCGGTGAGGAATTCTGCTGCCGGATATGCGATTGCACCGCATTCAACTCCGACAGCGTGGCGGCCAGCGTAGCATTCGGCTTAAGACGCGCGACCACATGAAACGAATGGCTATCCAAGGCCCGCATCTGATCCTCGGGAGATTCATGGTAGACCGGAGTCCATACCTGGCTCGTTGGCTCGGGATAAGCAAACCAGGATGGCATCACGCCGATTACTGTATAGGGTTTCTCGTTCAGAAAAATATCTTTGCCGACGATCTCCGGATCGCCGCTGAACCGCCGCTTCCAAAAGGACCAGGACAGAATCACCGTGCCGTTTGCTTCGGGCCGATCGTCGTCCGCCTGGAAGACGCGCCCAAGCGCGGGCTGTACTCCCAAAGTGGAGAAGAGGTTCCATGAGCAGACCGCGGCAGGGATGTTCTCCGGCAAAAGGCCGCCATTCGAGAAGACGTTGTACCCTCGGCCCGCCTGTATGAGCGCCATTTGCTCGACGTGGGTGGACGTCCTCTGCCACTCATGAAAGATGCCTCCCGCGACCGGGTTATAGGTGTAGTTTTTCTCCGGCATAGCTTCGTATAGCATCACGAGCCGATTGGGATCCTGATACGGCAAGGGCTTGAGTAGCACGGAGCGCACCAATGTGAACAGCGCAGTATTCGCACCAATGCCCAGCGTCATCACGATGATCGCGATCAGAGTAAATCCGGGCGAACGCAGGAGTGTCCGCGTCGTGTGGCGCAGATCGCGCCAGAGATTCTCCAAGAAAAGAAGACTATTCTGCTCCCACAGCTCTTCGTGGACACGCTGCTGCGAACCGAACTTCAGATAAGCTCGACGCCGCGCTTCGTCCTCGTTCATTCCGCGCTCGAGGTTCTCCTCGATTTCCGCAGCCAGGTGTGCCTCGATCTCCTGCACCAGGTCGTCGTCGCTCTGCTTCCGCTTGAGAAATCGCCACCAGCTCATTCGCCGCCCCTTTCCGCTGCCCTTGTCTCGCCCATAACCAGCGCAATCGCCCGCGCCATCTGCCGCCAACGGCTCGTCTCTAAAATGAGCTGCTTCTTACCGGCTGCGCTCAGATGGTAGAACTTCGCCTTCCGATTGTTCTCGCTCGTGCCCCAATACGAGGACACCCAACCACGGTCTTCGAGGCGGTGCAGAGCAGGGTAGAGCGAGCCCTGCTCGACCTCGAGAACAGCTTCCGAAGTTTGCTCGATCACCTTCGCAATCGTATGGCCATGCGCATCGCCTGTAAGCAGGGTGCGCAGGATCATCATGTCCAGCGTTCCTTTGAGCATTTCCGTGTTGATCGGTTTCCTGTTTCTCATCGGGGTAGCATCTCCACTCGAACTTCTATGCAAAGACAGCTTACACCCATCGAACTTCTATGGAAAGAGGCTCTCAGGATCCTTAAATATCTCTGTGCTGAGAGTGCGCAACTTAGGAGAAATGGTTTTCACCTCTGTAAGAGGGGTGTCGATTCCAAAGCTCTTCTAATCTGAGTGTCCACCCTTGAAAACACGCTTGCGGTGGCAGCGAAGGCCTTCTGAGGCCGGGAATAAAGACCGCTAGCCTGTGTTTTTTGAATGTAAGGCGCGGGACACATCTATCGGCACACCGAATCCGAAAGCCACCGTTCATTTGCAACAGTCAGATGTGCGGTTGTTCACAGCTAGATGGGGGTCAAATGTCGCAACTTAAGCATCACGTGGTTGAAGCGAACGGCATCCGCATTCATTTAGCCGAGCAGGGGAAGGGACCGGTTGTGCTTTTCTGTCACGGCTTTCCCGAGACCTGGCACTCATGGCGTCACCAGCTTTCAGCACTTGCGGAGGTGGGATTTCGCGCTGTCGCACCCGATATGCGCGGTTATGGCGAGACGGAAAGGCCGGAAGCAATCGATCAATATACCCTTCTCCACCTGGTCGGGGACATGGTGGGAGTGTTGGATGCACTGGGTACCGAAACAGCCGTGATTGTTGGGCATGACTGGGGAGCTCCCGTCGCATGGCATGCAGCTTTACTGCGCCCAGATCGCTTTCCGGGAGTGGTTGGCCTGAGTGTTCCGTTTATCCCTCGAGGGCAGGTTTATACGAGTCCGAAGCTGCCCGAAACAGAAGACGCTATTTTCTACCAGGACTACTTTCAGGCTCCTGGTATCGCCGAAGCGGAGCTCGAGCAAAACATCCGTACTACTGTTCGTTCGTTGCTTTACACGATGAGCGGGGATGTCCCTCTTCCGAAGATCATTCCCGATACTTTGCTGCCCGGAATGGTATCCCGGCGGGATGGATTGCTTGCCGGGATGATCAATCCTCCTTCGCTGCCTCCATGGATTTCGGAGGCAGAGGCCGGCGTCTACGTTGAGCAGTTCTCGCGGAGCGGCTATCGGGGCGGCTTGAATTGGTATCGCAATATTTCTCGGAGCTGGGAGCTGTTAGCTGCTTTCGATGGTTTAAAGGTCGCCGTTCCGGCGCTCTATGTCGTAGGAGACCGTGATCTCGTGCTGACATTCCGAGGTATGGACCGTGCAATCACTGAGCTTTCGCAAAGCGTGCCTTTCCTTCAGCAGACCATCATTTTGCGCGGGTGCGGCCACTGGACGCAGCAGGAGCGGCCGAAGGAAGTCAGTTCCGCCATCATCGGATTCCTGAAAAGTATCGGTTAACAAAGCTCGGCCGCCTTGGGTGAATGCGCAGGCGAACGACAACCAGACGTTAACAAGAGGGGAGGTCCATGGAATGATCAACGGACTTGCGACTACGAGTTCTTATGTTGGTAAGCGGGCCATCGTGATCGGTGCCGGGATTAGCGGGTTGTCTGCCGCGCGCGCACTTGCCGATCATTTCAAAGAGGTGCTCGTCCTCGAGCGTGACGAGTTGCCGTCCGGCGCCAGGCCCCGGCCGGGCGTGCCGCAAGGGAAGCAGGCGCATGGCTTACTCGGGGGCGCCATGAAGGCCCTGGAAGAGCTGTTTCCGGGCTTCGCAGAGGACCTTGTCCGGGCCGGTGCGGTACCAGTCAATCACGGTTGCGAAATTTTGGTGGAATTTCCTGGGCTGGATTACTCTCCACGGCGGGAGTGGAGCTGGCTCACCTACTCGCTAAGCCGGCCATTGATCGAGCTCACCATGCGCCGGCGTGTGGAGCAGCAAACGAACACCACCCTTTGTGGGGGATACCGCGCTCTTGAGATCGTGGGGACGCCGGATGGCACGCTCGTCACTGGAGTACGGTGCGAGCGCGTCGACGGAGCCCTGGAGACGATTCCGGCGGACCTTGTGGTCGACGGCTCCAAACACGGAGCACCCACTTTGTCATTTCTCGAGTCGGCCGGTCGACCTGTGCCCGAGGAGACTACAATCGGTGTCGATATCCGTTACGCAACGGCACTCTTCGCTCCTGCCTATGGAGCACTCGGCCGGTTCAAAGCGATTGTGACCTTTCCCACGGCCCCCGAGGGCATTCATTATGGATATCTGCTTCCCGTGGAGAACAACCTGTGGCAGCTGCTCCTGATTGGCCGCGACGATGACATTCCGCCGGTAGATGGCGAGGCATTTCTTTCTTATGCCCAGAAGCTCAGAACACCCACGATCCACAAAGCTATGAAGGGTGCAAAACGCCTGAGCGAGGTAGCGCGGTATGGCTTTCCGGAGAGTAAGTGGAGACACTTCGGGCAGCTCGACACTTTTCCGCGAGGGCTGCTTCCCACCGGGGACGCAATTTGTTGCCTGAATCCGGTCTATGGTCAGGGGATTACCGTCGCCGTTCAGGAGGCAAACACGTTGCGCCTGCTACTGAGTAGGAATGCCATGGATGCAGACCCGCTTGCCTCGTTAGGAATGGCATTCATGGCTGAGGCCGAGGCCCTCATCAGCGGCCCATGGGCCATGTCGGCTGTCCCCGACTTCATCTATCCTCAAACCCGTGGGGTACGCCCAGACGACTTGGACGACAGGCTCAAGTCTCAGAGTGCTCTCCTTCGCATCGCTACTCGCGATCCTGCCGTTTATGAGTTGTTGTCCGAGGTTCGGCATCTGCTCAAACCGCTGAGCGCGTTAGACGACCCTGAACTGGTACGCAGAGTGGAAGCAGAGATGGAAGCGGTGTGATCACAACCAAGTCCCGCGCACTGCCTCAACACAACTGCTGCCCCTCATGCCTCACAAAATGAATTGGCCATGTTGAAGGATTGCCACTTCCGTACCAGCGTAATCGTCTGGCCAAAATGAGGCGATGGAGAGTGGATTGAGGGGACGATCCATGCGTGTAGCATCGATAATTTCCTAGAGCGACATAACTGCTTTTGCATCACCATGGGTACCGAGATAACATTTGGCCAGTGACGTATAAATATCCGCTTATATAAGTATTCGTTTATATATCGCGATTTGGCATTCATCTACTGGGAAATCAGCAAGTTAAGTCATCGTAAGCCCAATCGCAGAAAATCACGTTTTTCTGTGAAATGTTTAAATCCCATTCAGCGAGATCCGGCCTCCAGAGCCGAAAACTGCCATACGCCGATAAGAATCTGGTCTCCGCGGAGGAACAACAGCAACGGTGGACCAACCCGCACCTTATCGAATTTGCCCTTCAACGGAATCGAGCTCCTGCTGTTTTTCCGCGGGTTATAAATGCACCTTAGTGCGTGGCTTCTTCGTCTATCAGTCCACGCTCTTTGAGCATTGGCTCTACGCTGGGCTTGCTGCCCAGCCATACCGCATACATTTTGGCTAGGTCCTCTGTGTTTCCGCGGGAGAGGACCATGCGGCGGAAGCGATCACCGTTAGCGCGCGTGAGGCCACCGTGGGTTTCGAACCAGGCGTACGCATCGTCGTCAAGCATCTCGCTCCAGAGATACGCGTAATAGCCCGCGGCATAGCCATTGCCCCAGATATGCATAAAGTAGCTGGATCGGTAGCGTGGAGGCACCTTGCTTATGTCGAGCTTCGTCTTCTGAAGCGCAGCCTTCTCAAATTCGTCCGGATTCTCGAGCGGCGCGCTGTTTGGCAGCGTGTGCCACTGCATGTCAAGCTGTGCGGCGGCCACTAGCTCCGTAAGCAGATAGCCTTGATTAAATGTTTTCGACTTCTTTAACTTGGCTACAAGTTCAGCAGGCATCGCCGCGCCGGTCTTGTAGTGCTTCGCGTAATGATCGAAAACAGCTGGATAGCTTGCCCAGTGTTCATTGAACTGTGAAGGGAACTCAACGAAGTCGCGTGGCACCGACGTACCTGAGAGCGAGGGATATTGCGTGTCCGCGAACATGCCGTGCAGCGCATGGCCAAACTCGTGGAACATCGTAGTGACATCGGTAAAGGTGATCAGTGCCGGTTGGCCCGCAGCGGGCTTAGGAAAATTGGCAACGTTGTAGACGACCGGCAGGGTATGAAGCAGCTTGGATTGACCCACAAAGACATCCATCCAGGCCCCGCCATTTTTGTTATCACGTTTGAAGTAATCGCAGTACCAGAGGGCCAAGGGCTTGCCATCAGCATCAAAGACTTCGAAGACGCGCACGTCGGGCTGGTAGACGGGAATGTCCTTGCGCTCTTTGAAGGTCAGTCCGTAAAGCTGATTCGCGGCGTAGAAGACGCCGTTCTCAAGTACATTGTTGACCTCAAAGTACGGTTTGATCTGCGCTTCGTCCAGGTCGTATTTCGCTTTTCGAACTTGTTCGGAATAGAAGTTCCAGTCCCAAGGCTCAACTGCGAAGCCCCCATGCTGCGCGTCGATAACAGCCTGAATCTCCTTCGCCTCACTGGCAGCTCTCGCTGTTGTCGCCGGAACGAGCGCGTCCATGAACTTGACCGCCGCTTCCGGGGTCTTTGCCATCTGGTCCTCGAGCGTCCAAGCGGCGAAATTCGGAAAGCCCAGGAGCTTCGCCTTTTCGGCCCGAACCTGCGCCAGGCGCGCGATGGTGTCGCGTGTATCATTCGGACCGCCGAGCTCGGCGCGGGTCCAGGATTTTTCAAACAACGCCTGTCGAGTGGCGCGGTCGCTCAATTCGGTGAGGTCCGGCTGTTGCGTGGTGTTCTGCAACGGCAGCACGAATCCGGGGACCTTCCGCTCCTTCGCAGCTTCAGCGGCCGCTGCAATCTGCGCATCACTCACGCCAGCCAGTCCCGCTTTATCCGTGGTGACATAAGCGGCCTCCTTGGTCGCGGCAAGCAGCTTATTGATAAATGCGTTCGAGAGAGTCGATTCCTCTTCATTGAGCTTTCTCAGCTTCGTCTTGTTTGCATCGGAGAGATTCGCTCCAGCATGTACAAATTGTTTGTAGTCGTACTCGAGCAGCCGCTGCGATTCCGGATCGAGCTTCAGCGAGTCGCGCTCTTTATAGAGGGTGCTTACGCGTGCGAATAGCTTGGCATCCAGATAGATTGCATCATGGTGCGCCGCGAGCTTGGGTGCTTCGACCTCCTGAATCTTCTGCAGAGTCGGATTCGTGTTTGCCCCGGTAATCCCGTTGAACACTGCCATCGCACGAGTGAACAACTGGCCCGTTTTTTCCAGCGCAACAATCGTGTTCTCGAAACTCGGAGGATCGGGGTCGTTGGCAATCGCTTGGACCTCGTTGAGCTGTTGTGCCATCCCCGCCTCGATCGCCGGTTGAAAGTCGCTATCCTTGATCTTGTCAAACGGCGGGGCCTGGAAGGGCAAAGTGCTTTGAGCGTAAAACGGATTCTCTGGGCCAAAGGGTAAATCAGCGGCAAGTGCCCCCGAACTCAACGCGATCGCGCCTGCGGTAATCAAAATGTTCATGTGTGAGAGTTTGATCTTCCTCCTGGTACAAGTTGCTGGAATGCTCATCGATGTCGGTGTTTTCCCTCTACATCATTCTATAAGGCCTGGTGCCGGCGAGCGGGGTTGGCGGCGAAGCAGCGCCACGTTCATCTCTCTATCTGCAACTTTTGCTTGACGAACTTTCGCTCGACTTGAGACCGCGAATCTCTTAAGCTGGAACTATGACGTCGAGCGCGGTAACCTCATCTGTTCCGTGCACATAGGTCGATTTGCGCTTGGACCGGGAAAATCGCGTTGCTAACTATAAGTTAGCTTGAGAGCTATTCAAATCGGCTCACGAGCCAGCGTGGGCCGATTTGTTTTTTGGCATCGCTCGCCGGTCGCACTCACTTTTTCTGCACCGATTGTGGGCCTGGAGTGAATCAAATAGGCAGGCATCTCGCCTGCTCACATTTTTCTTTTAGGGCTGACATGGAGCATACAGACCATACTAGCGACCAGGAATTATGGTCCGATGACCAGAGCAGCGGTTGGACGGCCGACGATACAATCTATGCGCTTGCGATGCATATCGAATTGAATTGGACGGAGCTCAATATTCTGTCGCGATGCGCCTGCGCGTTTCCCAACGTGCCGAAAAGCCGGTGCCTTGTGTGTGAACGCTCATACGAACTCTAGTTTTGATTTGTGATTTGGAAGCCGGAACACCCGTTCAGACGCCAAAGACAAGCTGTCCATGCGGATCGACATGCGTGTGCTTCCATGCTATCGTTCGGACGCGGTTGAACCTATCTGTGAAAGAAGGTACCCGTGTCCGCTCTTCTGCTTGCATTCCTGATCGGAGTCATTGCAGGGCTTCGTTCCCTTACCGCTCCCGCAGTTGTTAGCTGGGCCGCTTGGCTAGGTTGGGTTCCCCTCGGCGGAACTCCTCTGAATTTTCTGAGTCACCCCGCAACGCGGTACATCCTGACGGCGCTAGCCCTCGGCGAACTAGTCAACGACAAATTGCCCAAAACTCCGAGCCGAAAGGCCCCACCCTCGTTCATTGCGCGGATTGTCACTGGAGCATTTTCCGGCGCTGCGCTTGCAGCTTCCAAACATGCGCTGCTTTTCGGCCTGGTCGCAGGCGCGATCGGTGCTGTGGTTGGAACGTTGGGCGGGGCGGAGATACGCTCACGATTGGTCAAAGCGATCGGAGGCAACGACCTGCCCATTGCCCTCCTTGAAGACGCGATTGCAATCATTGGCGCCATTCTGATTACATCTCACATTTAGTAGCGGATTTGCGCATCCGGTCATATGCTCTGGATACTGTAAGGGACCAAATCGTCATGTTTTTTTCTCGCATGCTTTTTTATCCATCAATAACTCAGTGAGTCCTTCCAATGCCAAATCAATTCGACGCAATCGTTATTGGAGCGGGCCAAGCCGGACCTTCCTTGGCTGGGCGGCTTACGCAAGCTGGCCGCAAGGTGGCGATGATCGAGCGCAAGCTCTTCGGCGGGACCTGCGTAAACACAGGATGTACTCCAACGAAGACGATGATCGCCAGCGCTTACGCCGCGAACATGGCAAGGCGAGCGGGTTCTTACGGTGTGACGATCGGCGGCCCAGTCGGGGTCGATATGACCGCGGTAAAGGCCCGGAAGGATGCGGTAGTCGGTAAGTCACGCAATGGCGTCGAAGGCTGGTTGCGTGGCATGCCGAATTGTACGGTCTACACCGGTCATGCCCGGTTGGAGTCCGCGCATGAGGTTCGCGTGGGCGCTGAGTTGCTCAGTGGGAATCAGATCTTTCTCAACGTCGGCGGCCGGGCAGTGATTCCACAGATGCCCGGCATCGACCGCATCGACTACCTCACCAACACGAATATGGTCGATCTCGATATCTTGCCGCAGCACCTCGTTATCGTCGGCGGCAGCTATGTCGGTATCGAGTTCGGACAGATGTTTCGCCGCTTTGGCAGCGAGGTTACGATCATCGAAAAGGCCGCGCGCCTTGTTCATCGAGAGGACGAAGATGTCTCTGCGGCGGTGAAGCAAATTCTCGAGAAGGAAGGTATCGAAATACGCCTCCACGCCGAGTGCATTCACTTTGAACCAAGCGGGCAGGCGATTGCCGTAGGCGTAGATTGCATCGAAGGAGATCCGGCCGTTATTGGCTCCCATGTTTTACTGGCGATGGGCCGGCGCCCGAACACGGACGATCTCGGTCTCGAATCCGCCGGCGTCAAGACAGATCCGGATGGCTACATCGTGGTCGACGATCAGCTGCGTACCAGCGTGCCAGGAATTTGGGCGTTGGGGGACTGCAATGGCAAGGGCGCTTTTACCCATACTGCATACAATGACTTCGAAATTGTCGCTGCCAATCTGCTCGACAACGATCCTCGGCGGGTAAGCGACAGGCTTTCAGCGTACGCGCTGTATACGGACCCCCCTCTGGGTCGCGTCGGTCTTACAGAAGACGCTGTGCGCAAATCGGGTAAGCCTGCCTTGATTGGAACCCGGCCGATGACGAAGGTTTCGCGTGCGGTCGAGAAAGGAGAGTCAGAGGGCTTTATGAAAGTCCTCGTTGACGCCGGCACAAAGGAAATTCTCGGTGCTTCCATTCTCGGCACGGGAGGGGATGAGGCCATTCATTGCATCTTGGACATCATGTACGCGCGAGCTCCGTATTCCACGCTGCAGCGTGCAGTGCATATTCATCCGACCGTCTCGGAACTGATCCCTACCGTGCTCGGCGATCTCAAGCCGCTGAGCTGACGGCAAGAAGACGAATTCGAACGCAAGAATCGGGATGTCGATAGCTCAATTCAATGGCTAGACTGCTCAAGTACAAGGATTGAGGAGTCCCTATGAGCAAATTGTTGACGGTATATCAGCCTGCCACAATAACAAGGAACGATCCACGCCGTGGGTACGCGTCTGTCCGCGACCCAGGAGTGATGGAATTGAGGCGCGCACTGTTCGTTCTGGACGTGCGCAAGTGAAAGCATC
>DASYBJ010000097.1:0-5127 GCA_036500845.1 Acidobacteriaceae bacterium
GCCGGTCAAGGTGCCTGATGGCTGGACTGCGGTTCACCGCCCGGACACGCGGCAGAATTGTCTCGCCTACATCAACGAAAACTGGACTGATATGCGGCCGGCGAGTCTCCGGCGCGCGATGTCAAATTGAGCTCCGCAGATGGCAAGACTGGATGGGGTCCGACGCATGCACAGCTCGGGGTGTGGTTCGCTCACAACCCCGGGCGAAGATAAGGCCGTCTACAGCATCGCCCACTTCTTCGAGAGCGATGTTGGGCCAAGGCAGCTCGTCGGTGCAGTGCCGGAATGGGATCTACTAGTCATTGACTGCACGGGATTAGAGGATCTCGAAGTGGCGGCGCGTGTGTGGATGGATGCCGATGTGGAGCAGCCGGTTGATCTCCTGCGGGACAAGTTGTTCTCCTTTGCTCTCATCAAACTCGAACGGGAACGACCTTTTTCTATCAGCGCCATCACCACATCATCCTCGACGGCAGTGGTGTTGCACTCGTCAGTGTCAGGCTTGCAGAGATATACACGGCTTTGGTCGAAGGGCGTGCTCCGGAGCCGCCGCTGTTCGGTTCATTGCGCGATGTCTGGGAGGAAGGCGAGCGATATGAGCGTTCACCGGAGCAGGCGGCAGATCAGCAATACTGGGCCCAAACCCAACAACGACACTGGTGGCGAATTCAATTCAACCGAAAATTGAAGGGCTGCGAAGCAGGAGCAGCGAGTTTCGGCGATCGGCATACCGCTTGCCCAAGCTGCGACGCGTAGCAGGTGGATAGCGGCTGCCGTGAGGATATATCGTAGGTGAGTTTTAGCTAATCCGCGGTATCGACCACGACGTACTACGCTCCACCAAGTTAATGCAACAGAGCCGAATGCCGATCAGCAGAGGCTGGCCCAACGCCTATTGCAGGAAGGAAAATCCGTGAGGGAGGTCGCCCGCACCTTCAGCATCCATCCCGCTACCCTCCATCGCACCGTGAAGCCAGCGGTCTGATCGCTCCCAGATTGCTTTGCACAATTCTAAGCGTGGCCTTTTAGGCCGGTGACAATAGTGAAATTGACGGGATGTAAGTTTCCGCGAAGCCGGTTATAGAGGCACTTGATCTATTTCCACTATTCAGGTGAACTTTTCTGGGGTTAAAGCCCGAATAGCACGGTGGAGATATGCATTGGCTGACGATCGAGAGGTCTGGAGCAAGATCATCCAGCAGGACGAAGCTGCTTTCGACGCTTTTTATCAGGAGCACGCCCCGCGGCTACATGCTTTTCTTCGTGCCCTTGTGGGAGATCGCCAAGCTGCTGAGGACGTTGCACAGGAGACATTCTTGCAGATTTGGACCCGCCCCAATGGATACGAGCCAGAACGAGGCGCACTGCGTGCATATCTATTCGGTATCGGCCGAAAGCGCGCAGCGGAATGGTGGCGGCAGCAAAAAACCACCGAGCCATTACTCCAAGAAAGGAATGGATGGTGTGGCACTGAAAAGAATGCGCTAATCCTGGATGCGCTGCATAGTCTTTCCGAGGAGCAGAGAACCCTGTTGTGGCTGCGCGAGATCGAAGGGCAATCATACGCGGAGCTTGCGATGATTCTGGAGATTCCTGTGGGAACCGTGCGGTCGCGATTATTCGCAGCGCGAGAGGCTTTGAGGCGTGTATGGCAAATGGGACAGTCGGCAGCCGAAAAGAGGAGAGTATGACATGCGACCAGGCCGCGGAGTTTGTCTCCGCACTTTGCGATGGCGAGACCATTCCGCGTGTAGCGGCCGAGCACCTGAGCGGGTGTGAGGCTTGCAGAACACTGCTGAGAAGTTATAGCGACTTAGGCGCAGAACTGCGCTTTGCGGCAAGTGTCGCCCTCACGGAAGAAGCACCCGTGCGGGTTTGGAGGCAACGGCCAGGAATCTGGCGAAACTGGTGGCGGAAAGGATGGGAAGGCATGAGGATACCAAGGTTCGTCTTTGCAAGTATGCTGGTTGGCATCGTGGTTTTAGGTTCTGGCCTCGCAGTCATCGGAGTGCACGCGCGGGGTGAGGGGAATGTGATTCTTCTGAAGATTTCACCACCGGGAGGGCAGCCGATCGTATGTCCACTCTCAACGGTGGACAAGAAGTTGAATTCCTGTGCCGTCGTTAGCCGAGCCTTAACTTTTGAGGTTAAGGCTCTCTCGAAAGATGGCGACCGCGTCAACGTCGGCGTGAGGGCGAAATATGAATCTCCACAAATCGGAAACAGCTACGACAGTTTAGCCAGCATCGAGGGCCTGCCAGAAGAGCAGTACTCTTTCGAGCCTGGAAAAGCGTTGCGGGTCGATGTTGCGGGCCTTGGGGCGCTTACGATCACTGGCGAGTGGATCGACCACATCCCCGTGATGATTGGAGGGGGGCAAAATCTAGACCCTGGGCCGGATGAACTGCGGATCGTATCGCCTGTGCTGCTGCGCGGTAAGGAAGTAGCAGGTGACATGGAAGGTGGAAGCGCCCTGGCGGATAAACCGGGCGAGTCCGTCAACATCTTCCTCCCAGGTGAGGGGCAATTCCAATTTTCCCTGTCGCAAACGCCTGGAGCCGTGCAGGCGCATGTGCAGCTCAACAGGATTTCATTTGAATCCAATGGTCAGCTTTACGCGTTAGTAACGGGAGTGCCGATAACGCGGGAGAAGCAGGTTTGGGTGCGTCATGATGCTAATTTCAAGCCATCCGGCGGGGCAGAGGACGGCTCGATTGGCGTAACGGACTTTGCCAATGCGGCACCCGATAGACCAATACGCTGACTCTCCCGTGCACACCATAGCATCAGCATCAGTACACAGAACCGTAACTACAAACGATCTGTCCAATAGTCGGCTGCCAAAATCGGACAAATGGAGAGCATAGTCGGCAGACAGGGGACATTAGAGCTGGTCCGTTGGTAGATTGCCCCTGGTAACAGCAATGGTGACACTGGGGGCGAATTCAAAGAGTCACTAACGGGGCTGGTACGCCAGTGATTTCTGAGGATGAAGTCTTGGTGAGAAGTGTTCAAGATTCTGCCATGTCGCTTCAACCAGAAGAAGACTTCAACATTCCGGACGAAACGCGAAGGGTGGCTCTGGCGGCGTTTCCAAAGGGTTGTGCGTGCCTGCACATCAGCAACGTGCTGGGCGGCATTTATCAGGACAAGCAATTTGCTTCTTTGTTCCCGCGTCGCGGTCAGCCAGCCGAGTCGCCTGGGCGCTTGGCTTTCATCACGGTCCTGCAATTCATGGAAGGATTTTCCGATCGTCAGACAGCCGATGCGGTGCGGGGTCGTATTGACTGGAAGTATGCGCTCGGCCTGGAACTGACTGACCCCGGCTTCGACCATACGGTGCTGAGTGAGTTCCGCACGCGTCTGGTCGTGGGCAAGCTGGAGCTGGCTTTGCTCGATGTCTTGCTGGAGCAGGTGCAGGGACTGGGCCTGCTCAAACAGCGCGGGAAACAGCGTACGGACTCAACCCACGTTCTGGCCGCAATACGCACCATGAATAGGCTGGAGCGAGTGGGAGAGACTTTGCGTGCGGCACTCAACGCCCTTGCCGTTGCCGGTCCGGAGTGGCTGCGGACGGTCGCCGATCCGGAGTGGTTCAAACGCTATGGAAGCCGTGTTGAGAATTTTAATCTTCCCAAAACCGAAGCCGCACGCCAGCAATTGGCGACCATCATTGGTTCGGATGGAAAGACGCTTTTGCGGGCGGTCGATGCCTCAGAGGCTCGGATCAAGTTCCGCAAGCTTGCCGAAGTTCTACTTCTGGAACGAGTCTGGAACGAGCAATTCATCGACGATGACGATGGCCAGCCACGATTGCGGAAGGTGGAGCAGATGCCTCCTCCCGCAGAGCTGGTCACCTCTCCCTACGATCCGGACGCACGCTACAGCACAAAACGGGGAAACCCGTGGGTAGGATACAAAGTGCACCTGACTGAGAGTTGCGACGTCGATACTCCGCGCCTAATTACCAATGTCGAGACTACTCCGGCCACAACGCCGGACGACAACATGATTGAGGTGATACATCGCTCGCTTCAGTGCCGCAACCTGCTGCCTGCCGAGCATCTCGTAGATAAGGGCTACACCGATGCGAAGGTGCTGGTAGTGAGTCGACGCGAGCATGGAGTCGAGATCATCGGCCCCGTTGCGCAAGATCCAAGCTGGCAATCCCGCGACAGTGCCGGCTTCGACAAAAGTGCTTTCACCATCGACTGGGATCGTAAGGTTGTGATTTGTCCGGAGCGCAAGCAAAGCGTGTCCTGGCTACCGAGCACTTATCCCGCCAAGGGCACGGTTTTCGAAGCTCGTTTTGCACGGCGCGACTGCACGCCCTGTGCTTCTCGTCTCCGTTGCACGAGGGCAAAGCGGGAGCCACGCATCATCGGACTGCAAACCCGCGAGTACCATGACGCACTTCAGACACTGCGAAAGCGACAAACAACGGATGAATTTCGTAAAGCCTACGCTGCTCGCTCTGGTATCGAGAGCACTCACGCACAAGCCATCCGCTGCAATGGCCTGCGTCGCACACGTTATCGTGGGCTCGCCAAGACTCGCCTGCAACATGTCGTCACAGCCGCAGCCATCAACTTTCTGCGCATTGCCGCTTGGGCAAACGGGACGCCTGTCGCCCAGACTCGCTGCTCCCACTTTGCTGCGCTTCAATTCAAGACCACGTGAATTCGCCACCAGTGTCAATGTTGGGTCTGGGCCAAGGGACGAGTGCCCATCTGAGGTCCACCGCGTGGCGCAAGTACCTCACCGCACCCTTGGCAGATTGAGCTCTTTCGGAGAACGCAATCATCGCTCAAGACCGCCGAATACGCGATCTCGTTGTCAGTTGCAAGATAGCAGATGGGACGAACGCAATTCGGCCCATTTCCGTTTCAGTTTCGCTTTTGAACGTACCTGTCGAGTTCGCGGGGCGATTCGGCATCCTTGTCGACGATATGGCCGCCAAGCACGAGAGGGACGGGGCCGCGCAGCAGCGGATCATCGGTGCTCTTCATCCAGGCCTCGAGACGGCTTCGCATCTCTTCCAGAATGGGCTGATGTTGTCTGTCTGAAACGAGGTTGCGTTGTTCTGCAGGGTCGAAGCAGAGGTCATAGAGCTCCTCGGGTGCAATC
>DASYBJ010000098.1:0-13546 GCA_036500845.1 Acidobacteriaceae bacterium
AGCGCCACTTATCGAACATTTTCGACAAAACCGGAGTCTCCACTCGCCTCGAACTTGCTCTGTTCGCCATCGCACATCAATTGGTCGCTCTGCAGTCTTAACTGCTGGATTGTTTCTATTGCGTTTTCACAATTACTGTGATCTGGCCAGAGTTGATTATGTGCAGCTTTTCTTGATGAAAAGCCGCGTTCGGACTCCAATTCCTGGACTACACCAATTGTGAAAACGCCGTAGGCCGGTGGGCTTTGCCTTACCGGCCTCTCCCTAGACAGCTAGCGAAGAGACCTCCACCAAACCATCCCCATCGGATTCGCGATGCTTCCTCGCGTTGAGCCTTATCGCATTGTCCGATCATCTAATCGAGCGTCTGATTTCCTGGTCAGTTAAAACGGGAGCAGGGTCAGGACCTGAAACATGGCGAGTCAGGACTGTGGGAGAAGAACTGCGCAGCGGAGCGGGCCCGTTCGCGGGGCCGACGTTGCCGAGACAAAGAAGAAGGGAGAAGCTTTAAAGAAGCTATTTCTAGTCGAGCAGAGACAGCCGGGATTCGATATCCGCCAGTGCTGCTTCCAGAGCGGCTCGCCGGACGGGGCTCGAGGTACGCTGGGACAGGATGCGCTCACGCTGGAGTTCCAGTTCCTGTTTCTGCCGGGTGCGCGTGGCGAGTTCCAATCGATCTTGCCTTTGAGTCTCCGCGGCTGCAATTGTGACCGCGTCGTCGAGAGACTGCTGTTCTTCCACGGACTTACTTTCCCATCCTCGCGCCATACTCCTATCCTACGTCAGGTGAAGATGCGCTCCCTAGCGAAATCAGCGCGGAGGCGAATTGGCGAAGGAGGATTTCTTTCCGAACGGCAATTGGCAAAATGTCTTCCCAGCTTCTCGTTCATCACTTCTAAAAACTGGGAGACTGTATGAAATTCTGGCAAATATCCTCGTTCGGCCTCGACCATTTGGAATGCAAGGAGGGTCTCGAGCCGAGACCTGGACGAGGCGAGGTCCTGGTGAAGGTACACGCTGTCTCGCTCAACTATCGAGATCTGCTCGTTGCCAGAGGGCTTTACAACCCTAAGATGCCACTTCCGCGAATTCCCTGTTCCGATGGAGGAGGCGAGGTAGTCGAGATTGGCGAAGGCGTCACCACTGTTCGGACCGGAGATCGTGTTGCCGGCATTTTCATGCAGAACTGGCTGGATGGGCGGCCCACACTCGAGCGCACCCGAGGAGCACTGGGCGGCGATATAGATGGAATGCTCGCAGAATATGTGCTGCTCAAAGAGCACGGCGTAGTGCCCATTCCCCAGCAGCTTTCCTATATTCAAGCCGCGACTCTTCCTTGCGCTGCGGTGACGGCATGGAATGCACTGGTTCATGCGGCTGACACTAAACCAGGAGGTGTCGTGCTGATCCAAGGGACGGGTGGAGTCTCAATCTTCGCGCTGCAGTTCGCGAGAATGCTCGGAGCCAGGGTGCTGGGGATATCAAGCAGCGACGAGAAATTGGAAAGAGCCCGGACACTTGGGCTCGATGCCGGAGTGAATTACAAACGCGCTCCTGATTGGTCCCGATGGGTTCTGGAGCAGACACAGAAGACCGGTGCCGACGTGATTGTCGAAGTTGGGGGAGCAGGCACCTTAAATCAATCTCTGCGAAGCGTCGCGCTTGGCGGCGTCGTAGCTCAAATTGGGGTGCTCGGACAATCGGACGAGCCAATGCAAATCCCATTGCTCTTGCACCGCCAGATTCAACTCAAGGGCATTTACGTCGGTTCACGCGCGCACTTCGAAGAAATGAATCGCGCGATCAAAGTCAATGATCTGCAGCCGATCATCGATGAAATTTTTATATTCGAAGATTCCAAACGTGCATTTAAAAAAATGGAAACTGGAACGCATTTCGGGAAAATCGTAATCCAGGTTGTTGCATGACATGATTACTCCCGGAATAGCGGCCATCTATCCTTTTGATACAGCGAGATTAATCCATATGGCCGGTAACTGTATCAAACTTTTGTAGGTTACCAAACGGTACCAAAGGTGTATTTTACGTACGACAAAAGAGACATTTTGAGGCACAATGCATCATAAGAGTGAGCAAATGGCAGACGCAGCCAGATGCCACTAAGCGCCGAAAGGAGCGCTCTTCCTCATGGCTTGGATTCGTTCTCTGCTTGGGTTCTTTTACGATGTGATGTTTGGGTGCCGTCATTCCAATCAGACCAGACCGTTCACTCTCGAACAACAGACCTATAAGGTGTGTCTGGATTGCGGCAGCAAGATCTACTACTCACGCGAGCGCATGAGCCCACTCAGCGCGCGGGAAGTCCGCCGGATGAAGGCAGCGCAAGCGGGAATCCTTACCGTAGTGCCAGCCACTGCGTCTACGCCGATGCTTGTCAAAGGGACGACTGAGAATTCTAACGCTGCAGCCTGATTCATTGCTTCTTTTTGAGTGCCTTGGTTCTCCGATGCCCCGTATTCCGCACATAGCTTGCCGGAATACGGGGCTTTCGTTTTCCCAACTTCATCGCTTCATAACCAGTAATTTTTTGGGAAGCTGCACTGAGAACTGTAATTCACCAGCTTGAAGATCCTCGAGCTGTTGCGATTCCATCTTGACAGCTTCAAGCAATATGAAACCGTTACGATTTCTTTTAACTCTGAACTTTCACCAGCCCCGATCCCAGGTTTGATCCGGGCATCGAAGCCGTATCCTCAGTGCTATAAACGGACTGCCCGTAGTCTCGTATCGCACGAAGAAGGCCGGCTCGCAGCCATTCCGCTCTCTGGATCAATTGCCCGGTCCGGCGGGACCCGTCTGTCGACGTAAGTCTCTCGATTGAAATTGGTTCACTCGACCTGTCCTAGAGTTTGATCAGGCTCGGCAAATCTCAGAGGGCATGATGAAGGGCATTGATAAACTATTCATCCGGGACTCAACTCATCGTGTCTATACTCAGGGAAGTTTTCGAGGAGAGCGTGTGCCTTCGCCGATGCCGCAGAGTCCAATCTCCAACGGGAAGGCCCTAATTCACCGCCGCTTCTGCAAACCATGCCGATACGAGAACGATTACGTGCCTTGTGGTGTTTTACGCCGGGCATTTTAGGGCATAAATGGTATGGCTCCTTTAGGTTAGGGAGAGCAGCGGGCCTATTGTATCCACTTCTCCTGGTGGTGGCAGGCTGCGGCGGTATGAGCAACATCTCTCAGAGCTCTGCTACAAGCGCCGTTGTCGTTCACGCGACCAGAGCCACTGTCGATACAAATACCAGGGACCAGTTCAGCGCGATGCTCGCTTCGGGGGTCCCTGCAGTTGTGAAATGGTCGATCCTTGCCGGGCAAAATGATCCCTCAATCGGGCAAGGCACGATCAGTTCCACCGGGCTTTATAGCCCGCCTCCGATGTTGTCACGGGACACAATCACCGTGGAGGTGAAGGCGGCGCTCCAGAGCAATCCCTCGCTTTCGAGAACATACCTGCTTACGGTGACACCGGGGTTTGTGCAGTCTTTGACACCAGAGAATGCCAGCCTAGCCCCGGGTGGATCCGTGCGCGTTACTGGTGAACTTGCGGAGATCAACGCCGGCTCTATCCAGTGGTCGCTTGCCCCATCCGTAAGCGGTGCAAGCTCGCCGGCCGGCGCCGGTTATGGAAGTATCAGCAAGACAGAGTGCAGCCACTCTTCGCAGACCTACACGTACTGCAGCGCCATCTATACGGCTCCCGCTTCCCAGCCCGCGAACAGCGCTCCCATCTACATCGTCGCGTCTGTTCCGAACAATGTTGAATCTGTAGCGGCGGTTCATGTTTTGCTGAATGGCTCGGGGTTCAATAGCTCAGCTCTTCAGAATCAGGCGGCACAAACAGGCAGCGTTGAAATGGGCTCTTCGGGTGGCAATGCCAATGACTACGATTCTTCTCAGGACGCGCATGGCGACCGATACGTGAACGACTGCTGCGGAGGCACTCTCGGTGCACTCGTGCAGGACGCGAACAGCAACCTATACATTTTGAGCAACAATCACGTACTGGCCGAATCGGACCAAGCCAGGACGGGCGACACGATCATCCAGCCCGCGCTCATCGATCTAAACTGTGACCCGCAAGCGGGCCGGACTGTCGGCGCCCTCCGCAACATTGTTCCTCTGCAAAGCTCGCAAACAAATGTCGACGCTGCGTTGGCAGCCGCAACCCCGGCAGTAGATCCGAGTGGAGCGATCCTACAGCTTGGCTCTCCAGCGAATGGTGTCCTCAGTTCTGCTGCTCCCGCGGCGGGTTCGGGGGAGGCGCTGACTGCCGGAACCCTGAATCAGTTGCATATCGTGAAGAGCGGGCGCACCACAGGCCTGACTTGCTCCACTGTCGACACGGTCAACTTGAGTGTGCAGGTGGACTACTACTACGATTGCGCCGAGACCGAGCCCCTGTATACGAAGACCTATACCAATCAGATTGGGATTCCGGGAGCTGGCTTCGCCGACAGCGGCGACTCGGGTGCGCTGGTCATGGACGCCAGCAATGCAGAGGCGGTCGGGCTCCTGTTTGCCAGCGGAGCGGGCGAGGACAATAGCGGATTCAGCGTCGCCAACCCGATCCAGGATGTGCTAACCGAGTTGGGCCAAAGCAGTTTTGGGGCGACACAGCAGTTTCAGATCGTCGGTGGCGCCCCGCATCCGGTCATGTGCTCCAATTATGATCGAAACTCAGCCCCCCTCGGCGCTAGCTTGAGCGCCGCCCAGCTGTCCGCAGTTAGATCCGCCGCCGACACGGCCTCCGACCTGCTGATGAGGCCGGACAATGGCGTCCTTGGTGTAAACACTGGAAGGAGTCTTGACCGGCCCGAGCAGGCGGCGGTTCTGATCTATGTTGATAAGAGCAAGGCCAAGGTTCCTGTGCCGAAGTTGATCAACGGTATGCGGACAGTTGTGATTGCCACGGATGAAGCCGGCGCAAGCTCTCAAATCGCTCCGGGCAGTCCGGCTCCGGGAATTCACCTTCCCGACGACGTCTTGCGGACCGCCGCCCAGGTGCAGCGGCAGTATGCAGGCCAACTGATGAGCGACCCAGCCTTCTTCGGGGTTGGAGTGACGCAAAGTTTTGACAATCCAGCGGAAGCTGCGCTGCTGGTGCTGGTCGATCCCAAAAAGACCCCAGAGAGTATGCCGGACACAATCGGCAGCTTGCGTGTGCGTTACCTGAAAATCAACCGGCTCCATGTGACACGATCGAGGTTTTCGAAAGCGACAGGCCCGACAAGCTGCAAGTTGCGTCGGGCGCCCCGGTAAGCTAAGACTTGTGTGTACACGACACAACAGTCAAATAGACTTTGCCAGGTCTTTGCTTGGGCTTGATTGGCGGGCTAGGCGTCGGAGCCATGTTTCACTTCTAACAGGGGCTGGCGAAAGGGTTTGTCGCGCAAGAACGCGCGCCCTGGACTTGCTGATCGCGCATACGTTGATCAGGCGTGTGCTACCGCAATCTGCTGCTGGCGAGAGTTCACAGAAACGATCCCGCTGTCCGGAAAAAACACCATAAAGACGGTACCCGAAACTTTTCCTTCGAGTTTGTCTCTTGCCTCCGGCCTGGTCGCCACGCGTAAGGTTCCATTGTGCTTTCGGATGATTTCGTCGCTCACCCACAGGCCAAGACCCGTGCCCGTGGACTCCTTGGTTGTGAAAAAAGGCTCAAAGATACGCTTGCGCACGTTTGGGGTCATGCCACAGCCGTTATCTGCGACGAACACTCTGATCCCGGAGGTGTCACCGGTCCAGGAACGGGAACGGCGAACCGTCAGCCGAAGGCATCCGCCATCATTCATGGCGTCTAGCGCGTTCCCGACGAGATTGGCAAAGAGTTGGCGCAACTCGCCGGAAAAACAGTAGAGATCAACATCCTCACGGTAGCGGCGACTGACTTCAATATGCCGGGAATGGAGCCGACCTTGAAAAAGAGCAAGAACCGAATCCATGAGCTCTGTAACGTTCGCAACGAGAGGAAGAGTGGATTGGCGATAGAAACGGAGCGTCTGCTGGGTCATCTCTGACACGCGGGAGATTTCGTGCTGCGCAGATTCCGCATACAAACGTGCCTGCGTATCCAGTGACGGCTCGTTGCATAACAGATACACCAGGTTGGTGATTGCTTCGAGGGGATTGTTAATCTCGTGCGCAATCGAAGCAGCAAGCCGACCTGCGGCAGCAAGCTTCTCGGTTTTGCGCAGGGCTTCTTCCGAGCGCTTGCGCTCCGTTGTCTCGACGATGATCGCGCCGACCCAACGTACGGCTTGTGAGGCCGTCTTGACTGGATAGACGTTAATCAGCCAGCTTCGACCATGCTCCGGGTATTCAGAGTTTGGTGAATTCAACTCGTAATCGCGTACAGGCCTTCCGGTCTCAAAGACGTTTTGGACGCCATCCTGCAACTGTTCGGCGGCCGGGCTCGGTAACAGCTCGGCGATCGTGCGGCCCAGGTGTCGGCTGATTGGTAGCTGGTTCATATCGGCCAAAAATTGATTGATACGCACAAAGCGGAATTTCCGGTCGAAAAAAGCGAAGCCAATCGGCGCGTTTTCCAGCATCGAGTCCAGCAGGGCCAACGTGTCATTCAGGCCGGCACGCTGCCCTTCCATTGAAGTCACCATCAGATTGAACGCGCGTGTGAGATCGGCCGCCTCATTGGCGGAAGTGACTTCGAGCGGAAATCCCTCTTTGGTCTCAGGATCGCGTATGAGTTTGCGAGTGGCAATCAGAAGCGAGTTGAGCGGACGTGTGATCGAACGGGCAAGAAAACTCGCGATGATGGCGGTACCCAGAGCACCCAACACGGCAAAAAAGATGGTGATGCGGACCAGTGAATAGATCTGCTGGCGCTCGGCAGCCGCATCTTCGTAAACCCACGCATAACCCGCAACTTTGCCAGCGATCCGCACAGGAACGATGCATTCGCGAGCGCCCCCAGGCACGCGAAAGATCGTGCTCCTGGCAGTCGGGGAGATCTGCTTTTTTTCGAAGCGCGTGAGCACGTCCTTCCCATTCAGCGAAGGATCACTGCTTGCGATTACCCGGCCCTCGGTGTCCGTAACCATTGCTGCGTGGGTATTGGGAGAGTTCAGCATGGTGCGTACGACCGGCTGTAGGTAGGCACCTTCACCCTGGCCGAGCGAGTCTTGGCTCTGCAGCGCCAGCAGGTTGGCCTCCGATTCCAGGCGCAAGCGCGCCCGCTCGTGGATCTCCGAAGCCTGTTCGCGAACGAGCAGAGTTGCAAAGACCACCACAAGGAGGCCTTCGAGGAGAATGAGACCAAAGATTAGCTGACCCCTAATGGAGCGGGGTCGTAACCAACTCATAAGGCAGAAAAAATCCCCTTCTTACAAGACTATCAACGCAAGCAGAGTTGCCATAATCTTCCGAGCGCCTCGCCATGGTACGGATTGGTCATTGCGCTCAGAACCGAAACTTGCCCGCCCTTTTCCATCTGAGTGGAAAATGTGATGGGCCGCACTCGTATGTTGCGAGTACACGGGTTATCCCGTGTCGAAGTACTTTCCCCGGCTCTCCCCCACTGCAAATCTAAGTTTCCGTACGTCTGGGGAGGTGTATGAAGTATAGTCTAGACCTTTCCCGGGGGTGCACCCTCTTCAACGACTCACGGCCGCAGCCTGGGCCATGAGATCCTGCGCGATTTGGCGACCATGAAAACGGCCATTCTCGATGAAAATTTCATTCGTCCGAGAGCCAGCCACGATCACGCCCGCCAGGTAGATACCCGGAACATTACTTTCCAGGGTGTTCGGATCGCAAACGGGAAGGCGGTCGGGCCCTTCCAGGCGCACGCCGAGCCGGGTAAGGAAATCGAAATCCGGATGATAGCCCGTCAAGGCAAAGACATAATCATTCTTCAGATGAACATGTCCCTCAGGAGTCTGTATATCGACTGAGTCTTCGGCGATTCTCGAGACCGTGCTCGAAAAATAGGCCTTGACCTCGCCGGCCTTAATGCGATTGTTGATATCCGGCAGGATCCAGTATTTGACGTGATGATGCATGGCAGCGCCTCGGTGAACGAGCGTCACCCGGGCACCATGACGCCATAGATCGAGCGCCGCAATTGCAGCGGAGTTTTTTCCTCCTATGACTAAGACGTGCTGATCGTAATAGGGGTGTGGATCGTGATAGTAGTGCATCACCTTGGGGAGCTCCTCGCCCGGTAGATTGAGATAGTTGGGGAGGTCATAGTATCCGGTAGCGAGAATGAGCTTGCGCGCCCGGTAGACGTGGCGGCGCTCAAAATTATCTAAGGTGGCAACCGAGAAGTTTCCGTTCTCACCAGTAACGCTCTCCACCGCCTGATATTGGCGCAGGTTGAGCTGGTAGTGCTGGGCGACTTTTCGGTAATATTCCAACGCTTCATTGCGATCTGGTTTCTGGTTCGGACTGGAAAACGGAATGTCCCCAATCTCAAGAAGTTCCGGCGTAGTGAAGAAGGTCATATTCGACGGGTAGTGGAAGAGTGAATTGCAAAGGCATCCCTTGTCCACCGACACGGCGCTCAAACCTGCCCGCTCAACCTCGATCGCGCAAGCCAATCCGGTCGGGCCAGCACCCACGACCAGAACGTCAAAAGATTCGTTTGCCACAGCGCCGTCGACTCCCATTCCTCTAGATTAAGCGACTGGACCCCTCTGTGACACAGCTTCTATACTCAGGAGTTGCGCGAAGATGGGGCCCGGATAGGTCGATCGCGTCGTGTGCGCCTACTGAAGTGGCCGGGCGGCACGGGCGACCTGATGCAGCGGCCAAGACGACTTGAATGTCTCGGTCGCGATCGCTGCTCTGGTCACGCCTTCGCGGCGGTCGTTTCTTGTCACCCGCGCGCGTTTTGTTCGAGAAAATGACGCTTTTAAGCGGACCAGAGGAGTCGCTTCGTATGTCTGAGTATCGTAAGGAAAAGGATTCACTCGGCCTGGTAGAGGTACCGGCAAAGGCCTACTACGGGGCACAGACAGCTCGCGCGGTAGAGAATTACCCGATCTCGGGGATGCGGGCCCATCCCCAACTCATTCGCGCCTTGGGCATGGTGAAGCGAGCCGCAGCGGAAGCCAACAAAGAGCTAGGGCTGGTCGATGAGAAGCGCGCCAATGCCATCATCCAGGCCGCACAGGAAGTAATCGACGGCAAGTGGGATAACGAGTTCGTCGTCGATGTCTTTCAAGCTGGGGCCGGCGTAAGTCTTCACATGAATACAAACGAGGTCATCGCAAACCGGGCGAATGAGATTGCAGGCGAGAAGCTCGGCGAATATGCCCTTGTCCATCCCAATGACCATGTGAACTATGGGCAATCGACCAACGATGTCTTCCCCACCGCGATGCGTCTGGCAACACTTCTTGCCCTGGAAACGCTGTATCCCGTGCTCGACAAACTTGCTGGCACCTTTGCCGCCAAGGGACGTGAGTTTCACGACGTAATGAAGTCGGGACGCACGCACTTGCAGGATGCGGTACCCATTCGGCTCGGTCAGGAGTTCGCTGCTTATGGAGTCGCCATTGAGAAATCGAAGAAGTTTATTGTGGCGGCGGCGGACTCGCTTCGCGAACTCGGATTGGGTGGCAGCGCCGTGGGTACAGGAATCAACACGCATCCTGATTATCGCGTCAAGGCAATCGCCAATCTGGCTCGCATTTCAGGTCAGGAGCTATTGCCGGCCTCAGATATGCGCTGGGCAATGCAGTCTAATGCCTGTATGGCAGAAGTCAGCGCAGCGCTGCGCGGCTTGGCGCTCGAGACCATCCGGATCTCGAATGATATTCGCTTGCTCTCCTCCGGGCCGAATACAGGTTTCGCCGAGATCTCCCTTCCAAGTCTGCAGCCAGGTTCCTCCATCATGCCTGGCAAGATCAACCCAGTGATGCCCGAGCTAGCTGCCATGGTCAGTTTTCAAGTTATCGGCAATGACACGGCAGTTGCCTACGCTGCCCAAGCAGGCCAACTCGAGCTGAATGTAATGATGCCGACGATGGCGTATAGCGTCCTGCAGAGTGTCACCATCCTGGCAAATATGCTGCGGCAGTTCAACGATCGCTGCATCGCGGGGATTACGGCCAACCGGGATCGCAACCATCATTACGCGCAGAGCACCGTGTCGTTGGCAACCGCTCTTAATCCGTATATTGGATACGCCAAGGCTGCCGAGATCGTTAAGGAGTCGGTCGCGACCGGCGCTTCGATTATCGCCATCGCGCGAGCCAAGAAGCTGCTCAGCGAAGAGGAGATCGCGGAGATTCTTGACCCGGTAAATATGACAGAGCCGCAATATCCGTTGGAAGCTGCGAAAGAGCGGGATAAGAAGGTGAAGGCCTGAGCGCGGAGATCGGGATCAGGTCTTCGACTCCGATTGTTGGGCTCTCTTGCCTCGGCCGCGAAGCGCTCTCCAAGTCCAGGTCGTCAAGATGATTTCGCTGGCTGCTCCCAACTGTGCCATGCAAGAGTGGGACTCGAGCCTTCCGGTCGTAAAATTCAGCTGTACCTTATCGCGTTTTCACAATTACTGTGATCTGGCCAGAGTTGGTTATGTGCAGCTTTTCTTGATGAAAAGCCGCGTTCGGACTCCAATCCTGGACTACACCAATTGTGAAACGCCGTAGGGCTCACAAGTTATCGGCTGCCAAATCGAACGACCACCCCTGCGGTGAAGCCGAGGTTCTTAGTTTGAGTGGTGCTCCCAAAGGTGGTCAGCCAATAATTCGGCGTAAGCCGAACGGCGAGTCCGGGACTCAGGTTGTAGTCAATGGGAACGCCGGCGTTGACCGTCAGTTTCGTACCACTGGGCCAAAGCCCAACTAGGGTTCCGGGAAGCTGAGCACTATTGGCGTTGAAGATGCCTTTCGCTACGCCAACGAGCACTTGTCCGCTGACCGCCCACTTTTCTTTGCGGACGATTCGATACTGCGGGCCACCCATGAAGGTGTATTCAGTAATATTTGGCTGAAAAATATTAAACGGATTGAGACCGGTGAAGGCCGTTCCATAGTAGCCGCGGATATCTCCCGTAATTCCCAGGCGAGGGCGGATGTAATCGGTGAAGCCAGCGTTCCAGGCAGCTTCATTGTTGTGCTGGAGATGGTTGCCCGGACGGAAGCGAGTGTAGCCGCCTCCCCCATAAATCTCAAATTTGTGGCTATAGGTCTCTTCGATCGTGCGCTGAATGCGCTGCTCGCGCCGAGCCCGTATTCTGGCCTGCGCCTGTTGGGCGAGTCGAACCTGTTCCTGCTGTGGGTTCTCAGGCTGTTGTGAGCTTTGCTGCTGGCCTGCCGGAGCGCTGGTGGAATTCTGAGCTAACAATTTCGGGGCGGAAAGAGAAACCAAAAAAACGAGCGGATACATGAGGTATCCGAAACGCTGGCTAAGATGCATGAACCTGAAAGCCTCCACTCCTACATTCCGCCGATGGGCGGAGAAAAAGCTGTTGAGTATCTACCCTTAGTATTAGAGCATTTCTGCTGTTTCCGTGGAGGCCAATGCTTGCGACGTGGTTCGCGGGAGCCTTCGAAGGCGTCACGGATCGACGAACGTGCGTTCTCTGTTTCTGCGATTGTTTTTGGACGTGGAATGCGGCGTGATTAACGAGAGACTCTATTTTCGACCCCAAAACCGAAACCGCTTGCATACTCACTGAAGCCCTGTTTTCCTTGAGTGGCATCTCCGCCAGGGTGGGGCAGATGATCTCGCCGTCAATCATTGAATATGAGGCTTAGACGATGACCCGTTTCCTGTTAGGTCTGCTTCTTGGTTTGATTCTCGTGCCAATGGGCATTTGGATCTATCTTCAATACGGCAATGTCCCCGTTGCAACCGCTGATACTCCGTTCCCCTTCGAAGCTAATATCGTGCGCCAGCCACTTCATTTGCGCATCCACCGTGAACTATCCAAAAATGTGCCGATCGAAGCCAGTCCGACAAATCTGGAGATCGGAGCACACGTCTACCGCCAGCAGTGTGCGACTTGCCACGGACTCTACGGAATTCCTTCGACCTTCGCGTCTGGGATGTTCCCGAAGGCACCCCAGCTTTGGGAGCCGCATCGCAACGGAGTGGTGGGCGTGAGTGACGATCCTCCGGGAGAGACCTACTGGAAGGTAGCCAACGGAATCCGGCTCACAGGAATGCCCGCATACAAGAAGATTTTGAACGATACCCAGATATGGCAGGTATCGCTGCTGTTGGCAAATGCCGACAAGCCTCTTCCACCCAACGTCTTTACCCTACTCAAGCAACCGCTCAATCTGGATTCTCAGGCGCAAAACCAGTAGATACATTCCACAAACCGCTTACCTTTTTGATTGCTGACCCAGGCCCGGCTGGCTGGATCCATTGTTGAGATGGATTCAGCCGGTCGCAGCTTTCTTAACTTCGGAACCCAGCAAGACTGGCTCTACTCAAACGTGTACGTCAGCCCTGCTGTGTACTGGAACGAGTTCTTCTTGCTACCGACCGCCGGATCATTCAAATAGTTATCCAACGCTCCCAGACTGAAGCTGAAGCGCTTGTAGACGGGAAAAGCCAATCCTGCAGTGGCAATCGCAGACCAGGCGTTGGACTGATTGAATGCAGGTGTGACAATGAGCGTCTGATTGAAGAGCATGCCATGCGGTAAATGCAACAAGTACGTATCACCAAAATCGGCGCCGATCAGATTCTTACTGGGCGTAAAGATCGGCGGAAAGACCCCCGGAGTGTTGCCAAACGATTGTTTCTCGTAGTGAACGTCTGCCTTTAGATCCAGTTCTTCTTTGGGCGTCTTGATAAGCGTGTATCCGAATCCGCCACCGTAGATCTGCTGCAGATCAAGTCCTTGCGAGAAGTTGTGGTCGAACATCGCAGTCGCCAAAGCAAAAAAGCGCGGCGTCAAGTACCAATCATGCTGCACATCGCCGTGAATGATGTTCGTCTTTGTCGTCGGCGTGTTGGGCTGGGACAAGGAACCGTACGCGGAGTTGAAGTTAACAACGATCCGCGTTCTTGGCGGAAGCCAGACCACGTTCGGAACAGCGCGCACAGCAGAGAGCGCAGTAGTAAACGTGCGGCTGTTCTGTGTGGCCTCGACTTGGGAGGCGCCAGCGGTCACCGAACCCGTCCAGCCTTCACGAAAGCCCGGCCTTCCGTGAACTGCTTTCGTGTAGGTTCCCGCGTCAATCAGATACTCGGCATTTTTTGTTGGAATGGCTTTTGCAACTGCATTCGGCGCCGCACTCACCTCGACCTGCTGATTATCCATTTGGATGGGTCCGAGTCCGACCTCGGAGTTTGGCGTCTTACGCGTTATTTTCTGGCCTTCCTGAATGACGGCAAAATTCTGGGAGGAACGGATGGACCTGATCTTGTCCCAAGTCACGTTCAGGTCTCCCAAAATCTCACTGTGAAATGTCACCGTCCCGTTGACGGCACGCAATAATTTCCCAGTAATTTGATCTCCATTGCTAAGGATCAGAATGTCGGGAGCCGCGGCTGCATTCGTTTGGCCGGCGCCTTCCCCAAGATTCGAACCACA
>DASYBJ010000099.1:0-11646 GCA_036500845.1 Acidobacteriaceae bacterium
AAAAAAGAGCGGTAGCGACGTAATGCCTGCCGTAAGTCCTCGGTTGAGACGTTGTCGCCACTGTCCCATTGCTTCTCCAATTGTGCGCGCTCCGCTGAGAATTGCTCGGCGATGCGCTTTACTACGTTCGCTACGAGGCTATCTGCCTGTTCCACTGCTTGCCTGGGCTCATCGACGAATGATGCCTGGACATGGTCCCATCGTCCTCTAAAATCATTCAATTCATTGTCAGGGAACAATGGCGCATCGGACGTCTCAGCGGTTTTCTGCTTCCCGTACGCTGCGCGCTCGTTCTCGCGCTCGTCCTGAAGGTTGCGGCCGTCTATCGTGGGTGCCGCTGCCTGAACTCCGTTCGATCTTTCAGGGTTCGCGATATCAGCGGTTGTCAGGCCTTCGTCATTACGAAGCTCGTTCATGAGAAACTCCTATCTTTTCAGTTTTAGGTGATTCGAGAAGCTCGTCAAACAGGGAGCGGAAGTAAACCATGGCTTGGCGCAGATCTTCGGTGGTTGCTTGTCCCTTGCCGCGGCGCAACACGATCTCGCGGGCGGATCGATAGTTTTGCACAACTGCCGGGTAGTGCACCGAAACATCCGCAGCTCGCTGTTCAAAGTCCGCCATCGGGTAGCCGCGTGCAGCCATGACGGTGGTGACTAACTTATCCGCTTCTGTGACCGCAAATGCAGGATCGTCGACGAAACGCCTCTGCACAGCTGCCCACTCCAGTGCGTATTTTTCCCGATCGCCTGGGGTCAATTGACGAATGGAGAACTTCTCCACTCTTTTTTCTCTCTCGGCTAGCACAGCTTCTGCCCGACGCGGATCGCCGTGCTGTTGTAGAGTACGGTCGTACTCGGGCCCGAAACGTTGCTTCAGCAGGTCGCTCTTACGTTTGCGCATAACGAGCAACGCAGCGACGACGATAACTACAGCGACAGCAATGATGACTGGAACCAGAATTTTTGTGTCCATCGCTTTGTAACCTCGTCTTTTCAGATGCCGAGATCGATTCGTGTGATGTCAAGGCCTAAGTTGAATCTGTGGAATTTCGCTATCAGGTCATCAAAGAGCTTGCACGGGCGCCCGCAATAACACAAAGTTGAAGTCGTAGCACAGCGTATGCTTTCCGGCTGTGTTTCGCGGTAAATCCCCCGGGTATTCCCGAACCAGATTGCATTCATCGATTGTTGTTTCGTGGCCCTGCTGACTGGGAGACACAGACGTGGATTAGGAAGGTCGCTATCGGCTTCCGCCCAGGCACAATCCACTGTAGCAAGCGCAACCTCGCGAAGAAGTGAACCTTCGCTGTAGTCCAGAGCAATGCACTGATATCGAGAATGGCCTTCGCAGATAGCTTTGTTCTGCCTGCCGCGAACTGCGGGCTTCACTGGACACGTTTTGGTTTCGCCGTAGGAGACAAGAAAATCCGCTTCGAAACCGGAGGTGGTGTAACTCTTCTGAGTCGGGCTGGGGCGAAATCGGGTTTCTTTCCTGTCCTCACCACGTACCTCCGCTGCTATGAAGGTTCGCCACTCGCTTCGAAGCGTTCTGCCAATAATTTCAACAGGTCCTGTGGGTCGTAGCTCGAGAGCATGTAATCGGCTCCGTCGACCTGCCGGTCAGCAGCAGGAGAAATGCCAATCACGGGGAGATCAGGACGAACTCTTTTGAGTTCGCGAACCGTTTCCTCGAAGGTCAAGCCATCCAAGTCAGTATGAACGACGGCCACATCAACATTCGGAAAACGGCTGAGCAGGTCGAGGCCTCCTCTGCCGGTGTAAGCAGTGATAACGTTGTGACGGGCAGCTTCCAAAATCAATTTCCGGCTGGAAATACCTTCGGGCTGTTCTACTTCAATCATCAAGACTGTGAGGCGCACAATTTACCCCTTTAACGCAAATACGCTTTGAATTGGAACTAAGCAACCGAGTTCGAACTTAGTCCGCTTGAATACGTGCCTCAGCACCCTTAACTGTAGCACCTGTATGAAGCGAGCATTTTGCGGGTTTCGATCTCAGGTCGCGGTCTTGCCTCAAGTTACCGCGGCCACCAAAGACTCTTCAGCCAACCACTTGCCTGCTTTGTCAATCTGAGGGAACAGATGGGTTCGGGACAAGCGCGATAGCTCAGTTCCCGACTGTGTGAGGTCTCCACCCTTGTTTGACAGCGAGCCAACGAACCAGGAGCTGAATGATCGGCTCCGCAAAGCAGAAGAGTCCCTGCACAAATGTGAAAAGTTGGCGATCGCAGGCCGCTACGCGGTGGCGGTGATGCACGAAGTAGGCCGCCGTCAACAACTTGGTCTACTCAGCCCGCAAGGAACCATATAACACAGCAAACCTCCGCCAATATATGCAGGTCGCCGAGCAGGAGCTAAAGCGACTGGGAGAAATCACGCAGAAGACACTCTCCTTCCACCGGATGGAGCCTCAGGCCACAGAGTGCGACTTGGTAAAAACTATCCAGACTGCGTTGCTGATTCACTCTCACCAGTTTTTGGCCCGTTCGATCGCTGTCCAAACTGAGTTCGGTGCACCGGTAATGGCCGTTGTTTTCGAGGGTGAGATTCTCCAGGTATTTTCGAACTTGATTTTGAATGCCCTGGACGCCTTGCCACAGAAAAATGCGCAGCTTCGGTTTCGCGTGAAAACCCTGAGAGAACGCGCCCATATCGTGATTGCCGATAACGGTACTGGTATCCATCCCTCCATGCATGGGGATTTTTTTGACCTTATAGTACGAGCAAGAAGGAGGGAACCGGGATCGGCCTCTGGGTTTCCAAACGTATCATCGACAAGCATCGTGGAACAATTCGTTTTCGTACTTCTCAACGGTCAGGAAGAGCCGGAACGGCTTTTCGCATATCTTTACCGCTCGCCCACACGAACTGGCTGGTTGCCTGAGGAGGGCGGACGGCTCTCTACAAAGGATGTTCGGTCACATGGCAGGCACTTGATGGTACGAGCACGGAAAGATTCCAGGAGTCCAGAGGGAGACCCGATCACAGCAATGCCGCTTGGGCTTGTTCGATACCGAGTCCTCTGTGTTCCCTTCCACTCAATTGCATCCAACTTCGTAGAACACAGGAGAATGAAATGAAGCCTTTCCTTTGGGTCCTAGCAGGCATCAGCACGGGCATCGCCGCATACGTAATACTCAATGCACCTTCACCTCACTACGCAACTGGCAGCGAGGACGTCGACGATGCGGCAAACAAGGCAGCGTGGTGGGGAACAAAACAGCGCGTTACGGGAACGGCGGCAGGTCTAGCCGGAAAAATGAAGCAAAATATCGGACGCGCTACAGGGGACGACCAGTTGGCCGCGGAAGGTGGAGTGGACCGAGTCGCCGGAGCAGCCAAGGACGCGGCAGGCCAGACAGCAGCAGCACTCAGCGACACCGTCCGAGAGCTAAACCGGTAGCAGGCACCACCGTACAAGCGACGGGCGACGCGCTGGAAGCCATAGTGCAGTCATGACGGTGCGCCTCTTCGAGAGGCGCACTCCTATTGCTACTAATGCGGGCATGAATCTGCTTCACTTTGGCTTGTGGGCGCGGATCAGCTTCGGGCTTAGCTGATCCGCCATCCGGACGAATGACTCCAGGCACAGTCTCATGCACACGCCATCGTGAAGGAGTTGCCCTCCTACGGCTCTAGTCCTGCTGAAATTTCCACTGGCAATTGACCAGTCGCGATTTGGTAGATGTGCAGAACGGGCGGGCTGGTGCTTGCTTACGTGTTTGCCGGCTGCGGTTCCAGTAAAAGAGCATGGTCCGTCGACACTCATGGAGTGGTCCCGGCGAGTGCGCGCTTTTTTCCAACAAAGTCTCGCTACGTGTGGCGTCAAAACACGTCATTTCACGCCAATTAAGGTCGTTAGAAAATTTAGGCAGTTTTCTGTAGCAACTATGCACCTTCTTTGTTCCTCCAAACCCCCAGACGCACATGCAAAACCACTTCATCACAGGAGAACGCCACGATCTTCCATGATCGAAGCTATTGTCTTATGGAACGAGCCGAACAATCTCTCCCACTGGAATTTTCATCTGGATCCTGGATGGGAACGCTTCTCAGACATGGTCAGAGTTGCCGTTGCCGCCATTCGCCAGGTCAACCCCAGGCTAAGGATCGTGCTAGGAGGAGTTTCTTCCTGCGACAACAATTTTCTTCGCCTCATGAGGACTCATGGGGTATTGGAACTCGTGGATGCTGTGGGCGTGCATGGTTTTCCTTTGGATTGGAACCATTGGAGTGTGCACGAATGGCAGCAGCGCGTGCAGGAAGCGTCTGAAGTATCCAGAAAGCCCGTTTGGGTAACCGAGGTGGGCGCGTCATCGTTCGGGGCGGAAGAAGTCCAGCTCTTCGGCCTCAAGCAAACGTTGCAGCAATTGCAAGGAAAGGTCGAGCGGATTCACTGGTATAGCCTGTTTGACCTGCCACCAAGTTGGCCTGCAGAAACACGCCACAAAGAGGCAGAGGGCAGCAGTTACTACAGACACTATTATCTCGGCTTACTGCGGCATGACGGGACGCCTAAGCTCGCAGCAGCAGAGTTTCCCACTGACGGAAGCGTTGGACTCTGCCAATGGTTTCATTTCCAGGACCACCGTCTCGAAGCTGCGGCTGCATGGATGAGGCAACACTCAGTTCGACATCTGCGTACCGGGCTGAGCTGGGCAGATTCATATCGCGAAGGCGCGACGGAGTGGTTCGACCGCCAGATGGAAGTGCTTGCTCCTTTTGAGACATCCTTGACCCTTTGTTTCACGCCCGCCCATCTCGGGCTTGAAGCTCATCACACAAGCCCACCCAGGGACAACAGAGCGTTTGCGGAGTTTGCTGCCTGGGGAGTGCGGCGCTATGCGCCACCAAGTAAGGCGGACCAACAGATTACACCGGCAGAGGAGATCGCCGCCCTATGAGCTATAGAGTTCTGATCACTGGTGGAGCCGGCTTCGTAGGTTCCCACCTGACTGATGGTCTTCTCGCAGCGGGGCATCACGTGCGGATTCTCGACAACCTCACTCCCCAGGTGCATGGTGACGGAGTACCGTCCTATCTTTCACCAGAGGCCGAACTCGTCGAGGGGGACATTCGCAATCGCACGATTGTAGACAAGGTTTTGCGCGATATCGACGTAATCTTCCACTTTGCGGCTACGGTGGGGGTAGGTCAATCGATGTACGAAATCAGCCGCTACACGGCAGTGAATACTCTCGGAACCGCGGAGCTGCTGCAAGGTCTTCTCGACTCAAAACGCGCTATCAAGAAGCTGATCGTGGCTTCCTCGATGTCAATCTACGGCGAGGGGCGCTACGCATGCTCTGCGTGCCGGCAAGAAACCGCACCCGCAGTTCGCCCGGTCGATCAGCTTCGAGCGGGCGAATGGAATCTCTTCTGTGAGGACTGTGGTGAACTTCTGGAGCCGCGTGCCACGAGCGAGAATAAGCCTTCGGAGATCAACTCCATCTATGCTCTAGGCAAGCGCGATCAGGAGGAGATGTGCCTGATGTTTGGGCGCACTTATGCCCTTCCAGTTACAGCGCTTCGCTTCTTCAATATCTATGGGACGAGGCAGGCGCTTTCAAATCCTTACACCGGTGTAGCCGCGATTTTCGCCTCACGAATGCTTAACGGCCAAGCGCCGCTCGTCTTTGAAGACGGAGAGCAGATGCGCGATTTTGTCAGCGTTCACGACGTCGTCGATGCCAATCTACTCGCGATGGAACGATCTGCCTCAGACGGGATGGTCATCAACATTGGGTCAGGGCGCCCAGTGACCATCAGCCAGGTCGCTGAGATGCTCGCCTGCGCTTTGGGCAAAGACATTGCTCCGGTCGTGACGGGCAAATATCGTGCGGGTGATATCCGGCACTGTTACGCCGATATTTCCCGAGCACGCAAATTGCTCGGTTATGAACCTCGAGTATCGCATCGGGATGGTTTCGAAGAATTGGGCGATTGGCTCCATTCGCAGACGGCAGAAGATAAGGCCGAGACAATGATGCAGCAGCTCACGGCGTATGGACTTACGGCCTGAGTCCGAGAAAGGAATGGTGAAGTCCTTGTTGAGAGATCGCGTTGTGCTGATAACCGGGGGTGCCGGATTCATCGGCTCGAATCTGGCGGCCCGGCTTTTGGGACAGAGTGGCGTCTCGGTCCGCATCTTCGACAACTTCAGTCGCTCAGGCGTGGAGCATAATGTTCGATGGCTCAAATCGCTTGCCCCGGCCGGGCGCCTCGAGATCGCTCGCGGTGACGTGCGCAAGGCTTCCCAGGTGGCGACCGCAGTATCAGGCGTAAACGAGATCTACCACCTCGCGGCTCAGGTAGCCGTAACTACCTCTGTGGACGATCCGCATACCGACTTCGAAGTTAACGCGCTCGGCACGCTCAATGTGCTCGAAGCAGCTCGTCGCTCAGACGAACGCCCAATGGTGCTCTTCACATCGACAAACAAAGTTTACGGCTCGCTTCATTCCGTACCGGTGCAGGCAGGTTCAACGGCGTATTCTGCCGTGGACCCAGGCTTCGAAGGTGTTAACGAAGATGCGCCTCTCGACTTCCATTCCCCTTACGGATGCTCTAAGGGCGCTGCAGATCAATACATCCGCGACTATGCACGCATTTATAACTTACCCACAATCGTTTTTCGCATGTCCTGCATCGCTGGCCCAAGGCAGTTTGGCAATGAAGATCAGGGCTGGGTCGCACATTTCCTTTATTCCGTTCTCGCAGGACGACGGATCAACATCTATGGCGATGGCCTACAGGTCCGCGATCTACTGCACGTAGATGATCTGCTTGACGCAATGCAGGCTGTTCACGCCCATCTACTCACAACCCGGGGAGAAATCTTCAATGTTGGCGGCGGCATGCAACGGGCAGTTTCCATCTTAGAGCTGCTGCGCCGAATCGAGCATCTCACTGGAGAATCTTTCGACGCGATCTATGGCGACGTCCGGCCCGGCGATCAGCCACTGTACATAACCGATACCGCGAAACTAACTGCCATTACCGGATGGCGTCCGCTGCGTTCGCTGAACGAGATCCTTGCCGATATCTATGCGTTTTGGAAGGAGAACTGGAAGCTGATCGGGGACCGCTCCGAAATATCGGCAGAACCAATCCTAAAACAGGGTGCCGCATGAAATACGCTCTAGTAAATCCTCTCTGGAATTTCGAGGGATCGACCTACTTCGGCTGCCATGAGCCTCATATTCCTCTTGAGTTGCTCTCTGCGCAGGACCGTCTGCGTGCTCAGGGCCATGACGTGATGATCATTGATGCCCATATGGAATGCTTGGGAACGGATGAGGTAGGCAAACGGCTCGGCAAATTTGAAGAAGATTTTCTGGTTCTCCCCACGGCTCCCTCGTATCTGTTCTGGCGTTGTCCACAACCCGAGCTTCGTATTCCCCAGCAATGGTTGAAGGCGCTCGGCCGGCGCTCGACCACCGTTCTGATCGGGCCGCATGGTTCAGCTACGCCTCGAGCCGCCCTGCAAAAGACCGCAGCGAATGTGGTGCTAAGAGGAGAGGCTGACGAGACACTCGGCCGCCTAGCTTCAGATCCATGGGATGCCGTAGCAGGGTGCTGCTGGATCGAAGGTCAGATTTTTCACATGGCTCCAGGGCTCGGAGTAGTTGATATGAGGGCGATCGGCGCACTGAATTACAAGGACTACCGGGTGGACTTGCACCGGCACAAGCATCACGTGTTCGGCGAAATTCAAGGCATCGGTGCGGAGGTAGAATTTGCGCGCGGTTGCCCTTATTCCTGCACCTTCTGCAACAAGACACTATTTCGCAACAAGTTCCGTGAACGCAATCTCGATAGCGTTCTCGAGGAGATCGATTCCCTCATTGCACGGGGAGTTGACTATATCTATTTCATCGACGAAATCTTCGGCGTCGGCAGAGATGTCCATCGTCTGCTCGAAGAGATCGCCCAACGCCCTATCTCAATTGGTTTTCAGACCAGGATCGATCTTTGGAATGAAGAGACGCTGGACCTGTTGGGCCGTGCGCACTGTATCTCCTTCGAATGCGGAATCGAATCTATCACGGAGGAGGGCCGCGACGAACTGAATAAGAATTGCCGGATTCCTACGGCGCGGATCGGTGAGTTATTGCGCTACGCGCGTACGCGAATTCCGTGGGTTCAGGCGAATCTCATCAAGACGGTGAAGGACGATCCCGTCCAAGTGGCTGCGTGGCAGGCCGAATTGAAGTCAGCCGGTGTCTGGGTCAGCGAGCCGGTACCTATGTTTCCCTTCCCTGGGTCACCACAGTATGTAGAAACCTTCGGCACGCAGCCTGACGATCTCGCCTGGGAACGCGCGCACGAGTTTTATCTAAACCTCTTTGCGGAGAGGGGCTACAGCGATATCCAGGAACAGGATCCGGTTCCCCTCAAGGAGCTCGAATGCGCATTCTAATGACGACGGACACGGTCGGCGGGGTATGGACGTATACACGTGAGCTCGCTACCGGTCTGTTGCAGCGGGGCTGCACTGTCATTCTTATCAGCGTGGGAGCGTCGCCGGATACCGCGCAGCAGACATGGATAGAACAAACGAGTGAGCTTTGGCCTCAACATATTCGGTATCTCCGCACCGACTTCAAACTTGAGTGGATGCAGGATGGCGGTTCTTGTTATGAGGATTCCAAAATCTTCCTGCTCCAATGCATCAAAGCATTTCAAGCTGACCTCTTGCACAGCAATCAGTTCTGTTACGGGGCCCTTCCGGTGGAGATTCCTAAGGTGGTAGTCGCACATAGTGACGTCCATAGTTGGGCAGAGACCTGTGATGTCGCTGCGGCCACCCCATCTCCATGGCTCAATGGATATGATGCCGTTGTGGGCGCCGGAATTCGGGGAGCGGACGCCATTATCGCCCCGACTCGATGGATGGCAGACCAGATCGTGCGTTTCTATCATCCGACTTTGGAGATCGAAGTGATCGCCAATGGCCGATCCCTGCCCTGCATTAAAAGGAGCCCGAAGAAGATGCAAGCGGTAAGCTGTGGGCGTCTGTGGGACAAAGCAAAGAATGTGCAGCTTCTCGGCCAGTTCACACCGCCGCTTCCCATAAAACTTGCTGGCGACCTCCTTGGACCTGAGAGTACTCAATACGTTGAAATGCAAACAGTGACTAGTTTACGAAGACTGACCGAGTCCGAGCTATTAAAGCTGTTCGAAGAATCCGCCATTTACATCGTCACATCATGTTACGAGCCATTCGGTCTGAGTGGTGTCGAGGCGGCACTTTGCGGCTGTGCCGTTGTCGCCAACGACATTCCTTCAATCCGTGAAGTGTGGGGGAGTAACGCCATCTACTTCGAACGGAATAATGCAGAATCGCTGCGCCTGGTTCTTGAGGGCTTGTGTCAGGATCAAGCCGCCGTCGAGCAGGCGGCCGCGAAAGCTCTTGCACATGTGACAAAGCTATACAGCGCAGAATGTATGACGACAGCCTATATGCATCTCTATGGCAAACTATGTCAACGCGCGGTGCCCTGTGCCTCGTAATTTTTCGATCGCGTTTTTCATGCACTCTTTGCGCTCCGATTGGAACAACGGGCATGCACACTTCATGCGCGGCCTCGTGCGTGCCCTGGGACAGATGGGTCATACTGTCACATGCTTTGAGCGGGAGGCGGGTTGGTCAATCGATAATCTTCGCGAAGAAGGCGAAGCCGGCCACAGATCTCTTTTGCAGTTCGAGAGTACTTATCCAGATATTCGCATTGTTTTTCATACCGCCGACAAAGATGTTCTTCGCGAAGGGCTGCGGAACACGGAAGTCGTCGTCGTCCACGAGTGGAATGCGCCCGACCTTATCCGGGTATTGCTGGAGCTACGCGACGAGCTCGCCTTTCAGATTCTGTTTCACGACACTCATCACCGTGCCTCGTCTTCGCCTGAAGCGATTGCGAATCTTGAAGTGGCCCGCTTCGATGGTGTGCTCGCCTTCGGTCGCGCTCTCCAGGAGATTTATCAGTCAAGGTTCGGCCTGGAACGAGTCTGGACCTTGCATGAGGGCGCAGACACAAGCGTCTTTCACCCCAGAAATGAACCAAAAACCATAGATGCTATCTGGGTGGGGAACTGGGGTGATGAAGAACGCTCTCGCGAAATCTGTGAATATCTTATTCGTCCTGCTGGATCTCTCCGGCAGTATTCCTATGTTGTCCATGGAGTGCGTTATCCACCGCATGGACTCGAGGCGCTGCGCGATGCTCACATCCGATACGGTGGATATCTGCCAAATCTCGATGCTCCGAAGAAATATGCGGCCGCACGGCTTACGTTCCACATACCGCGTCAGCAATACAGCACCGCGATGACAGGTATTCCCACGATTCGTGTCTTCGAGGCTTTAGCATCTGGCATACCGCTCATCTCCGCACCATGGTCCGACAGCGAGGCGCTCTTTCGTCCAGGAGATTTCAGGATGGCCTCGAGCGGTGCGGAGATGACATCTGCTATTTTGCAACTGTTGCAGGATCCGGTTCGCGCCAGTGAGCAGGCTGCGCATGGGTTGGAGACGATACTTGCTCGCCATACCTGCAGCCACCGCGCGCAGGAGTTCACCTCGATTTGCGAGGAATTGACGGCATGAATCTCTTTGTATTCGGCTCCAGCATCCTGTCGTCCTACTGGAATGGCGCCGCGACCTACTATCGAGGTATCTACAAATATCTAAGCCGCCGAGGTCACGAGATCACCTTTGCCGAACCCGACGCGTATGGACGCCAGCAACATCTCGATGCGGACGACTACACCTATATTCGATCTGTTGGGTACCGGCCCGGGGTAGATATTGACGAAATGCTCAGGATGGCAGTGAAGGCTGACGTTGTCATCAAGCATAGCGGGATCGGTGTAGATGACGAAGAGCTGGAATTGAGAGTGCTCACTTGCCGTCCAAAAAGCATCGTTGTTTTTTGGGACGTGGATGCACCCGCCACCATAGCACGAATGGACGCAAATCCTCAGGACGCGTTCTGCAGAGCGGTTCCTCTCTATGACGCGATCCTCACTTACGGAGGTGGGCCGGCTGTGCGTCACCATTATCTCAGCCGGGGAGCGCGCGCGTACTATAGTATCTACAACGGTCTTGATCCGGAGACACACTACCCCGTTGTTGCCGACCCAAGCCTTGCGTCCGATCTTGTGTTTCTCGGCAATCGGCTGCCGGACCGGGAGACACGCGTCGACGAGTTGTTCTTACGTGCGGCCCGCCTATCGCCGCATCATCGTTTTCTCCTCGGTGGGGAAGGATGGGGCGATAAAAAGTTGCCCCGAAACGTGCGCTGGATCGGCCATGTTCCTACTGCCGATCACAATCGAGTGAATTGTTCGTCACGCATGGTGCTGAATATCAACCGCGCTTCGATGGCAAGCTTTGGCTTCTCCCCTCCTACGCGCGTCTTCGAAGTCGCCGGCACAGGAACGTGTTTGCTCTGCGACGAGTGGCCCGGAATCGAAGACTGCTTCGCGATTGGAGACGAGCTCTTGATCGTCAAATCAGCAGAAGATGTAGTTGCTGCGTTGCAGCAGATCGACAATTGCCGCAGTCATGCAATCGGAAAGGCATTCCTTGAACGCGCGCTCCGCGACCACACATACGAACAGCG
>DASYBJ010000100.1:0-2369 GCA_036500845.1 Acidobacteriaceae bacterium
AAAGATGATCAGAGGGCCTCGACAGACTTGCCAAACCGTACTACTGTCGAAGTATGAGTGGTAACACTGCCTGTACCGGCCGACTCCCGTCGTCTTCAGTGACGATGCCTGTTGATGCGTGCAAAACCAATCGTTGGTAACAAAAAGTAACTTCTCGCGCTTACCGCGCTTTTCGCGCAGTATTTCCGTCGGCTATCCAACCCTGGATACGCTGCAAAAATGACCTAGTGCGCTTAGTGCGCACATTTTTGGTACCAAACCGGTGGCCGGTGCGATTCGTCTCCAGAACGCGTCGATGAATGCTGTCTTTACGATGACTCTTTCCGGTCATTGCTCCAGCTACAGCTGTGCCGGCGGATGTGTTCTTCGCATAAGTGCCGCGGCGCATGTCGCAATCTGCTCGTTGTTGCCTAGGGCCTGTTAACACTATTAGGGTGAATTGCGAAGCGAGCCTGGGAAGGGCGAGCGGAGCAAGAGGGCGAGAGCGGTAGTAGCGCGCAGCCCTGGAATATTAGTAGCGACGAATATCGGGTATCTTCGAGCGACGAGCGACAACGAGGCCGGGGAAATTGGCCGCGTCCCCCTAGCGCATGCGCGTGGCGATGCCGCAGGCACGCATCTTGTAGTACAGAGCCCGTTCGCTGATATGTAACTGCCGCGCAATCTGGCGGCGGGTCGATCCAGGAACATTGATTGCGGCTTCTAACACTCGTTTCTCTACCTCCTGAAGTGCCTGATCATAACTGACCCCGCGATTGGAAATGGTTCGCCATACGGCGATTGCAGATTCCGCCAGCAGGTCCGGTTCCTCTTCAGTCGCTTCCGATCCAAGTTGTCGCATCCAGTCATCCAGCGTGAGCGATGTTCCTTCAAGCTTCAGAAAGAGCATCCGTTGCACCGCATTCTCCAGCTCGCGCACATTTCCGAGCAGGGGCTCCGATTCGAGGAATCTGAGCAGGCCCGGATCGACCGATGCGATCGGATGATAGAGGGCGTGATGCCGGTGCGAAAACGCCAACAGTAAGCTGGTCAGGTCTCCTCGTCGGGCGCGCAGCGGAGGAAGCGCCAGTCTTACGACGTTAAGCCGATGGTAAAGATCAGACCGGAAACGGCCGTCACGGACGAGCGGCTCCAATGGCCGGTTTGCGGCTGCGATGATCCGCACGTCGATTGGAACTTCAGCGTCCGCTCCAACGGGTCGAACCGTGCCTCGCTGGAGCACATCGAGCAACTTAGGCTGTAGGTTCAGAGGCAGATCATTCACGTCATCGAGAAAGAGTGTACCGTTCCGCCCTGACTGGAAGAGTCCTTTGCGGTTGGAGACAGCGCCGGAAAAAGCTCCGCGCTGGTGTCCGAAGAGTTCGCTCTCAGCGAGTGCCTCACTGATGGTGCTGCAGTGGACGGTAACAAAGGAAGACGCTCTGCGCTTGCCATCCAACTGGTGAATGGCGTGTGCAAGAACCTGCTTCCCGGTTCCCGTTTCTCCCTCCAATAACACAGTGACGTCACTGACGTCGGCCGCCTTTCGAGCCCGCCTCAGCAAGGGCAAAAGGTGATCCGAACCGGTAACAAATCCCAGTTTATAGAAGGTATTTTGCAACTCCGAATCTGAAGGGTCGTCTTGCACTTTGCCCCCTTACGCGCCGTGCGCCAATCGAGCGCAGAGAGAATCCTCTTCTGGGGCTTTGATGATTGCCATTTCTCGGTCCCCATTTTTCTCGGTCTTTGGAGCCATCCCAAGACTACGTCTCTCGTTCGACCGATCCGGATATTCGGAATCTAGTTAAGGCCCCCGACCCCATCGCAACAGCCATGTTCGTGCGGTCAAGCTCGCGGTTTTGCGCCTTTAAAACCTGGGAACAACGGCGCACTTGTTCAGCCGTCCCCGAATCAGGAGGTGCTCCGCGGAAGGCGGGGGACGAAGGTTGCTTGAAGCCCGACCACTCTATCAGAACACTGAACGATAGCCAAGGTGTCCGGAGACAGATGTCCGGAGACAAGATGTCCGGAGACAAGGAGCTTTGTCGGACTTCGACTGTGTCGATTCCAGACTAGCGTTTGTGAATGCTCCAAGCGGCAAGTTGCAAACTGCCGTGTTCCGGTCTCCCGAACGCCGGCGAAATTCCGCTAGGCTGATTGTGACTTCTTCCCTGATGCAGCCTTGGTACCGGTTCGACTCTTAGAAGTGCTGGCGGCGGGCGGCTTTTTGGATGACTTCGCGCTGCTTTCGCTGCCAGTTGCAGATTTTGATTCTGCACCTGTACCGGAGGCTTGGAGGGATTTTCCCTGCGAGAGACTCCGGCGCAAGGCTTCCATCAAATCGATCACCTTGGCAGGTTTCTTCTCGGGTTCTGCCGCAGGCACCGGGA
>DASYBJ010000101.1:0-4845 GCA_036500845.1 Acidobacteriaceae bacterium
GCTCTTCATTGCTGCTGTGCATCATGAATGCGCGACCATCAATGCACGCCTCGCGAGAATCTCCTCCCGCAGCTTTTCCAACGAGTCCATGATGAAAGATAGCCCAGTCTCGTCGTTGTACTCGCAGACCGAACTGAGTGGCCCTGGTGGTGGTCCTGTGCAGCTACAGGCGATGCGTCCCGCCGACCTGAGCGACCAGCAACTCGCGGCTCTTGCGTCTGCTGGTGTCTTATCGGAAAACTTCGTATGAACGCCGCCGATCACGAGCTCGGGAGATATGACGAGGTGAGCCTGCATGGCAATCAGTGTTTCGCGAAGCTGGTACTGTGCCCGTACTCCGCCCGTAAACGCGAGCGAAGAACTGATGATCGAAACGGGTTTGTTCTTGAAACAGGACTGGAAAGCGGGACGAGATGCCCAGTCCAATGCATTCTTCAATACGCCTGGAATGCCGTGGTTGTATTCCGGCGTGGCAATCAGGATGCCATCACTTTCTTCAACGCCTCTCTTCAGTTTCGCAATCGCCGGTAGCCCCGGTGAGCGGTCCAGATCCTCGTTGTAAAACGGGATCTCTTCGAGAGTCATGACGTCAATCAACATCGAAGGGGCAGCCTTTCGAGCAAGGGTCCGGAGGATGCCTGTGCTGAAAGAAGCCTTCCGCAGGCTTCCGGAGATACTGAGAATTCGAACCTGGTCTTGTGTGTTCATGTGGTCTTGTGTGTTCATAGATTGTCTTAGGGCAAATCGCCGCCACGCTCTGCCCTCAGGCCAATTTGGAGCGCGGTGGCCTATGTCCTTGGAATGCCGAAGCCGGTGACTGCAAGCCTCTCTTCTCAACGGCATCCCCCAGAGCCTGCAACGCAGCCTTTGGAAGCGTGATCTTGAAGACTGTATGCCCTTCTTCTTGATCTTCAAGGTTGACAGAGCCGCCATGCTCCTGCGCGATCTCGAGCGCGAGTGTGAGGCCGAGCCCAGTTCCGCTCTCTCTTCCCTCGCTTACAAAGGGCAAAAACAATGTCTGTCGAATAGACTTGGGCACTCCAGGCCCATTGTCGGTGATACGAATGTGGATAGACTGTTCGTCTTCCTCGAGACTGAGGCTTACCGCTGCCCGCCCGCCACCGAGCCTGGCAGACTGACAGGCGTTTAGCAGCAGGTTATAGACGGCTCGCTCCAGCTTCTTTGCATCCACCCAGGCCTTGAGCGATGACAGGCCTGTAAAAGTGATCCTGACATCACGCGCTCCAGGATGAGAACGGACCATCCTGACCGAACGCTGGATCAGCAACGTTATTGATTCGTACTCCCGATAAAGCGCGCGGCCGGTCTGCGTAAACAAAAGAAGCGAATCAAGCAGATCGGTCATGCCATGAACTGCGGAACGGACTTCGAGGAACAGCTCGTCACGTTCAGATTGAGCGATAGAACCGTCGCTCATGAACTCGGCGTTCGCGTACATCACAGAGAGGTAGTGCCGCAGATGGTGGGAGATGGAGCTGGCCATTGTACCGACGGTTGCCAATCTCTCTGAATCGAGGAGCTCTTTCATGCTTCCGGAGATACCGAGAATCCGAACCTGGTCTTGTGTGTTCATAGATTGTCTTAGGGCAAATCGCCGCTACGCGCTGCCTCCGGCGAATTTTGGAGGGCGATGACAGGGCAGACGTAGCCTTCTTCAGACCCAAGGTATATCGGCCGACTGTTATCGAGGAAATACTTTGTTCCTGTTACTCTGATAGCCGGAAGCTATCAGCCATGGAACTCAGGCAAGTGCGATACTTCGTTGCCGTTGCCGAAACCTTGAATTTTCGGCAGGCAAGCAATCACCTGCATGTCTCCCAGCCTTCATTGAGCGTCCAAATCAAGCAACTTGAAGAGGAACTGGGCGTCCCGCTTCTCCGGCGGTCAAAGCGGCGAGTTGAGATCACCCGCGCAGGCGAGGTTTTCTTGTCTGCGGCACGAGAAATCTTATTAAAGCTTAAGCAGGCCTCGACGGCGGCACTCCATGCAGAGAGCGGCGAGGCGGGAACGGTCCGGCTCGGTTTTGTTCCCACTGCGAGCTTCCATATCCTCCCCCGGCTTCTCGAGAAGATCAGAAGTACTCTTCCTCTTGTGAGTGTGGAGCTAAAAGAAGGGCCTGAATCTGGACAGATTCTGGGAATCCAGTCGGGAGCCTTTGATATCAGTATCGGACACTTAGGGAATAGCTACGACCGGGTCGAGAGTATGTTACTGATTCGTGAGCGCATCGTTGTGGCCGTTCCGAAAGGGCACAAAGCCGCTCGCAAGAGGTCAGTGGCGCTAAGAGACCTTGAGGGCGAACTCTTTTATATTCCCTCGAAGGATCTGTTCCCCAGTCTGCATCACCTGATCGTCACTGCCTTCGTACAAAATCACGTGCCGTTAAACAGATATCAAATGGTGGAGCATTTCCAAACTGCGGCGGCTCTCACCATGGCCCGTGCCGGATTCGCGTTCCTTCCAGCTTCGGCGAAAAGCTTTGTTCCCGAGGGTGTCGTTTTGTGTCCTCCGAGCTTTTCGATCTCGCCGCTGGATACTTTTGCACTCTGGTCAACTGGAAATCCTGACCCACTTATTCAGCGCGTGCTCAGTCTTCTCAAGGGAATCAGGAGGGATTTGTAAGAGCAGTCTCCTAATTTTGTTTGGGCGCATTGGTCGTGAACTTGCGCAGGATGAACTCCTGTATCAAGTCGTTGGCGACTTCGGCGCCGAAGTTGATCAAAGTGTTACCGAAGACCAATCCTGGTCCGCGATCTCGCGGCGGATAGTAGATGTTTGCAAGGGAGGCCGACATCAGACTGCCGCTAATGCCTGAATAGTTGAACTGCCAACGGCCATTGTCTCCCTTGCAGATAAATGGGCTTAAAATCGCGTGCCTCGCGCGGGACCTGCCCGTGCCCGTGCCTTGGTAGAAGTAGCGCGGGTCCTGATGCAGAAGCGAAGGCATGACCGCGCCGCCGAGCAAAATATTAGAGAAGCTACCCGCATAGGCAGCCCCAAAGCGCTGACCAAAACCCTCTGCACCCTCCTGATAGTGGGGACGGTCAGCTGCCTGATTGATCCCAGCGAGGACGACGTCTCCGGCGATACTGACTACATCGGTGGCGGCTCTTAAAGCGAGCTCGTACTTCAGCTTCGGCGTAAGCGGCACGGTGTTCTTGTCATAAGCCACATAAAAGTTGGGAATAATGCCCAGAACGCGCTGCTTCTCTTCTGCCTTAACCTGTTGCGTAGCGATTTGCTCAACCGTGAGGGCGGCCACCGTAGTCTCTACTACCGATATCTTGAGCTTGATATCAGTCATCGCCAACGCCTGGCCCGGCTTGAGAACGACCGCGGGTGAGGTCCAATCGGCAAATCCCTTTGCACTGACAGCGATCCTGTAAGAAACAGGATCGAGATCTTTCAACTCAAACGATCCTATTCCATCTGTCGTGACCGTGCGGTGTTCGCTCGAAGCGGGCCCATCAACTGTAACTGTCGCGCCAGGAATAACTGCGTTCTGAAAATCAGTCACAGTGCCGTGGATGCTTCCGCGCTGCGGCACAGGCGCGACGAGCTGCTGGCCCAGCGCAGTGATCGGAACAATCCAAAGAACGAAGGCATAGAGAAGTTGACCGATGTTCATGGTTAGGGTCCGCGCTTCTTAGAGCAGATGCGGCAGCCCTCGTGAACGTTTCAGTCATTCGCAATTCTTAACAAAGAGAATCAGGCTCTGGCGCAAATATTTTCGGTGGGCAGAATGGCATACATTCTAACAATTTACGGAAGGCCTAGGACCTGTTAAAACATTAGGCCTAGGGCCTGTTAAAACATTAGGTCGAACAGCGTTGCGAGCGAAAACCAAGCCCGGGGGCCGAGAGTTTGGTAGTTACAAGGTCTAGGGAGACTCTGAAAAACAGTTCCGCTGCTGATCGAGCAGACGAGATATAGCTTGCGAGAAGCAATTCAACGCACCCGGCGTTGCTGGTAGGAAAGCAGATCCCTCGGCTCGCTGCGCCTCGCTCGGGATGACAGCGTTTAGGTTGAGAGGATGGATGGCAGTAGATCACAGATCTGCTGGCGCCTCGCCCGCAGCTTCGGCGCGTTTCTCAGAGTCTCCCTAGGCTGATAAGAAGAATGGCTTGGTTGTTCGCCGCAAGGCTCGTCTTTCGCTGCGAAGCTAGGCGGACGGGGAAAATTTCCCCGGCCTCGTTGTCGCTCGTCGCTCGAAGATACCCGATATTTGTCGCTCCTCGCTTCTAAACGGAACGTCATAAGTAATTGCGTGTCGAGTGCAAGGAGATATTGTGGAAGCGACCGAATCTATTGCTCGATACGCAAAGATCTACCACGCTGTGTTTTAACGAAGTCACTGCGACAGGTCACGAGCGGCTGCAGATTACGATGCTGTGCTTCCCTGTCATCGTCGCCCAGAGCCGGGCACCGGTTGGAGGAGAATAGTGCGCGAAAAGCGCGGTAAGCGCGGAAAGTCCCCTCGGTAGCGAGCGATTTCTGCGTGGAAAGAGTGGAAAGCCCTCTTTTGAGGAAACTGGCTGCTTCGGTACGGCTGTTGAACCCGCAAAAATACACCGATGTCACCCTGCTAAGTATCGGAAGAGAAGACACGCGCATACTTTATTAGATGCATGCATATTGACCACGTTTAAAAAACACGCCCCATAGATAATTGCGTATGTTGTCATGGAGCGATATTCCCGATGGTGAGGAATTCCACGCGAAGTGAAAATTCTTTACGCGGACAAAACCGCAGATCTCTCGACTGCGCTCGGAGCGTGTGACTTTTTTGATTTAGCACAAAAACAGATACTGAAAATAAAGAGC
>DASYBJ010000102.1:0-7120 GCA_036500845.1 Acidobacteriaceae bacterium
CGTGAATAGTGTGTTAATTCAAATTGCGTCCACATCCCGCACGGCGGTATCCTGTTGGGGTTCATGGAGCCGATTGCGATGCTTCCCGGCTTCATTGGGCACTTCGTCTGTCCTTGCGATTTCAAGGACCAAAGGATTTCAAGATCCGGAGAAGGAAGCAGCTCAGGCGAAGTTGACGGTGCGGTCGCAATCGGCTGGCGAGATCGTGATCCAGCAGAGATTGCGGCGTCCAAAAAGGAGTAAGGTCATCCTTTGCGATGCTGCTTACTGGTTTGAGGGCCAGATCCGCGCCCGGTGGGTGGGCGGGAGCACGATGTGGTACTTTCGCAGCATGTTGAGATGACCAAGCGCGTCCCCTTCAGCCTCAGACGCTTTCGCACTATCGTTTGGTCCTGATCTGGACACACACACCGAATCGCTTGCGGATATAGGAATTCTCGGAGGAAACCCAGACTTTTTCGGTCACCCCAGCGGGTTTCGAGTGCTGACCCCCAAGAGTTGCCGTAGTGTTCCCATCCAAGCGAAAGCCTTATGGAAAGGAGCCCGATATGCAAACGCAAACCGAACAGAAGTCTCCGACTGCAAGACCCAACGAAGAAGAGCAGTCCTCCCTGCAACGGAAGGACGTTTCACCCAGTTCTTCGAGAACCGGTCTCATGCAACGGCGTGGAGAGTATCCGTTCGCCCTCATGCCGTATGACGTTTTCCGGATGAACCCCTTTTCCCTGCTGAGAAGGATCACAGAAGAAATGGATCGCATGTTCCAGGACGCCGGCATGGAGCGTGCAGGGATCAGCAGCAGCGGGTGGTCGCCGGCTATCGACGTCTCGCTGCGCGATGGCAAGTACAACATCCATGCAGAGCTTCCGGGTCTCGAGCCGAAGGATGTGAAGGTCGAGGTGGAAAACGATGCGCTCGTGATCGAGGGAGAGCGCAAGTACGAACACGAGGAGAAACAGGGAGGGATGCAGCGGGCAGAACGCCAATATGGGTTCTTCCGCCGGAGCATTCCTCTGCCGGAAGGCGCCAAAACTGAACAGGCAAAGGCAAAGTTCCACAACGGCGTACTGGAAATAGCAATTCCGGTTCCGGAACAGCAAACTAACCGGCGCACCATTCCCATCGAAGCAGAAAGTGCTTCCTCGAAACCACCCCAAAGCCAAGCAGCATAAGTACGGGCCTCGCTGCGCTCAGGAAGGCGCAGCGGGGCCATATTTTTTGCGGTAAATGCGGCCAGCTGAGGAAATCACATTTGTGACCCTGCATGCGTCTCATAGGCCGGCTTTACTTTTCGACCTGGACGGAACGCTCGTCGACAGCGTCTACCAGCATGTGCTGGCGTGGCATGAAGCTCTGCACGAGACCGGCTTGGCGCTGTCGGTGTGGCGTATTCACCGCCGGATCGGCATGAGCGGCGGACTTCTGGTGCAGGCCCTGGGGCGGGAGATCGGCCATCGCCTGTCGCGAGAAGAGGCCGAGGCACTCCAGGCGAGACATGCAGCGGCGTTCGATCGCTACAAGGCAGCGATTGAGCCGCTTCCGGGGGCTCGCGAACTGCTGAAAGAGCTGAGCCGGCTGGAGATTCCTTATGCGATCGCAACCAGCGGACGCCGGGAAGGCGCGCAACCGTCTCTGGACAAGTTAGAGGTGAGGCCTGAGGTTCCGGTGATTACCCGGCACGAAGTGCGGCATGCGAAGCCTGATCCAGATCTGTTTCTCGCGGCTGCCGAGCGACTCAAGGTCCCGATCGCGCATGCGATGGTGGTGGGAGACAGTGTGTGGGACCTGCTCGCCGCGCGTAGAGCCGGTTGCCTTGGGATCGGGGTGCTTTCGGGAGGGTATGGACAAGAGGAACTGGAACAGGTTGGCTCGTACCGGGTATATCAGGATGCGGCGGACCTGCTGGCGCACCTCGATGAAGTGGGGGTTCGGACCGCGGATTAGGCAAACAGCAAGGAGAGCATTCGCATCCGGGGGTCAAGCGGCGTTCTCAAGTGATTGCGCTTGGGTTTGTGGTCGGAAGCCTGGATACCAGCGCCGAAACGTGTCCTCCCACTCTTGGTTGAGCACACGTGTCCGAATCTGTAGAAGCAAATGTGCGCCTCGCTCCGTCCACCGCATTTGTTGACGCTTGACCATCCGCTTGCTCACGACCTGATTCACCGCCGACTCGACAAAACCAGAAGCGATCTTTTCTCCGTTGCGATAACGATCCCCGTAATTGGGCACGAACTTCTGGTTGCGCTCCACATAGGTGTGTAACTCTTCAACTCCCTTCAAGAGTTTGCGGGTGTTCTCGTCTTTGCTCTCGAACGCCGCCGCCTCCAAATCCATGAGCCTGCAATGTATTTCCTGGAAGAGCTTTTCCAGATCCTGCAGTTTATTCAGCGCTTGAAAACGTATTGCCATGCCACAGGTACCAGTTGATCCATTCCAACCGTTGGAGCACGCCTGAACGCAATTCATATGGATCGTCGTCTTCGCCGACCTTCTCCGGCAATCCTGTGGCAGTCTGGTTCAGAACCGTTAACCGCATCGTGACGTGAAACCAATCCAGTAAGTGTTCGGCCTCCGGATTCAAATACAGTTGCACTTGGCGCACGTCGGCGCACCTTCGACGAAAGCAAGCTGCAGGAGTTGGCAGAGAGTATCAAGCATCACGGCCTGATCCAACCCATCACCGTACGTCCCAACGCGGAGGGCTTTGAGTTGATTGCAGGAGCGCGGCGCTACCGTGCAGCCCAATTGGGCGAACTCTTCTCTGTCCCCGCCCGCTTCGTCGAGATTGACGATGCACAGGCGCTCGAATGGCAATTAGTCGAGAATTCGCAGCGCGTCGACGTTCACCCTTACGCAAAGGACGACGAAAGAAGTAATCGCCAGCAGCGCATTCCCATATCTCGCCGTCGACACCATCCATCCGTGCGATGGAGAGTCTCACACAGTAGTGACATGCGTTCTTCCAGATAGTCGGTCGATGAAATAGGTACCTGCTGGGAAAGTCGGTAGCTGTTGAGCTCCACTTCTAGCGGTATCTGAACCTCGACATTCTCACGATCTTGATCGCCTTTTGGATGCGCCACCTGTTGCTCCGGCGAATAGGGTAGCCAAGGCCACTTCTAATTCAGTGCGAAAATCAAGCCGAAGTATTGCCAGCGAATTATCCTGGGCCAGCACCTCAGCCAGCGTCGGAGAGATTGCCGTCATTTGGGCCAGCCCAACAATCGTAGCGTGCATCCACAGGGTCAGACGAACGCCGGTACCGGGTGCCAGGGCAAGTGCTTGTTCGAACAGCGCGCCGGATTTCGTCGTGACCTGCAGCAGTCTCTTTTTGAAGTCGCGAAGAGGGGCGACTTCGGTGTTGCGTTCAAGCACCGAATGAAGGAGAGCAAGCAGCCGGACCAGAATCGGTCGCTGGCTCAAAGTCGATGCGACAGCCGCAGCAACAGCGACGGGTCCGGACTTCAATTGGACCAGAGCCGGACCCGCCTCATGGACCCACGCCTCCAGCTGTTCAGCAACCAATTCCAGGAACAGTGCTTCCTTGGTTCCGAAATAAAGGTAGACTGTCCCCTTTGCAAGCCCTGCTTTACGCGCGATCTCGCCAACAGATATTCCATCAAAATCGCGTGAAACAAACAATCTTCCAGCCGCGGAAAGAAGAGACGCGCGCCGTACCGACTTCGCTTCTTCAGTAACTGCGCGGGTTCTCGGTGAACGTAACCGATTCTGCCTCACACAAATGTCTCCATGCCTGATTATCCACAGGCTGAATGCACGCACCAAGCGACTGGCGTACTGTGCATCTCATCGTCTCAAGCACGCTGCGCATCCGCACGTAAGGACGCCCGACGTCGGCTCATGAGACCCTTCGCGACCTTTGTCACCATTGATCGTGGCGCGAAGCGCATGGACCAAACCTGGAGCCGGTTAGCGAGCCCGACGATTACGGTAGTTCCACCGGCAATCATCGCCTTATAGCCAATCGAAGCTACCTTTTGAGCACTCATGAGGCGCCCGCTGAAGATCTTTACGTCACCCATGCCGGCTCTTTCGGCAAACTCGGTCTGAGTGGGACCGGGGCAAAGCGTAGTAACAGTCACACCCGTCCCCTTCAATTCTTCGCCAATTGCTTCAGAGAAGCTGAGAACGAATGCCTTGCTGGCCGCGTAGAGGCTGTCAAAGGGCGCCGGGGCAAATGAGCCCGTCGAACCCAGGTTCAGAATCCGTCCAAAGCCCCGTTCGATCATGTCCGGAATGAGGAGTTTCGTGAGAGTCACAAGGGCGACGAGGTTGACCTGCAATAAGCGCAGTTCATCAGTATGATTGGTCTGCGTGAATGGACCGTACACGTTGAAACCCGCATTGTTCACGAGAATGTCGACGTCAATCCGTCGCTTTCGCACTTCCGAATACAACTCCTGCGGGGCGTTTGGCTCCGACAGATCCGTCCGGATCGGAATTGCGGTAATGCCGTGTCGCTGTTCGAGTTCAGTAGCTAGTTCCCGAAGCCTGTCCACCGTTCGGGCTGCAAGTACGAGATTGTAGCCGTGCGACGCAAATTCACGAGCAAACTCGCGGCCGATGCCGCTGCTCGCCCCCGTAACGAGTGCGGTCTTGCGTTGGGATTGTCTGGGATCGATCATGGGGACCTCCTAAGACTGATGTTATCCGACCAATCAAACTGACCGTTGGTCATTTATAAATGACCAACGGTCAGTTGTCAATGACATCTGCGAGACGATGCATTCAAGGCGAGGTCTCAAGAAAAAGTCGACCAGAGCTTGAACTGGTAATTGGAGAAAGCGTCTACAACACCAATTGCCGAGCCGCTCGCGCTTTCGAATCGAAGGATTATTCCAGGTGTCGCGCAGCACTTAATCTGAAATTTCGCAGGCTTGTTTTCAGCAATTTATCGCCTTTCAATACACCGGTAATTGCAGTTAAAGCGATATTCATGTACTTAAATCGCCTACGAAATGGTAGGTGAGTTTCGTGTCAGATTTGAGCAGTGAACGAATGCTGAGGAGCGACGTCGCTAGTGGCAGAAACTGAAAGAGAGTATGGCGAAATGGACCCGCAGCCAACAAAAGTGAGACGCTGAACCTCTTCTACCGCATGTTCAAGTTCGGACAAGACTACGTGGATCGCGGAACCGAGTTCTATGAACAAAGGCAGCGAGACCAACAGCTTTAATATCTAACCACGAAGGCTGCACGGCTCGGCTTTCAAGTAGTGCCAATCACTGACACTCCATAGGGAGTTTCTGGAGAGTGCAGCGCGACACTGATAATGTCTGACGCATCGCCCCGAAGGCATAACGAAGCTCGATCCTTCGCCAAAGCATCGGGACCAACGACCTCGGGCGCCTCGATCCTGGGGCGCCTCGATGAAGATGATGCGCTGCACATCCGCGCAAGCGCACAGGTAGATGAGTTTCTCACTTTCGGCTTACGGTTGAGACTGTGGAATAAATCCATGTGCGCGCGTTTTGTTGTTGCATGAACCTCTTGAGCCGGGACATCTACTCGAACGTTCCGGCATTTCCAGCGGTAGAACACCCTCGAATTCTCAATTGCATTTCTTCCAGCTCTTTGGAGAGCCTATGAAACGCTTCTCGTTGATTGTCTTTCCTCTCTTGATCTTGCTTCTCTCAGCCGGTATTCCGTCCCTGATGGCCCAAGGCGGGGCAACCGGCGCGGTGAGAGGTCAGGTGGTCGACGGAAGTGGCGCGGCCGTATCGGGCGCAACCGTGAAAATTAGCGGTGTAGGGGTGCGGAGAAGCCTGACGACTGACGAAAGCGGCTCATTTACCGCGCCGCTGCTGCCGCCAGGGGATTATCATCTGACGGTTTCGGCCTCTTCTTTCGAGACGGCGACTTCGGATGTCCAGGTGCGCGTGACAGAGACTACGCGGTTCTCTATCGCGCTTAAGCTTGGAGCCGTGACGACGCAGGTATCAGTCAGGGCCGATGTCGCCGCCGTAGAGACGACCAACGCGACTACAGGCCACTCCATTACCGCTGCTACCATCTCGCGCCTGCCGCTTTCTACGCAGAATTTTCAGCAGTTGCTTACGTTCTCCGGCGGTGTAACTGCTGCGCTTAACCAGAATGCATCTCTGGGCCGCGGCGATGTGCGTATCGACGTGAACGGGCAGCGGGAAGACAACAATAATTACCTCATCGACGGCATTACGGCGACAGATTACAACGTGGCTGAATTAACGAATACCCCACTGCCAAGTCCGGACGCAGTGCAGGAGTTCCGTGTCCAGACCAGCATGTATGACGCTACCCAGGGACGCAATGGGGGTGGGAACATCAACGCAGTGCTCAATTCCGGCGCCGCCCAAATTCACGCGGACGCGTTCGAGTTCTTTCGCAACGATGTTCTGAATGCCAACGAATACTTTCTCAAGCAGCAAGGGCAACCCCGCCCCGTCGTGAAGCAGAATATCTTTGGCGGAAGCATCGGCGGACCGATCCTGTCCAAGGCCAGGTTGGGTTATTTCTTCGCGAACTACCAGGGAACCCGCCAGAGCAGCGGTTTATCCAACGGAACAATCATCCAAACCTCCTTGCCGGTGTTGCCGCGAGACCGGTCTGCGCAGTCGATCGTGAACACGTTCTTTCCCGGGCAGGGAGTGAGTGCATCCCAGATCGATCCTGTTGCTTTGAAACTACTGAACCTTAAGAGCAACCAGTTCGGGTCGACGCCGGGCGGTTATCTCATACCGACGGTGAACGGGGTTCCGGGTACCGTTGGCTCGTTTGACGTAAGCCGTCCCGGACATTACCAGGATGATCAATTCACGACGAACTACGACCGCGAATTCCGTGGCGGTTCAGACAAGATCGCAGTCCGCTTCTTCTTCACCAATTTCGAATCGGATCTGCCTTTCGGCGCTGGCGGATTGCAGGCCTCCCTTGGAGGCACCATTTCGCGTAGCGACCTTAATTTTCCTCTCGATCTGCCTGTACATGACAGGTTTCTAAACCTGACAGAAACGCATATTTTCTCGCCCGAGTGGGTCAATGAGGCCCGGTTTGGATATGTGCGCATTGAGAATCAGTCCATCAATGTGCCGATTGCGACCGTCAACGACCTCGGAATCGAT
>DASYBJ010000103.1:0-10705 GCA_036500845.1 Acidobacteriaceae bacterium
GGCTCCGACACGGCTGAAGCACGGAAAAAGCAGATCCCTCGGCTTCGCTCGGAGCGTGTGACTTTTTTGATTTAGCACAAAAACTGATACTGAAAATAAAGAGCTTAGACGCCCAAAAAGGCGCAAAATCGAATAAAGTCACATCCTCTCGGGATGACAGTCCTATTCCGATCCCGGACACCTGGTCAGTCCCATTCAAGGGCCGACTTCCTAAGCGCAGGGCCTTGTCCGGACCCTGAGGCACGCCATGCTTCCCGTAAAACGATAGAGTGATAGCAGAACATGCAGCTTCCCACGCACAAAGAGCTTCTCCGCGCCACGGAGATCGTACGCAAGACGATGCCCGCCACGCCAACCTACACCTGGCCGCTGCTTAGCCAGCGCGTTGGAGCGGAGGTCTGGGTAAAACATGAGAACCACTCGCCCGTGGGCGCATTCAAGCTGCGCGGCGCGATGGTCTATTTCGACTGGCTCACGCGGGAACATCCGGAAATTCGGGGCGTCGTCGCTGCGACCCGTGGCAATCATGGCCAGGGAGTCGCCCGCGCCGCTGCTCACTATGAAGTTACCGCTACGATTGTCGTCCCGCACGGAAACAGCCGCGAGAAGAATCGCGCCATGCGCGCCCAAGGAGCCACACTTCTCGAACACGGCGATGATTTTCAAAGTGCCCTCGAATACGCGGAGCGTCTCGCCCGGGAACGGGGCCTGCATCTGATCCCCTCGTTTCATCCGCTGTTAGTGCATGGCACCGGAACGTACGCGCTTGAAATGTTTGCCACTGCTCCGCCGCTCGATGCTGTGTACGTCCCTGTCGGACTCGGATCTTCGATCAGCGGAATGCTGGCTGCGCGCGGGGCGCTCTGCCTTGCAACGAAGGTCATTGGAGTCGTCGCTGCTCGGTCGCCTTCGTACGCTCTGTCGTTCCGCTCTGGGAAGGTGGTAACCCACGCGGCGGAAACCCGCCTTGCGGACGGACTTGCCTGCCGCGTTCCCAATGCGGAAGCACTCGAGATCATGCTTTCCGGCGTCGATCACATCTTCGAAGTGACCGAACCGGAGATCGCCGCTGCCATGCGCTCCATTTATGAGGACACGCACAACGTCGCCGAAGGCGCTGCGGCCGCGGCATTCGCCGGATTGCTCAGGGAGCGGGATCAGTGGGCAGGCGGGCGCGTTGCTTTCGTTCTCACTGGCGGCAATGTCGACCGCGAGATCTTTCTCGAGGCGCTTGGTCAGGGTTCCGGGTAGACAACGGCAAGTACCAAGGTGGGATGAACATTTGTGGTGCCCCTAATATTCGAGGGCTGCGCGGTACTGCCGCTCTCGCCCTCTTGCTCCGCTCGCCCTTCCCAGGCTCGCTTCGCAATTCACCCATATCTGACACAAACAACGTGTCAGATATGGGGCACTCTGGGATCTTCAGGGAGGATCTTTACTGCGTCTATTTCGTTACTTTATAGCTTCTTCCGGGGGCTGCCAGCCGTCGCGATCGGTCACTTCGGTTAATGCCGCTAATCCTTTCGCAGTTCCCTCCGTCAGGGCTTGGGGATCCATGCGCCAGCTCCAATTATCTTCCGGCTTCGACGGGGTGTTCATGCGTGCTTCCGAACCAAGGACTAGAACATCCTGGAGAGGGAAAAGGCAGATGTCCGCTACCGATGTGGCAGCTGCGCGCATGAGGGACCACACGACGTCGTCGGGACGCGGATGGAGATAGGCGTAGATCGCCTCGCGCTCCTGCTTGGTCGCACCGTGTTGCCACCATCCGAGGGTCGTGTCGTTATCGTGGGTTCCGGTGTAGACCACGGTATTGGATTCGTAGCGATGGGGAAGGTAGAGGTGAGCGCCGCGGCCGCCAAAGCCAAATTGCAGGACTCGCATCCCCGGCAAGCGAAACTCCTCCCGCAGCGCATGCACCTCGGGAGTGATGAGCCCCAGATCCTCTGCAATGAACGGCAGCTCGCCAAGTTTCTCTTGAATCTTGCTGAAGAGTTTCACCCCTGGAGATTTGATCCACTTCCCGTTGATCGCGGTCTCATCTTCGGCGGGAATCTCCCAGAAAGCTTCAAACCCACGGAAATGGTCGAGGCGGATCAGATCGTAGAGCGAACGCGACCGCCGTATCCGGTCCACCCACCAGTCAAAGCCGCGCCTTTCGAGGACATCCCAACGATAGAGCGGATTGCCCCAGCGCTGGCCGGTCACGCTGAAGTAATCGGGCGGCACTCCCGCAACATGGATCGGCGCGAGATCGTCGTCGAGATCGAAGATTTCAGGGTGTGTCCAAACGTCGGCACTGTCATAGTTCACGAAGATGGCTACATCGCCAATGAAACGAATGCCGCGCTCAGCGCAGTAAGCACGAAGGGCTTGCCACTGTTCATCGAATGCAAATTGGATGACCTTCTCGATTTCCAATGCATCTTTGTATTGCTGCTCGAACGCGCGCAGCGCGCCGGGCTCTCTGCGCGCGAGCTCCCGCGGCCAGGAGGGCCAGTTGGCAAAATTGTTCGCCTGCCGCAGAACTGTATAGGCGGCGTAATCCGCTAGCCACGAAGCGTGGCTTTCACAGAAATGCTCAAACCTGGCCCATTCCGCGAGGTCATGGCGTTCCAGGAAATTTCGCGCCGCTTCCACCAGAAGTGGCTTCTTGCGCCGTTCGACCTCTTCGAAATGAACATTCCCTCTGTGTCCAGGCAGCCCTGCGATCCGCTCCTCTGCAAGCCAACCCGCCTCCACAAGCTTTTCCAGGCTGATCAGAAGAGGGTTTCCCGCGAAGGCGGAAAGACAAGCGTAAGGAGAGTTTCCGTAGCCGGTAGGGCCCAGCGGCAGAACCTGCCAGAGTCTTTGCTTTGCCCGTTGTAGATAGTCCGCAAAGGCATAGGCTTCCGGGCCCATGTCGCCGATTCCACCATAGGACGGGAGGGAAGAGATGTGCAGCAGCAGTCCGGACGATCGCTCGAAGGGCATTCCGCGGATACCAAAGTCGAAGGATAAAGGCGACCGCTGAATAGCGCAACAGCGGTCCGATTGGAAATTACAAAAGCGATCTAGAGAGCGGTTGGTATGACCAGAGGGACCAGCAGCTATTTCCCACACCTTGCGCCGAAAGGTCCGGCATAAGGAATGAGCATCCCCAAATTCTTACCCTCAAGGATTGGTCCGATCCGAGCTTGGTCTCCAAGAAGATGCCTCCCCATCGCTGCCGTCGTGATTCTATTTACCACTCCAGCTAAAGGCTGTTGCAAAACTTGCAACAGCCTTTAGCTAGGCAATCCAGGCTGCGTGGGCACTTGTGCGTTCTTGTTGATGCGGATGAGACCCTGCTTCTGATATCGATCTGTCAGGTTGGTGACGAAGACCGCAAAGAGCTGTTCACGCCGCTCGCCCAGCAATTGATCTCGCGTTGCGTCGAAGTGCTGTGCGATTTCCGCCGAGCTCGGCTCCTGCTTATCGTCGATCTTCACCACAACACCGGAGCGGCCTGTGTTGATCGCCTTGCCGATCTGGCCCACGTTGAGATTGAAAAGATCGGGAGCCACGGAAGCCAATTGGCCGATATCAGGCACTTGCCCGGTGTGGTCGACCAAATCGCTGGTTTTGACCGTCGCGCCTACTTCTTTCGCGGCCTGGTTCAGATTGCCCTCTGCGTGCGCCTTGTCGGCGAGCTCATTTGTCTTGCGGGCCAATAGCACAGGCAGCTGCTGTTGGCGGAAGTCATCGATCAGGTGCGCCTTGTATTCGTCAAACGTTGGGGCATGTGCCGGCTTGACGTCTTGAACCTGGAACACGGCAAATCCCTCGCCGGTGGAGGAGACTTGAGGGGCACCGCCCTGTTTGGCAGAGAACGCTGAACCTAGCAGCTTGGTGCCGTCCGCCAGTCCAGGAATCACGGCGTTCTGTTGCAGGTAGTCAGTCGTGACCAGTTGCAAATGATGCGCGTTCGCGGTCGCGGTTAGGCTGCTTTTTGCCGCTTCAGAGGCCAGCTGCTGTGCAAAGGCCGCTTGCTGCTGCGCTTCCTTCTCACGAGTAAGCGTCGCAAGAATCTGCGCTCTCACTTCGTCGAGCGGCTTTAAGTGGGCGATGTCTTTTCCTTCCACTTGAAGGATGTGGTAGCCAAACTGAGTTTTAACCACATCGGAGAGCTGCCCGGGCTTCAAAGAAAACGCAACATTCTCGAATGCAGGGACCGTCACGCCGCGCTGGATCATGCCGAGGTCTCCGCCCTGCGTTTTGCTGCCTGGGTCATCGGAGTATTTCGTCGCGAGCTCCGCAAAGTTGCCGCCGGCTTTCAATTGCTTCAAAACATCTTCGGCTTTCTGCTTCGCGGCTGCATCTGTCTTAGCGTCGGCATTAGGCGCCACTTGGATCAGGATGTGGCGCACCTTCACTTCATCAGGTACTTGGTAATCCTTCTGGTGTGACTGGTAATACTGGGCAATTTCCTGATCTGTCGCCGGAGCAGGTCCGCCTGGAACTTGATTTCCGCTGAACGCAATATAGGTTACTTTGCGGCTCTCCGGCACGGCCGTTTTGTAGCGAGCCGCATTCTGCTTGAAGAAGGTTTGTAGTTCGACGTCGGTGGGATTGATTTGCTTGCGCAAATCATCGGCGCTTATGACAGCGTAATCGAACTTGATCTTCGTCGCCTGCTGACGGTATGCGTCCCGAACATCTTGGTCGGAGACGGTGATACCGCCGGTCACGGTCGATTCAAGTCGGTTCAGTTCAATGTCTTTCTTGACTTGCCTTTCGAAATCCTGCGTGGACGTATGGAAGTAATTCTGTACGAAATCGGCATACTTGTCCGCCCCGACGAACTGGCCATTCGGGAAAAGTGCTTGTGCAAAAGGTCCGGACTGCATCGAGCGGCTGAGATCCGCATCCGTAACTTGCAGGCCAAGCCGGTTGGCCTCATGCAGCAACACTTCACGCTGGATCAAAATTTGAGCCGCGCGAGGCGTCACAAACGGCATCAACTGATCGGGAAGGTGCTGCTGCTCCAAAAGCCGTTGGGCGATTTGCTGCACTTCGGGCTGTGTGACTTCTGAAGCCGCGCCGAAGTAGCGGCCCAATACGCCAGCGCTGTGAACTGTAGCATAGGTATTGGTAGACCCCCCATCGTCGGCGAAGATACCTGGAACCAAGGTGATGACCATCGTGATCGCTGCGACGGCAATAATTACAACGAAAATAATCTTGATGACGCGACTGTCTTTTTGCAGAAAACGAATCATACGGGCGTAACGACCTCACTGCAATTCTAGAGCATTCCGCAGACGGCCCAGCGCAGGATGGAATGGCAGGCGCATGAAAAGGCCGGCCGTCTATTGGCGTTTCAGGCTGGCTTTCGCTCGCCGTTCCCAGGTTTACTCTCGGCAAAAAGAAACCCGCCCTCATTCAGGGACGGGTTTCGAATGCTTTTGTGAGCGATTATCTCCAATACCGGTAGCGGTAATACCGGGCGTGGGGATAGGGATACGCATAGACATACGGGTAAGGGTACGCATAGGCGTAAGGAGCCGGATAGTAGTAGGGTCCTGGTGCATACACCGGCGCCGGTGGTGGATAACCGTAGCGGGGGTAGGCCCTCGGCTGTGGTGGAGCGGAATTCTGTTGCAACTCCTCTGCTTCCTGGTAAGAAACAGGCCGTACGGCAGCCGGTTGCGTCAGGTGAAAGGTCAACAGCGACTCAGGAGGAATCACTCCCCGGGGTCCGGGAGTAATGGCAGACGCGCCTAAGCCCGCCCCGGTGCCCGCAGCCGCACCGATCGCGGCCCCGGTACCACCGCCGGCAATCGCTCCAATGACGGCTCCCAAAGCTGCTCCGCCGACTGCATTGCCTGCGGTGTAGCCGCCCTTCCCAGGACCTTCGAACGACCAAGTGTCACTCACTAGCGGGTACGATTGACCGCCCATATTCAGGGTTGTGAGTTGGAGGAGAAAACCGGGGCTGCCCTTTAGCTCGCCGGCCTTCTTCACATCCACGACGCGCCCTACCACCTCTGCTCCACGAGGTATGGCTAGTACGTTGCCGCTGTAAACACCCTGCGCCACGGTTCCCTGAAAGTAGTCGCCGGGCTGCATTTTCTTGGTATCCAGAGCTTCGGAAAGGCGAACCTTCAGCAGCGTTCCAGGCGGAACACTCACGGGACCGGAAGGCTGTGGCGGCTGCTGTTGCCCCTGGTTGCCCTGACTCGGATAGCCCTGATTAGGGTATCCCTGAGGGCTGCCCTGATAGGGCCCACGGCCCTGTTGCCCAGGCTGCTGCGGCTGAGTTGGATACTGGCCATTCTGTGCGCCAGCCGGAGGCGGGGCACCATTCTGGCCGTTTGCCGGCGCTGACGCCCCATTCTGGGAATTGTCGGGGGACTGGGCGTCTGTTGGAGGCGGAGGAATTTCCCCGTTCTGTGCATCCGGAGGAGGGCCGGCTGGGCCCCAATCCCCTGATCGGCCAGGTTGAGCTTGGTTCTGCTGCGGTGGGCTTTGCTGAGCTTGATTCTGCTGCGGCGGGCTTTGCTGAGCTTGGGCATATGGCGCCAGAACTGCCGGCGCAAGCAACAATGACGCGCCAACCAACCAACTGAGAACCTTGTGGGCACTGCCACTAGAGTTGTTCATATTCGTCGCACTCCCATCGAGAAATCGCACGTTTCAACTTGCTCAAGAAACGTGACTTCAGACTGCCCTTGATAGACGTGCACTCACGGGGGCCGTTACTCATTCTTAACCCGATTCAGCGCAAAAAGTTTGCAGAATCATCTGCGTGCGGTGAGACGGAACCACTGAGGAATGAGGCCGAACTTCCCTATGGATCCTGATACCAGTTGTGATCATCGGGCAATCGCACAAGAGATGTATCGAACCGAAGAGACGTATCGACTGTGACCAACGATGCACTTGTTGGTTCACTTTTGGAGGCAAATGGGCTGGACGATAAGGGTTAACTTTGTATTCACCATACATTTGCAACCTATTGTTTGGACATTCACCAGATGTTCTCCAAACCTCGGACATCATCACTCGCGTGATCACATTTCCTCCGCGGTCAAAGTTCTTTAGGGCGGGCCAAAAGCCTCGGAGGTTGGGATTCGGCAGATTTCGTTTCAGCTTTCCCAAATTCCCGTTCCGAGCTTTTCCCTTCGGACCGGGCCGATTTCGTTTCCGCACCGGCGTCCGCACAGGGAGAGGACCACGCCCACAGAGGGCCAACCCGATACTGAACAAATTGCGCGCGCGCAGTCCTACGCGCGGACCGGTGGCGGTTCCCGTAATAGCAAGCGACTTTTTTCGAAGGATCGGGCCTTCTCTTCGAAGGATCAGGCCCTCCCTGCCGAGAGTCACTCTTCGAGCGAAGCGCCCTAATGCAGTACTCCCATCAGGCCCTGCGGAACCGCCAATACGGCCGGTCGATCCACCTCTTTGGGAGAGATCCGTTGCGGCACGGCTAGGGCGGTATAGCATTCGTCTCGCAACCTGCACGGAGGACCGTATCGCAGCTTGCAGGCTGCGCTTTGAAGTCTTCAATCTCGAATTGGGAGAAGGGCTTTCCACCTCATACTCTACGGGAATTGACGAGGATGAGTTTGATTTGGTTTGCGATCATCTGATCGTCGAGGATGAGATCGAGGGCCGCATCGTGGGTACATATCGAATGCAGTCAGGACTCAGCGCCGCCACGAACCTTGGGTATTACAGCCAGCAGGAATTTGACTTTGCGCCTTATGAGAACATTCGGCATCAGGTCCTCGAACTTGGTCGCGCGTCTATCGATCGCCAGCATCGCTCAAGCGAAGTGCTGACACTGCTTTGGCGCGGCATCGCTCAATATGCGAAGCTCTTCGGGCTCCGCTATCTGATCGGCTGCTCTTCGCTAGCCTCTCAGGACCCGCTTGAAGGATGGAGGCTTTACCAGAAGCTCTCGTCATCGTTCCTCGCATCTGCTCAATATCTCACGAGGCCGACAGAGCAATTCGCCCTGCACATCCATTTGAACTGCGATCTTTCAAGTTGCGAAGAGGGCGATGAAACTCCAGGCCCGGTCCATTGCCCCAAAGTGCTCAAGACGTATCTGGCGATTGGGGCGCGGATCTGCGGTCCGCCAGCGTGGGACCGTGAGTTCGGCACGATTGACTTTCTTACCTTGCTCGATTTAGAGCAACTCTCGTCTGCGGCGCGAAGCCGGTTTTTGACGGAGCGGTGACCTCGTAAAATGGGACCGCTCGATTGTTTGCGTGGAGGCTCACGCACGCTTCTGCTAGCTGCTTCTCTCGTTGAAGCCAGACTACGCTTTCTCGCGATCTATATCGGATGCGCAGGGCGGGTCCCGCTGTGGAAACGCGGCATGTGGCTCCACGCTTCGTGCGCCCGCATTCTTCGGCGGCTTTCGATTTCCTTGACTGTCGAGGGTTCGCCTCAAACCCGCGGGCTCGTCGTCTCGAATCATCTGAGCTACCTGGATGTGCTGCTCTTCGGCGCGTCGTGTGGACCAGGAGGGCATGGGGGCGCAGCTTCGGGGTGCTATATCTTCGTCGCCAAGTCAGAAGTGCGCCATTGGCCACTCTTTGGCGGTCTGGCTCGATGTGGTGGAACAGTCTTCGTCGAACGTGGGCGCGGTACTCAAGCCGCCGAAGCAGCTCAACTGATTGAGGGTGCTCTTTCCGAGAGGGTCCCAGTGCTCCTCTTTCCTGAGGGCACGAGTAGCGACGGGAGCAGCGTGCTTCCCTTTCGCTCAGCGCTCTTCGAGCCGGCCATCCGTGCAGGCGCGTGTGTAACTCCAGCAGCGATCGGGTACCGATCGGATCAATCGCGAGAGCGCGAGATCGCATACTGGGGCAAGATGGAGTTTGCACCCCACCTGTTCCGCACGCTGCGCCTGCGAGGTCTCGCCGCCGAGATCCGTTTCGGGGAGCCGATCGTTTTCGATGACCGCAAACAGGCCGCGAATACCACGTGGCAGGAAGTGACAGCGCTCCGTGAGGGCTATGCTCAGCCCTTGGGGCGCAAGAGGGTGCGCAGGTTAGCGGGAAACCAGCAGGTGGAGCAAGTTGGAGCGAGGGAGATTTGACGCCCGTCAACGTCTTTTGTGGGAGTGACCCGAGGTCTTGGTCATGTTAGATAATGCTTTGATATGCCTGCGTTGACAGAGAGTCACCTGCGCCTGAGCAAGATCGCACCCGGCGCTGTCCAATCGGAAATCCGCGCCATGTCAGTCGAGTGTGACCGCATGGGCGGGGTCAACCTAGCCCAGGGAGTGTGCGATACGCCCCTTCCTCGGGTCGTCGAAGAAGCCGCGATCCGCGCCATTCACGACGGACACAACATCTACACTCGGGCGGACGGCATCGCTGTGTTGCGGCAGGCACTCGCCGAAAAGATACTCCGCCATAACGGGATGAGCGTCGATCCTGAATCCGAGATCGTGGTCACTTCGGGTGCAACAGGCGCTCTTTACTCCACCTGCCTGGCGCTCTTCGACCCGGGCGACCAGATCGTTGTCTTCGAACCTTTTTACGGGTATCACGTAAACACATTGGTCTCGCTGGGGATCAAGCCCGTGCTGGTTCCGCTTGCAGATGCTACCTGGCAAATCGACGCAGACGCGTTGCGCGCCGCGATAACACCCCGCACTCGCGGAATCATCATCAACACACCGAACAACCCATCAGGCAAGGTGTTTACTCCAGCTGAGCTCGAGCTCCTGGCGTCGCTCGCTATTGAGCATGATCTCTTCGTGCTCTCAGACGAGATCTACGAATACTTTGTCTTCGATGGGGCACGTCATCTCAGCATCGCAGCTATGCCTGGGATGGCTGAGCGCACGATCACCGTCTCCGGTTTTTCGAAGACGTTCAGCATGACGGGCTGGCGGGCCGGGTATCTCGTCGCCAGCAGCAAGTGGACACCTTCCATCGCATACTTTCACGATCTGGTGTACGTCTGCGCTCCTTCGCCTTTCCAACACGCGGCCGCTGCTGGACTTCGTGAACTGCCGGAGAGCTTCTACCAAGGGCTTTCGACGGAATACCAGAGCAAGCGAGACAAGATTTGCGAGGCATTGAGCGATGCAGGCATGACTCCGGCCATTCCCAAGGGTGCGTATTACGTTCTCGCGGACACAGGCACGCTGGCCGGCAGGACGGCAAAGGAAAAGGCACGCAGCCTGCTCAGCGCGACCGGGGTTGCGGCGGTTGCGGGGTCGGCTTTTTACGGGGACGGCCGCGGCGAAAATCTTCTCCGCTTCTGCTTTGCGAAGAGAGAAGCGGACCTCGAGCGGGCCTGCTCAGCTTTGCGCAGTTTCAAAGGGTAACGAATCAGGGTGAAACTTAGAATCATGGCGGAGGGCTTAGGCGCTCGGCCCTGACGGCGAGAGAATTGAATCGGCGTTGACAAGATAAAAGCTATAAGGAAGGTAGCCTAAATTCTCCCACGTACCTCCGCCTGCAGTGGCCGAACGATGAGGCACTCTTTGGCTTTCCTGCGGCGATTTACGAAGACTCCAGGGTACGAAGACTCGAGGCTTAGATCAGCCCAAGAGGAGAGCCGGCCGGCTTTCTCGACCAATATTTCCATCCCCTGCCCTAATCGTCGCAGAGACAGTTCTCAGGACCGCAGTACGAACAGCAGGCGGCCAGGCCGGCGCTCCCGCCGGCGATGGATGGGATCACGAGGACCTCATCCCCATCCTGAAACGCGTACTTGT
>DASYBJ010000104.1:0-15496 GCA_036500845.1 Acidobacteriaceae bacterium
GCAGGCGGAACGTCATTTCAATGGTTCGTTCGGTCTTGTCCGCAGCGCTAAGCGCTGCACGAACACGGTTGAGCGCGGCTGCGGCGGCGTCACGCTCGCCTGCAGTCGTCGCTCCCTCGAATAGCGCAGCGATCTTACGCAGCTTCTGGCGAAGCTCCTGTTCAGTGGTCAATGTAGCAATTTCCGTCTCGTCAGGTTGATCGAAGGGGAACAACCTGCCTCAAGTTGAGTGTACCCTCACGCGAATCGCGGTCGCTCTCACGTCGGGGATTTTCTCTTTCGCCTCGGTGTTCTACCATAAGCCATGTTCCTCAAGCAGTACTATCTGGGCTGCCTCGCCCACGCGTCGTATCTCATCGCTGACGAAGCGAGTGCATCTGCAATCGTGGTCGATCCCCAACGGGACGTGCAGCAATATATGGCGGAAGCCAAGCAGCTTGGAGTGCAGATCCGGCACGTTTTTCTGACGCATTTCCACGCCGATTTTCTTGCCGGACACCTTGAATTGCGTGACGCCTGCGGCGCAGAGATCCGGCTGGGCGCACGAGCTGAGGCCGAGTACAAGTTCACCGCCATGGCAGACGGCGACATCCTCGAATTTCCCGGACTGCGTCTCCAGATTCTCGAGACTCCGGGCCATACGATCGAATCGATCTCGATTCTGGTGTTCGACCTCAAGAAGGACACGCACAAACCCTATGCGGTCCTCACCGGGGACACTCTGTTCATCGGTGACGTCGGCAGGCCGGACTTGCGCGCCTCGCTCGGCTGGACAGCTCAGGAACTCGCAGGTCATCTCTACGACTCGCTTCATAACAAGCTGTTGCAGCTTCCCGACGAGACCCTGGTGTACCCGGCACACGGCGCTGGTACGCTGTGCGGGAAGCATCTCTCCTCAGACACTGTCTCCACGCTGGGAGATCAGCGGCGATTCAACTACGCCCTTCAGCCGATGTCTAAGGAGGAGTTCATCCGGCTGGTAACCACAGATCAACCGGACGCGCCGGCGTATTTCACGTACGACGCAGTCCTGAACACTCGCGAGCGACTCACGTTGGACAAAACATTACAGCAGAATCTGCGGCCAGTTTCACTCGAGGAACTGATTGAGATGGGTCACGCAGGTGCGCAGATTCTTGATGTCCGCGATGGAGCAGAGTATGCCAAGGGGCATATGGCTGGGAGTGTCAATATTGGGTTGGGTGGCCAATATGCGACCTGGGCCGGCACTATGCTCGACTCCACACGCCCGATCGTCATCATCGCCGAGCCCGGCCGCGAAGAAGAGGCGGCTCTGCGTCTGGGAAGGATCGGCTTCGATCACGTAAATGGTTACCTCCGGGATGGAATGGCGGCGCTGGCAAAGCGGCCGGACCTGGTCTGGTCTACGGAGAGGGTGAGTGCTTTGATGCTGGCGGAGGAGCGGGCTTCCGAAAATCCGCCGTTGGTGATTGACATCCGCGGACCAGGTGAATGGAAATCGAAGCACCTCAGCGAGAGCATCAACCTGCCGCTCACGCAACTGCAGCAGCGCATTGACGAGGTTCCCCGCGATCGCAAAATCGCAGTCCATTGCGCGGGTGGCTATCGGTCTTCGATCGCCGTCAGCATCCTCAACCAATACGGCATCACCAACGTGATGGAGTTGGCAGGAGGTATCACGGCATGGGAGGCCGCGAAGTTCAAGCTGGTTACTGACTGAATCGAATTACGCGGCGTGTGCTGCCGGTTACAGACGCTCCCCCCGAATGCTTCGCATCAGTGAGCAAAAGGGGCCTCTCGCGAATCAGTGGAACTCATGCGACCTCGACTCCCGCCGGCTCGGCCACGGCGGCCCCGCGCAGGCCAGCGAGGATCTCGAACGAGCGAAGCCGGTCTGCTTGCTCAAACGTGTCGGTTGCGATCATTAGCTCATCGGCCTGTGTTTCTTCCAGGAAAGCCTCAAGCTTCTGGCGAACGGTCTCCCGCGATCCAACGATGCTAGCGCGCAGTTTGGAGGCTACCATCGCTTGTTCAAATGGGCTCCAATCCAGGCTCTGAACCGGCGGCATCAGGGGTCCGGGATGGTTGCGGATCAGGTTCAGGAATTTTTGCTGCTGCACTGTAGCTAAACGCTCGGCCTTCTCATCGGTGTCGGCGGCAATCACAGGTATGCCGACCATGGCGTAAGGCTTGCCCAGTGTCTCAGAGGGCCTGAAACATGTTCGATAGAGATCGAGCGCCTCCATCATGCTGTCAGGCTGAAAGTGAGCTGCGAAGGCAAACGGGAGACCGAGAAAACCTGCGAGCTGTGCGCTAAAGCCGCTCGATCCGAGTAGCCAGACCGGTACATGGGTGCCTTCTCCTGGAAACGCGTGGATCGTCTGGCCAGGTTTAGGCTCGGCCAGCAGCCCCCGCAATTCGGCCAATAGCTCCGGAAAATCGTCTCCAATCCTGCGCTGGTCGCGGGCAAAGGCACGGATAACGGCCGAATCTCCTCCCGGCGCGCGGCCCAGGCCCAAATCGATGCGGCCGGGATACAACGTCTCCAACGTGCCAAACTGTTCCGCAATGGCGAGCGGGGCATGATTGGGCAACATGATTCCGCCAGAGCCCACCCGAATTTTCGAAGTGCCGCCAGCCACATAGCCGATCAGAACGGAAGTGGCCGAGCAAGCGACACCCGCGATGTTGTGGTGTTCCGCTAGCCAGTAGCGCTTATACCCTAAGCGTTCCGCGTGCCGAGCGAGCTCCAGGGTGTTTCGGAATGTGTCCGCCGTCGTCGAACCCTGGCGTAAGTGGGCCAAGTCAAGGACGGAAAGCGGAGTCTGGGGAAGTCTCGTCAATGGCGCCATGGTTTTTTGGACGCTCCAGATTTTAGAACGATTCATAATGAGATCGGCATGGTTCGCCGGCGCTCGTTGTGAGCTAAGCAACTAAGCAGCATAGGCTTAACGTGAATGGCGTGCCACTCGCTCGTGGACGGGCATTGTACCTTTCCGCGAGCTCCTGGTCGGGCCCCGCTCCGCGATTACCGGAGATCGCCCAAACCGCTGTTTCAGGGCTTGGTCAATCCGTCCTCAACTGATTGAGTGCGTCTCCAGCGTGACTGTCACAACATCATTGGGAGTCTTGGTCGCTCCACCGTCGGTCGCGGGATGGAACTCAACGCGCATTGTGGTTGCGTTCACGACCACACGTAAGTATCCGTGATCTTTTGCATCGTAATTCTCGAGTGTAAGCGTCGGATCGACCTTATAGGGCGTCCGGTACGTCGCCCGCATCGCCGAAAGCGGTGAATGACCCCCCGATCCCGCGACGATAAAAGGAATTTGGAAGTTGTTAACCATTCGCGTATATCGCTGGTAGTTGTGCTCATGGGCTGCGAACAGCGCATGCGGCCACACTCCCGCAGCTTGGCAGGCGGTATCGATATCCTTCAGCAACTTTGGGCTGCCACCGTGGGTCGACCCTGCAGTGTATGGAGGGTGATGAACGGTGATGATTACCGCGCCGGGAAATTTCTCGCTCTTTACCCGGTTTAACGCCGCCGTTAGAAACGCGATCTGCCGATCGTCGAGCACAGAATTGCTTCCGCCTTCATCAGAGATGACTCCTGGATCCTCGAGGGCGTTGCTATAGAGGCCCAGGATGCGAACGAAGGGAGCTTCCAGTGTGAAGTATGTTCCGGGCTGGATCATCGTTGTGCGCACCAATCCCCCAGAATCCGGCGATGGTGCAGGGCTCGACGCGCAGAAATTGCGCAGGAAAGCATCGAGCGTTAGTTCAGGATCTGCCGGGTATACGACACCATCATGGTTCCCTGGAATCGCGAGGATCGGTGCGGGATAATCGCGATAGGGTTCATAGAATTGGTCGTAGTAGTAAGTGGCCTCGCCGAAGTAATACACGACATCTCCTAGGTGATAGAGGAACGAAGGAATATCGGCTGAATTCGATTCAGCGAAATCGCTTCCCATCTTGTCGGCGACCAGAGATTGCGTTTGTGGACCACTTGGATTACCTGTATCTCCGACGGAGTGGAAAACGATCTGACCCGACTGCTGTATAGCCTGCATCTTGGCCGCGCCCTGATCGCCATAAACCTGAGCGAGCGTGAGAACTGGTTCCACCGCTCCATCGCGAGGCTTGGGCACCGGTTCCAGTTTCTTGATCTCCTGATCCTTCTGATCGGTGACTGGGTTTTTGAAGCCAGTCGGATCCGGCGAAGGGTGCGGTTGCCCGAACACCGGCTGAGACGCCGCACTGGGTGAAGCATCTGGCTGCTTGGGAGTCTTGGGACTGGGGGTCTTCATCGCATGTTGGATGGATCTTCGGGCTGGTGCTTAGGCATTCTTCAGCTCCTGAGCCGAAGGACTCAGCTGTAAGGGTAGGGTTGCATATTGAAGAGAGCATGAAATCGGATATTCACATACCTGAGTCCTCGACTGAAGGCGCTCGAGAAATAAAGTAAGTGCCCCGAGTGCGTTCAAGGCTCCGTGATGCGTATTCCTATTTTCGCTTCCAGCGAGCGCCGTCTTTCGAATCCTCAATGAGAATCCCTTTTTCTGCCAGATCTTTGCGGATAGCATCGGCCCGGGCGAAGTTGCGCGTACGCCGTGCCTGCTCCCGCTCGGCAAGAAGCGCGTCGATCTCCGCATCGCTCATGGAGCAGCGGTTGAGTATCTCGGGCGATGCTTCATTAAGTCGCCCTTCTTGCTCCGCCCACTCGAGGGCCCAGCGCGTGATCTCGTCATCCCGGTCTTCCAGCACGGCGAAGATTTCGTCGAAGCGGTAGAGCGCAGCCTGCAGGCCCGGAACGTTTCCCTGCTGGAGCGTGCCCGCGTCGGCTGCCGCATTGCTTGCCCGGACCAACTCAAAGATGGCGGCGCGCGCTTCAGAAGTGTTGAGATCTTCCGACAGCGCGGCACAGAAGGCCTCCTGCGCCCGAACCGTTTGTACTTCGAGTTCGGCGTTCGTGCCTGCGGGCAATTTGCTGGTGCGAATGCGGTGAGCAAACGTGCGCAGGCGCTCGATTGCGTTGGCCGATTCGACCAATCCATCGGTGGTGAAGTTGAGTGGATGCCGGTACGGCACAGAAATTAGAAGAAACCGAATGGCGGAGGCCTTATAGCCCTTCAGCAGCAAGTCGCGGAGTGTAAAGAAATTTCCTTCGGACTTCGACATCTTGCGGCCTTCCACCAAGAGAAACCGAACGTGCATCCAGTGCAGGGCGAAGGCTTTCCCGGTCGCCGATTCTGATTGCGCGATCTCATTTTCATGGTGAGGAAACATCAGATCTTCGCCCCCGGCGTGGAGGTCGAAGGTCTCGCCCAAGTACTTCATGGCCATCGTGGAACACTCGATGTGCCAGCCCGGCCGGCCCGGACCGAGAGGTCCATCCCACGAGTCCTCACCCGGCTTGGCAGCCTTCCACAGCGCGAAGTCGCGTGCCGAGTCCTTGTCGTATTCGTCCACATCCACCCGCGCTCCATCCGCGATTCCCGAGAAGTCTTTCTTCGAGAGCTTGCCGTATTCGGGAAACCCTGCAATGCGGAAGTACCAGGAGCCGTCTTCTGTGCGATAGGCAAGGTCCTTTTCGGCGAGGTGCTCGATAAGCTCGATCATCTGAGGAATATTCTCCGTCGCGCGTGCGATGATCTCCGGCCGTTCGCAACCGAGAGCGTAAAGATCTTCGAAAAATGCCTGTTCGTATTTAGCGGTGTATTCCTTGATGTGGAGGTTTGCGGCAGCAGCGTTGCGGATGATCTTGTCGTCCACATCCGTAATGTTCATGACGTGGCGGACGTCGATGCCCTGTTGCTTAAGGAAACGGCGGAGAACATCTACCTGAAGGAACGTGCGGAAATTCCCAATGTGCCCGTAATCGTAGACAGTTGGACCACAGGCATACATGCGTACGGCTTGCCCGTCAGAGGGCCGGAGGTCCTCAACAAAATTCGTGAGGGTATTGAAAAGTCGAATGGCCATGCCAGTGCGGAAACTCGCTGACTACAGGTGTTTTGGAGACGAAGGCGCATTGAGGCGCCTCCTCATCGTAACAGGTAGCTCAGAGCCGGCGGCGCGCCTGAGTTCGGAAGGCCGCAGCGCCTGCTCGGCTACTCAGGGTTAGCCATCCTTCCAGTGACGGCGGAAGTTTTCAAGCGAAGTAAAGGTGTTACTGCGCATGCGATCGATGTAGATGATTCCTAAAAGATGGTCGATTTCATGTTGCAGAATCCGGGCGTACCAGCCGGAGGCACGAATAGTCTTTGGGTGGCCATTTTCATCGAGGGATTCGACCTTGACCTGGCGAGCGCGCTTCACACGAGCCATGTATCCAGGCAAACTAAGACAGCCTTCGAAGAACTCGAGATCGGGCGCCGATTCCAGGGTCAATACGGGATTGATGATCACGTGAAAGTCCACCGGCTTACGTTCCCGCTCAGCGATTTTCTCGGGGGCGATGTCTTTCGCGTACTCCTCGCGGTCTTCGATTACGGCGAGTTGGAGCGAGAGTCCCACCTGCGGAGCTGCGAGACCGACTCCCGGAGCGTCGCGCATCGTTTCACGCATGGCGGAGATTAATTCCTGTGTTTGGGAGAGCCGAATCTCATTCGGCGTAAGCGGCCGGGCCTGTTCGCGCAGGACTGGCTCCCCAATTGATCGGATTTTTAGAATCATAGACTGAGGGACGGCTCGGCACTGAGTTCAGGCTGCGCAAAGTCGCCTGCGACCCATTTTGGCCACGCGGCAGCGGCGATCATTGCTGCGTTGTCGGTGGAAAGCGCGAGCGAGGGGAACGCGATGGGGAGAGCGCGCATGCCGGATTCTCCCGTGAAGCGCACGCGCAATTCCCGATTGGCGGCGACTCCCCCAGAGACAAGAACGCTTTCTGCTCCCAGGGTTTCAGCAGCTTGAAATGTCTTCTGCTTTAAATCGTCGACCACGGCTCGCTGAAAAGACGCGATCAGGCCAAGCGTTTGCGCATCGCAAAGAGGCAAAGCGTCGGCCGGTTTAGGACTGTTGATCGTTGCTAGCGTCTCGCGACGATGCCGAATGGATGTGGCAAGGCCGTGAACCTGGACATAGCGCAGCACCGCTGTCTTGATGCCACTGAAAGAGAAGGGGAATTGCGGTCCGTGCTCGGATCTTCGTGGATTCTTTCCTGGGCGGTGCGCCTTTTGCTTGATCTGAGCAAAGCTGAAGGAAACGGCCGAAGGATCCCCATAAGGTGCCAACGCGTCGATCCACGGCCCGCCCGGATAGCCTAGCCCGAGCAGTTTCGCGACCTTGTCGAAGGCCTCGCCGGCGGCATCGTCGAGCGTGTGGCCTACATTGCGGTAAGTGAAACCGTACGGTTGCTTGTGCGCCAAATAGAGATGAGTATGGCCTCCCGAGACCACCAGAGCGAGGCTCGTGCTAATGCCGGCGCTAAACCCATCTTCGGACCGATTGCCGCGGCGACGGAGCTCTTCTTGCTCAAGAAGCACGGCATGGATATGACCTTCCAAATGATTCACCGCGATCAAAGGCTTGTTGAGAGCCAAGGCCAGAGCCTTGGCATAAGTGATCCCAACCAGCAACGCGCCAGCGAGTCCCGGGCCCTCGGTCACCGCAATGGCATCGAGATCGTTGAACGCGATTGCCGCCTCTTTCAGCGCGGCGCGGACGACCGGCACGATATTGCGCAAGTGCTCGCGAGATGCCAGTTCGGGAACAACTCCGCCGTACGGCGCGTGGGTAGCGATCTGGGAGGCGACAACGTTTGAGAGAGCGTGGCGTCCGCGTTCGACTACGGCCGCGGCGGTTTCGTCGCAGGAGCTCTCAATCGCCAGAATCAACCCCGAGCCGCTCACCGCGCGGGCGAACGGCCCTTCCGTGATCTCAGACGTATATCTACCGTTTGCACCACCGGTTGACGAGGCGGTTGAGACGTCGACAATGGACCCGGGCTGGCTTGATTGCCTCACTTTTCTATAGTAGATGAGAGGAGATCGGCGAGGATGCATGCAGCAGAGACAGCGGCGGCGGAAGTGGTAGCCAGGCTGCGCGCCTCCGGACACCAGGCGTATCTCGTCGGGGGATGCGTACGCGACCTGCTCCTTGGCCGTGAGCCCGATGACTTTGATGTTGCCACCAGCGCGTCCCCCGAAGTGGTCCTGGCCCTTTTCGAGAAGACGTTCGCGGTAGGGGCACAATTCGGTGTGGTACTCGTAGTCAGCCAGTCGCCGGCGGCAGCGGATACAAACGAAATCCAGGAAATTGTCACCGAGGTTGCTACCTTTCGCAGCGACGGTCTCTACAGCGATGGCCGGCGTCCTGACCAGGTGCACTTTACACGGAGCGCGGAAGAAGATGTGAAGCGGCGCGACTTCACCATCAACGGGCTGCTCCTCGATCCGGAGATCCTGGCTCGGACCAATGATCCCGAACAAGCGACGCTCGACTTTGTCGGCGGACGCAAGGACCTGGCGGGTGGACTAGTCCGAGCGATTGGAGACCCGCGCCAGCGCTTCACCGAAGACAAGCTGCGCATGCTGCGTGCAGTGCGGTTCGCGGCTCGGTTCCGTTTTACGCTTGATCCAGCCACAGCCGCAGCCATCCGCGAATTGGCGCCCGCGGTCGGTCAGGTCAGTCAGGAACGCATCCGTGACGAACTGACCAGAATGCTCACCGAAGGCCAAGCCAAGCGCGCCTTCGAACTACTGGACGAGACTGGACTCCTCAAAGTGGTATTACCCGAAGTCGTGAAGATGAAAGGGGTGGAGCAGCCGCCACAGTACCATCCCGAGGGGGACGTGTGGTCGCACACGCTCTTGCTGCTGGAACAACTGCCTGCCGGATCATCGCCGGAGCTTGCCTGGGGCACGCTTCTCCATGATGTGGGCAAGCCTGCGACCTTTCGTATCGCTCCGGACCGCATACGCTTCGACGGCCATGTGGAAGTAGGCGTCCGCATCGCCCGCGACATATGCAGGAGGATGAGGTTCGCCAATGAGACCAGCGAGCAGATCGTTTTGTTAATTGAGAATCACATGCGCTTCAGCGATGTGGAACGGATGAAGGATTCAACGCTCAAGCGCTTCTTTCGCCTGCCGCGATTTTCTGAGCACCTGGCGCTCCACAAAATGGATTGTCTCGCCAGCCATGGCTCGCTCGAGTACTACAGATTCGCGAAAGACCGTTTTGAGCAATTGCCGAACGAAGAGGTCCGGCCTCGGCTCCTCGTGACCGGCAGGGATTTGATTCAGGCGGGGTACCGGCCGGGCCCGGAGTTCAAGAAGATGCTGGCTCTTGCGGAAGACGCTCAGTTGGAGGGAACCATCCACACCCGTGATGAAGGCTTGAACCTGGTTCGATCGAATTGGCCACCCGAGGCATCTTCCCCAGCTAGGCCCTAGCCCAGCATCGGTCCTGCAAAACATGCCGACCGTGCTGGGCTATTCTCAAGTGCCTCCAGCAGCCCGTAAAGATCTGCTGAAGAGCACGCAAACCTGCACACCAGAAGCGCGGACGTTTATTTCTGGGCGCGCTCGTAGCGTTTGTTGATCTCCTCCCAGTTGACAGTGTTCCACCAAGCGGCGAGATATTCTGGCCGCCTGTTTTGATATTTGAGATAGTAGGCGTGCTCCCATACATCGTTTCCAAGGATGGGGAAGAAGCCTTGCGAGATCGGGCTATCCTGGTTCGGTGTTGTCACGACCTTGAGCTTGCCTGTGTCCCAGATCAGCCAGCCCCACCCTGAGCCGAACTGCTTAGCGGTGGTTTCGTTGAAAAGCTTCTTAAATGCATCGAAACCGCTGAAATCTTTTTTGAGCTGCTCGCCGATCTTGCCTGTGGGCTCTCCACCGCCATTCGGCTTCATAATGTTCCAGAACATCGTGTGGTTCACGTGGCCGCCGCCGTTATTGCGCACCACAGTCCGCACATCCTCGGGAACTTCGGAGAGATTGCGCAGAAGATCTTCCGGCGCATGCTTGCCGAGTTCCGGATGCTTCTCAATTGCTCCATTAAGGTTGCTCACATATGTCGCGTGATGCTTGTCGTGATGGAGCTTCATGGTTTCGGTGTCGATGTGGGGTTCAAGCGCAGAGTAGTCGTAGGGAAGAGGTGGAAGTTCGTAAGCCAAAGCGTTTCCTCCTGGATTTTCGGTCCCGGCCCATTGGATCGCCCGTCATCGAGACCGGTAGATGATGAATCCGGCGATCGAATCACCCGGTCGGGCCGTGGTGTAGTGCGAAGAAATTCGGTGAAGGTTTCGGCGCAGTGAATACTGCGCCGTGCTTCAGGTCGCTCGAACAAATCGCGCAGGTCGTTACCAAACCACGTGTCGATACCCGCGTTTCCGATCCTCTGGTAATGGATGCAGATCCAGGAGACTAGGTTCACGAAGGTTTGATCGAACAGTTCAAGCAAACTAGCGGACATTCCGCCGCCTCCCGAAAATACCACTTTGGAGCCTCGTCTGGCTCCTTGTTCACGAATGAGATAGCGCTCCTCACGGTTTACACTCAAAAGAGCTGTACCAGGCTTCAGCCAGTAACGGTTTTCATTCTCCCCATTGGGAAGTGATGTGCTTTGGTCCGTTCTCGATTAACACGTAGAGAGCTTCTGCGCCAAGCGGGGGCTACCGGGGCGCTTGCCTTGGGGTCGTCTGCTTTGGTCGCCCAAAATCAGAGAACAGCGCCCCCAATCACCGGCCCCGGACCAAAACCGGAGAGCCAGGCAGCAGAGAAGTATGCTCACCCTCCCGGTGTCTTTATCAATCGTCCGCTCACCCAGGTGTCCAAGGCAGCCGACGCTCTGCTCGAGGACATGGAAGGACGCAACTGCGATTTTTTCTTCAACGAGGCTAGCCCCAAAACAGGATTGGTGCGAGATCGATCCCTCTGGGGGGGCCGCTCCGCCAGCCGGGTCGCGAGTATCGCTGCGACGGGATTCGGGCTGAGCGCGTTGTGCATTGCTGCCAAGCGGAATTACCTGCGGCCCGTGGATTGCGAAGAACGAGTGGAGAAGACCTTGGCATTTTTGCTCGAGGAGTGCCCTCACGAGCACGGATTTCTCTACCACTTCATCGATATCGATAGCGGCCAGAGACTCTTCGGCAGCGAACTCTCTTCGATCGATACCGCGCTCCTGCTATGTGGAGTGTTGCATTGCAGACAGTACTTCACAGGAAACACGCGCATTCAGGCGCTAGCGACTACCTTCTACCGGCGCATCAATTGGCTTTGGATGATGAACGGCGGTAACACCCTCTCGATGGGATGGCTGCCCGATCAGGGCTTTTTAAAGCATCGATGGGACATTTACGCTGAGCTGACAACAATGTACCTGCTGGCCATTGGTTCGCCCACCCATCCGATTCCGCCAGAGACATGGGAATCGGTGCAGCGGCCGGTTGTGTCCTACGGGGGAATCGACTATATCAGCGGCATCGCCCCTTTGTTCATCCACCAGTACCCTCAGGCCTGGTGCGATTACCGCGATATTCGCGACCGGCACGCCAATTACTTCATTAACTCGATTGCGGCAACGCGTGCGCATCAGTTGTGGTGCCTTGTCCTGGGGCAGAAATATCCCTGGATCGACCAGGATATGTGGGGCATTTCGGCTTCGGACTCCAGACAAGGCTATCGCGTCTGGGGAGGTCCACCGTCGATGGGACCGCTCGACGGAACGCTCGTGCCGGGTGCCGTAGCTGGATCTCTCGTCTTTCTGCCGGCCGAGTGTTCTCATGTCCTGTTGACGATGCGAGAGCGGTTTGGAGATAAGCTTTATGGGCGATATGGGTTCGCCGATGCCTTCCAGCCGAAGGCTGGCTGGTTCGGACAGGACGTGATCGGCATTGACGTGGGCATAGGGTTACTCATGGCTGAGAATCTCCGTACCGGCTTCGTTTGGGAACATTTCATGAAGAACCGGGAGATCGCCCATGCCATGAGTGAAGTATCGTTCCATCCAGATCCGGACGCGAATTCTCAGGTTCTGTAACGCCGGGTGAATTTCCTAATCTAAGATCCTGCTGACGATTCTTTTTCCTGCGTCGCGCATCCCTTGCTTACGGGAGTCTCTCAATTGTCCTTGCGTCTCTTAGAAGAAGGAAAGAACCGGATCGAAGCCATTCCGAGGCCAATCGCGAGGACAATCAATTGACCCAATCGTCGTTCAACTATCGGTGGATTGATGGTCAAGGGCTTGCTTTTGGCGCCCCCGGCGCAGAGCCTCGCTGGACCTCGAGCGAAAAGGACGCGGTCGGCATGGCTTACGCCGCATCCAGCCGAATCTGGTACACAATTTCCCACGGCATCCTCAACGAAATCTATTACCCCTCAATTGATACCCCGCAGACGCGGGATATGGAGTTCCTGATCACCGACGGCGCAACCTTCTTCCATGAAGAAAAGCGCGATCTGGATCGGACCTTCGAATACATTGACTCCGATGCGCTGGCGCTCAGGTTGACCAACCGCGATCGCCTGGGCCGTTACACCTTGGTGAAAGAAGTCATTGCCGATCCCCACCACCCGGCTGTGCTTATGCGAGTGACCATCTCCGGGGATGAACAGCTGCTCTCCCGGATGAAAGTGTACGCACTGTTGGCTCCGCATCTGGAAGTAGGCGGCGCAGGAAATTCCGGGGCGATGCTGGACGTGGCTGGCAAAAGAATCTTGCTGGCTTGGAAGAACAGTACTTCGCTTGTGATGGCCGCCGATTGCGGGTTCACGCGCGCCAGTTGCGGCTACGTGGGAAAGAGCGACGGATGGCAGGACTTGGTGGATAACTTCCAGATGGATTGGGAGTTCGGGAGTGCGCTCGACGGCAATATCGCCCTGACTGGGGAAATCGACGTGAGTGTCCATCGGGAGTTCGTCGTGTCGATTGGCCTGGGTCAGGGACATCACGCGGCCCTTACCGGAGCTCTCGGGGCGCTCAACACACCCTTCAGGCGGAGCCTGAGGCGTTTCATCGAACAGTGGCATCGTGCCTCGACGCCCGAGGCTCTGAAGCCCGCCGCTAGCGATGGAGGAAGGCTCCTGCAGATCAGTCACAATACGATCCTTTCCCACGAGGACAAAGAGTTCTCCGGCGCATTTATCGCCTCCGCTTCGATTCCTTGGGGCCAGGCGAAAGGCGATGACGATTTGGGCGGTTATCACTTGGTCTGGACGCGCGACATGGTGCAAAGCGCGACGGCCCTGCTGGCCTGCGGCAATACCGAAACGGCGCGCCGTGCCTTGGTCTATCTGGCTTGCACCCAGCTGCCGGACGGAAGCTTTGCGCAAAATTTCTGGATCAATGGCAATCCATACTGGAAAGGAGTGCAGCTTGATGAAGTTGCCTTTCCGATTGTGTTGGCATGGCGCCTGTGGAAGCTCGATGGTTTGGGCTGTTTTGACATCTTCCCGTTTGTCGAGCGTGCCGCCGGATTTTTGATACGCCGCTCGCCCGTAACCCAACAGGAGCGGTGGGAGGAGAACGCCGGATACTCGCCATCCACACTCGCCGCCGTTATCTCCGGGCTGATTTGCGCGGCAGAAATTGCGCGGGCGAACTCATCTCCGGAGCTAGCCCAGTTCCTTGAAGAATATGCGGATTGGATTGAGTCGCACCTCGAAGACTGGACGGTGACCAACGATGGTGTTTTGCTCCCTGGGGTCACGCGTCACTACATGCGCATTCGTCCTCCGGAATGTGAGGAGCCGTATGCGCACGAAGGCTGCGGAAAAGAGACGATTCATCTCGCGAATCGCCCGCCGGGAGAGCAGAGCGAGTTCGAAGCTCGCCAGATCGTCGACCACGGTTTTTTGGAACTGGTGCGGTATGGGGTGCGCCGTGCCGATGATCCCTTAATCGTCGATTCACTGAAGGTGGTGGATCATGTCCTCAAGACCGATACACCGAAGGGCCCTTGCTGGAAGCGATACAACTATGACGGTTATGGCCAGAGGAAGGACGGCGGCCCATTTTTGGGCTGGGGCCAGGGACGGCCTTGGCCGCTCTTGACTGGAGAGCGCGGGCACTATGAGCTTGCGGCTGGTCATGATCCGGGTCCTTACATCGCCGCGTTGGAGCAATTCAGCTCAATCGGTGGCATGCTCCCAGAGCAGATCTGGGACGAACCCGACCTGCCTGAACAGGGATTGTGCTTGGGCGGGCCCACAGGCGCGGCGATGCCTCTCGTGTGGGCGCACGCGGAGTATGTCAAACTTCTTCGATCAGTTACGGATGGCAGGGTTTTCGACAGAATTGCAGCCGTTGAAGCGCGCTATTGCAAACAAAAGCGATGCGATCCGGTCGAGATCTTCCGGCTGGATAGGAAGATTGGCAGCATGATTGCCGGCAGAAGGTTGCGCGTCCTTGCGGACAATCACTTCCTGCTGCGGTGGACTGACGACGATTGGAAAACGGTTCGTAGCACCGAGAGCCGCAACATAGGTTATGCAGGCCATTGTGTCGATATTGCAACAATTGTTGGGCAACAGGGCCGAATCACTTTCACCTTCCAGTGGCTGCCCAGCTACCGCTGGGAAAACAGGAGCTTCGAGGTGGCGCTGGAGTCCTAAACTTATTCAAGAGGGAAGAGGAGTAACGTTATTCAATCAGGCGAGCCGGAGGAATCCGCGCGAGAAAGTTGTGGTCCGGGCGTTCTGGACCTTTCGAAGAATTGAATTTTCCTGCAACCTGAATATAAGAGCAGGCGCAAATCCGCAGGGCCCGAGGCATCCTATGCCAGACCGGGGGCCGATAAGTCACACAAGTCGTGAGTTTCTTAAAAATGGAGTGAGGATTGAGCTATGAGCGAGATTGATCAGTTGTCCATCAATGCGTTGCGATTTCTGGCCGTGGATGCAGTCGAAAAGGCCAAAAGCGGTCACCCAGGCGCCCCATTGGGCGACGCTCCGGCGGCGTATCTCCTCTTCCACAAGTTCATGCACCACAATCCGGAGAATTCGAAATGGGCCAACCGCGACCGTTTCGTACTTTCCAACGGCCACGCCTCGGCACTCCTTTACTCCGCGCTCCACCTCTCCGGCTATAAGGTAACGATCGAAGACCTGCAACAGTTCCGGCAGTTTGGGTCCCGGACGCCTGGCCATCCCGAATTAGGGGATACGGACGGAGTCGAAGTGACTACCGGCCCACTCGGGCAGGGTTTCGCCATGGGCGTAGGGCTGGCCATCGCGGAGAGACACCTGGCTGCGGTTTACAACCGGCCGGACTTTCCGATCGTCGATCACTACACTTATGTTTTCTGTTCCGATGGCGATCTGATGGAGGGTGTCTCCCACGAATCGGCGTCCCTTGCCGGAACGCTGGGACTCGGCAAGATGATTTACCTTTACGACGACAACCTGATCTCGCTCGATGGTCCGACCGAACTCTCCTATACGGAAGATGTGACCAAGCGATTTGAGGCCTACCATTGGCATGTACAAATGGTGGAGGATGGCAATGACCTCGAAGCGATCTCCAAAGCCATCGAAGCAGCGAAGGAAGTGAAGAACAAGCC
>DASYBJ010000105.1:0-2588 GCA_036500845.1 Acidobacteriaceae bacterium
CCGATAAGGTCCGATCCGATATAGGGACCGAATAACTTAAAGTGCCACCAGATCAGGGGGCTGTTAGAAACCAGGGGAACTATGCCTTCGGCGCCGGGAGCCGTCATCTTATAGGATCCGGCCCAAAGGAGCATAACGATCATGCCGATACTGGTGACCAGGAAAGGGATATTGCGATCATTGATCCATGCTGCCAATTTGGTTAAATAGCTTTTTGCTTTTGTTGAGAGGTCAGAAAACACTATGTCGTCTTTTTCCGCGTTCGTTGCTTGTCCTGACAGGATCCAGCTCATGATTACTTCTCCTTACTGTGGTTGAGGTAGTTGCGTATAAGTGCTTCGCCAAGAGGACCATCCAATACGCCGGTGGTTGCCGATCAGCGTGGAGCAGAACGGATCTTGTCTGTCCGACGATGATCACGTGCCCGTTGCCGCTAGGTGGAATGACGTAACGAAGCGCGAATGAAGTGATAGTCAAGGTCTCTCTGGAAGAAAGCCTTCTTCGATAGAAACTTCATAAGTCTGTTCATCGTCTTATCCTCTCCTTTCATTCCTTGCCGCAGTCCTATACATCCGCATCAGAGCTTCACCTTTACCACGGGAAAGTCGATCTCAGTACCCGCAAGTTCATTGGCATAGTTGGTTAATGTATTCAGAGCGACGTTGGCAACGATCTCCATCATCAGGCCGTCATCGATCCTCGCCTTCCGCGCGTTCTTGATATCCTCGTCCGCAACATGACCGCGCTGGCGAACGATCTTCTTCGCGAACGATGCCAGCGCGCGCTCAAAGGGATCCTCGCCGTCTCCTCCCCGTGCTTTCAGGGCATCCGCCTCGCTCAACCCGGCAGCCTTCGCCGATGCCGTATGCGCCGAGAGGCAGTACTGGCACTCGTTCTCCTGGCCTACCGCCAGGGCCAGAATCTCGCGCTGACGGGCGGAAAGGCGGCCACGCGAAAGCGTCTTCGACAGCGACAGGAACCCGTCCAAGGCCACGGGAGCATGTGCCAGCGTGGCAAAGAGGTTCGGGACCATCCCCACGCTCGCCTTCACCTGGGAAAACGTGGTGGCAACTTTAACATCGATATCGTACGAACCAACGGGAGCAATACGGGACATTATCTTCTCCAATCTCCGGCGGCGCTTCTGCACCACGGGAAAGCATCTCTGAAGATGAGATGGTACGTATTGTCATATAGAGTGCCGTTGATATACCTTATAGTCTCATATGGATCGGCTGGCCCCTTTCTTCGAACGATTCGCCCTCTCGGCCCGGATGTTTTACTCAGGACAGCTTTGTGGCGTCTCCCCCAACCTTGACGAACAGGCCGGTTATCTTCATGTGCTCCGAAAAGGAACCCTGACCGTCACTCACCCCAACGCTCGCCAGCTGGTCCTCGATACGCCAAGCATCCTGTTCTTTCCCCGTCCCCACCTCCATCGTCTTCACGGCCCAGAGCAACAGGGAGCCGAACTCGTGTGCGCGACGATCGAATTCGGCGCTGGAATGTTGAATCCTCTCATCGCGTCATTTCCAGAACCACTTGTGCTTCCGCTCGACGCCCTTCCCGAACTTGGACCGACCCTGCAGCTTTTGTTCTCAGAGGCTTTCTCAGAATCACCGGGCCGTCAGGCTGCCATAGATCGATTATTCGAATATGCCTTTGTGCTACTCATCCGATCAGCCATGAATGCACACCTGGTCGACAGCGGAGTTTTGATGGGACTTAGTGATTTGCGTTTAGGCAAAGCAATCGAGGGCGTGCATAAACATCCTGAAACTTCCTGGTCGCTGGAACAACTTGCTCAACGCGCCGGTATGTCCCGTGCGCGCTTCGCTGCTTATTTTCGCCAGGTTGTCGGGATGACACCGTTTGATTACCTGACACATTGGCGGCTGGGGGTTGCCCAAACAATGTTGCGTAAAGGCAACTCGCTGAAACTGATCGCATCTGCCGTGGGATATGCAAATGCGACAGCTCTAACGCGAGTCTTTACACAACGTGTAGGAATATCTCCTTCTGAATGGCTCGCTCGTAGCCAGGGACACAGGAAGTAACTCGGCGCACGTCTGCTCTGGCGTGTTAGACCCTTTAGCGAAAGCCCGACTGGAATCGCGATTGAGAGCGTCGAAATCGCTATGCTTCCTCGATACGGAACGGTTCACCGCAGGATACGGTTAAGCAAAGGTATATGGATTGGTGATCCTCCAGAGCGAAAGGGTCGCCGATCCAATGGATGAAGATGCTGTTGGCGCCGAAGCGACGGCGGTAATCGCTCGGCGTGGCGCCGAAGCGGCGTTCAAAGGCCCTGCGGAAGACATCGCCGCTCGCATGCGCGCGGCGCGGTGAGCAATACGGGCGACGGCGAACTTGTACGCGTCTGTGCCACCAGGCCGGGGGCGAATTGGAACAAATCCAATTCCTTCTCGGCCACGTTTCTGTCCAAACCACCGAGCGCTACCTCGGGTGCAAATTGCGCTTCCGCCATGGCCTTAACGTTGTACGCCGTGCATGTTTGACAGCTTGGGGGTGCAAGTCCCCTTCGCATCTGATGGAGGAGAAGTGATAGCGATGCGCAAGGGCGTCAC
>DASYBJ010000106.1:0-6964 GCA_036500845.1 Acidobacteriaceae bacterium
CCAACGTAAAGCTCCTCATCGAGCAGCTAGAGGCCGGACACTCGGAAGGACTCACCGCTTACTTGACCGCGATGGGTAGATTTCATAACTACTCTTTTGGCAATATTCTCGAAATCGCGAGACAGCGGCCTTCGGCTACCAGAGTAGCCGGGATGTACGCATGGAACCAGCTTGGCCGCCGGATCAACAAAGGCGAGAAGGGCATCCGCATCCTCGCTCCGATGATCGGCATTCGCAGGAAGAAGGACAGCGAAGCCGAGACGGACATAACCAAGCAGAATCAGCCCGTGTTAGTCGGATTCAGAACGGCTTATGTCTTCGATGTGGAGCAAACGAGCGGAGCCGAGCTTCCACAGTTGAACGAGCGTGTAAAGGGTGACGTTGGCGAGTACCGCGAACGTCTAATCGACTTCATCATCGCGCAGGGCATCCAGCTTGAGTTCAAGGAGAGCATTGCTCCCGCTTTGGGCATGAGTTACGGAGGCAAAATAGCCATCCTTCCCGGCCAGTCCGCAGCGGAAGAGTTCGGCACTTTGGTCCATGAGGCCGCGCACGAATTTTTACATAAATCGGAGCGCAGGACCGCCACCACCAAGACTGTACGCGAGACCGAAGCCGAGGCAATCGCCTTTGTAGTCTCACAAACCATCGGCCTTGACGCTGGAAAAAGTGCGGCTGATTACATCCATCTTTACCACGGCAACGCCGCGTTGCTGGCCGAGAGCTTGGAAGCTATCCAGCGCACATCAGCCTTGATCCTTTCCGCCATCGAAAGGCCCGCCGCAGCAGCAGAGCAGACCGAGACAGAGGCCGACTCCGAACCCGCTAGGGCGCAAGCCAGCTAACTAATTCCTTCCCCAATGTGAGCGGACGGCTCAGGCCGTCCCGCTCTAACTATCCCGCGCGTTCCAACCAGCCCAAAGGAGAGCATCATGCAAGATAGCAGCACACTCCAATACCTCGCCATCGATACCATCCACGAGTCCACCACCAACCCCCGCCGAACCTTCGATGAAGGCAAGCTTCATGAGCTCGCCGAGAGTATTCGGCAGCACGGCCTCATCCAGCCCGTCACCGTTCGCCCCAACTCGGAGGGCTTCGAGTTGATCGCAGGAGCAAGGCGTTATCGTGCCGCACAACTGGCCGACCTATTCTCTATTCCAGCACGCATCGTCGAAATCGACGACGCGCAGGCTCAAGAATGGCAGTTGGTCGAGTTATCTATAGTGGTCAAGAGATTTCTTTCTGCTTTTGCTGTTTTGCACGTCGTGGAGATGTCCACGACGTGCAAATTTCCCGCTTATAGGGATCTCTACACCCAAAGTAGACAATCGCACGCCTGGCGATCGCAGAGTAGGGGTGGCGCCTTTTGTCCGACACACCTGGCTGAACTCGCTATAACGGTCGAAGACAGGCTGGAAGAGTGCATCGCCCTGAAGGCATCATTCGAGCGTCCACTCCGTATTCCGCGTCTTGACAATCGATAGTCGAATGTCTACCATCATCGCCAGATTGAGGGCAGAATGTCTTCTATGGAAAAGCAAGCGCAGCAACGGGTCGGGCTCCTCCAGGGAACGCTCGATATGCTCATCTTGAGAAACCTTCTCTATGTGCCTGCTCATGGTCACCAGATCGGGAAGCACATTCAGAGGACGACGAATGAATTTCTGCAGATGCAGCACGGCTCGCTCTATCCTGCGCTGCATCGCCTGGAGCGAAGAGGGTGGGTCGTCTCCAAATGGGAGACTGCGCCGGACCGAAACCGGGAGTTCAAATACTACCGCTTGACTGAGAAAGGCAGGAAGCAGCTCCTGGTCGAAGAATCGCAGTGGAAGCAGATGGCAGAAGCTGTGTCGCGCGTGATGTGGCCTTCCGCCGAGGAGAACTGACATGAAATGGTGGCAGATCAAGAAGAGAGACGCGGACCTGGAGCGGGAGTTGCGTTCCGACCTGGAACTGGAGGAGGAGGAGCAACGCGAATCGGGCATTTCAGGAGAGGAAGCTCGCTACGCAGCCTTGCGTGCCTTCGGCAATCCTGCTCTTATTCGTGAACAGACTCGCGCCATCTGGTCCTGGAACTGGCTTGAATCCCTTGCACGCGATATGCGCCTTAGTCTGCGCACGCTTCGTCGCACCCCCAGTTTTACCGTCATCGCTGTCCTGGTGATGGCGCTGGGCATTGGCGCCAACGTCGCACTGTTCACGGTCGTGCGTGGCGTTTTGCTCAAGCCCTTGCCGTTCCATGATCCGGACCGTCTTGTGATGGTCTCCGAAGGAGCCCTCCGTGAAGGTGTCACGGTCGACACCAATATTGTCTCCGGCGGCATGTACGCCGAGTGGAAGAAGGAGAACCGCAGCTACAGCAGCCTCGCCCTCGCGCAGGGTATCCGGGTCGGGCTTTCCGGTTCGAATGGGCAATTGCCGGAGAAAATGAATAGCGGGTTGTTCTCATGGGACCTGCTCCGCACGCTCGGCGTGCAGCCCGCGCTGGGCCGCGATTTCATGCAGTCAGATGACAGCCCCGGAGCCAACGGCACCGTGTTGCTGAGTTGGGGCCTGTGGAAGCGCCGCTTTGGCGGTGATCCTGCCATCCTGAACCGGACGATCGAACTCGACGCCCAGCCATACACCGTTATCGGCGTTATGCCCGCCTGGTTCGATTTTCCGTCTCCGTCCACGCAGCTATGGACACCGGTTTACCATGACAAGCCCGAAGACGCGATGACCTCGTTTAACCAGCACATGTTTCGAGTTGTGGGGCGGCTCAAGCCGGGAGTCAGCGCGGACCAAGGCGTGGCCGATCTGAGCATCATCTCCCAGCGCATCCACAATGAGCACCTCAACGACCCATTCGTATTTCAAAGCGCCAGGAGCCATCCGCTGCTGGAGGACATAGTAGGCGAAATCAAAAAGCCGCTCTATGTGCTGCTGGAGGCGACTTGTTGCCTGCTGCTGATCGCCTGTCTCAATGTGGCCAATCTCCTGGTGGCGCGCGCGGCGGCGCGACGCAAAGAACTCGCGATCCGCACCGCACTGGGCGGAGGTTGGCTGCGTCTGATGCGCGAGCGGCTGATAGAGTGCCTGCTGCTTTCGGCTGGCGGCGGCGCGTTGGGGCTTTTGCTCGCCTTCGCCGCGCTTCATTGGCTGACCCAAACTCGCCACGATATGAGCCGCGTCGAATCCATCCATATCGACGGCGTGGTGGCGGCGTTTACCGTTGGCGTTATCGTGCTGTGCGCGCTGTTTTCCGGACTCATCGCTACGTTCAGCAGCAGCGACAAGCGCATTCTGTGCGCGCTGCATGAGGCATCGCGCTCAGTGAGCGGCGACGGTGCGCGGGCCACGCTGCGCAAGGTGCTGCTCACGCTCGAAGTGGGGCTGACGGTGATCTTGCTCACTGGCGCTGGTCTGTTGCTTAAGAGCTATGAACGGCTGCGCTCCGCCGACATGGGCTGTCTCACGCAAGACGTGATCACCATGCATCTGGGCATCCCTGATGCCCGCTATGCGACGCCCGCCCAGCGAGCCAACTTCTACGACGCGTTGCTCGAGCGTGTGCGTGCTCTGCCCGGAGTGGACGCGGCTGGCTTTGCGACGTCTGTCCCTGGGCAGGGCCGGGGGGCAGATCGTACCTTCACCATCGTCGAGCATCCGCCCTTGCCGCAAGGCAGTGGTCTGACTGCCTTATACCGCTGGGCCGATCCGAAGTTCTTCCACGCCATGGGCATTCCGATCCTGCGCGGGCGCACCTTTGACGGCAGCAAGCGACTGGATGCCGCCAACGAAGCTGTCATCAGCCAATCCTTCGCCAGCCAGCACTTCCCCGGCGAAGATCCGCTGGGCAAGCACCTCCGCGCACGCGGGCAGGATGCCGTCATTGTTGGGATTGTGGGCGATACCCGTTACGCAATCGGTGAAACGCCTCAGCCGCTGCAATATTACCCGCTGGACGCCGGCGTCGAGAACGTCGGCACGCTTGTGATTCGCTCCAGCCGCGAACTGGAACAGTTCGCTCTTCCTGTACAGCGCATCGTCTCGGAGATGGATCCCGATCTGCCCGTCTCCGACATACTCACGATGAGTCAGCTGCTCGGCAAATCGACCCTGAACCAGAGCTTCAACACAACGCTGCTCGCCGCTTTTGCCACGTTGTCGCTGGTCCTCGCCGCGGTGGGCCTGTTCGGTGTGATGTCCTACATCGCAACGCAGCGGACAAACGAAATCGGCATCCGCATTGCGCTGGGAGCAAAGCGCGAACAGGTGATGCGGAAGATGTTGCTGGACGGAATGCGGCCCGCGATCTTCGGTCTTGTCGTGGGACTCGTGGCAAGCGTGGCAGCCGGCCGGCTGATGCGCGATCTGCTCTATGAGATCAGGCCGCTCGATCCGGCAGTCTTTGCCGTAGTTGCCGCAACGCTGCTCGCGGTGGCAGTGTTCGCATGTATCGTTCCCGCGTGGCGTGCTTCGCGCCTTGATCCCATACAAGCATTGAGAACCGAATAGGCGGATGCTGGGCAGTCTCCCACAAGCACTCTCTCACTTGACGCGACTCTCCGCCAAGTCACTCAATGAGCGCTTACCAGGCTGTGAGTGAATCTCAACCTTCCGGATCCCCTATGTCCTGTCGCCACTAGATCGTAGCGGGCCGCTTGACAACGTTCGCGGGAAGCGCTTAGGCTCCTCGACAGTGGGCGCTCAATGCAGGCATGGTATCGCCAGCCAGAGCCACCGGCAGGAAAAGCTTTAACGCTCCCATAAGCCCAAACAGCGCCAGTGCTAAGCATTCCTCGATGCGCCCACCAAATTAGAAATCTTGCGTTGGGAGCATCGAGGAGCGACCGCTGACCCTTCGGACAGGGAAAGGTACTGGACTTTTGCCGGTCGTGGCAGGCTCCTGCCCTGGCAGGTACGCGTCTAAGACTGATGGGACGCCGTGGGGTGCCCCCACGCACCTCATGCGGCAGGACTAGGCCATTATCACCGTGAGTGTAATTCCAGCTGCGCGGAACGTACACAACAACCACACCCTTAAGAGCGTAGACTTGTAGGTGTCCGCAAAGGACCCTTCCTCGCCTCCGGCCTTAGCGATGCTCCAGCCGAGCCCAAGTCTGGGTATGCAACTGCACGAGATCGACATTATGAGTTCGCAAAAGGAATGTTATGTCCACAATCCCCCGTCCCAATCAACCAAGCATTCTAGGGCGCAAGCACACCTCGGCCACGCAGTGCGCAAATCCACAATGTTCTAAAGAGCTGCTCTATTTCCGGGAAGGAACGCTCGAGCTGCTCGAATTGGAAACGCATGCTGACGATCGGGTCCAGCCAGACGATGGTGCATTTGCGATGAGCTCTTTACCCAGCAGGTTTTTTTGGCTTTGTGGTGAGTGCACGAAGACACACATCCTAAGGCGCTGGACAACCTCCGGCCTTATCCTGGCGCTTCGCAGCCAGACAATGGCTGGCAGCCACCCCACTCTGACTGCTCGTCCAGCCTCCGCAGCAACGACGCGGCCACTTCCGGTGTCAGTGACTGTCCCGCCCATGCCGCCGCTAGGGCATCCACTCCATCGGCCCCCTTTGCTCGTGCTGCGGAGAAATGTTCTTGGCCCAAAGGCAGGCTGACTCCGAAGACCTTCTCCAATCTTCCCGCAGCGCGGCCCTTGGTTTGCCGGACCTGGAATACCTCCAGAATGGCGACGATCTGTTCTTCGCTGAATCGACTCTTTCGCCACGACTCTTCCTCTGGGCTTGGCGGGCCATCCTAAACGGAGAAGTCACATTCCCAATGGACCATTTTCTAGAGGCAGATCAGCCCTGAATGGAGCAGAATTCGAACAGAACCCAAATTTGAAGATCGAGGTGGCAGCCGATTCCAACCTCCGGAAACGAATCAGAAACAATCTGCGGAGGTCATGACAGGCGCTGCTGCAAGCAAAGCCGACGCGAATATCGTGGGTACTCGTAGTGGTGGGGAGTGGGATCGAGCGACAACTCACATTCCAAGAACGAAAAACGGCGCAACCACCATGCCTGACCCATAGTGAGAGAAACTCGATGCCGATTCTACGCATGCTTTGCGCTATTCTGTTCGCTGTTGGATACCTGGGCTCGATGAAAGCTCAAGAGGCTCCTATTCCTCAGCTTTCCCCGGGCTCCGCGCGCATGCCGGCGCCGGCGTCCCGGTTTCAGACTACGCCCTCTTCTCCGCAGTCCGTTGTGCTCTCTGTGCCAAGGGGCACACCACTGCAGGTAGCTTTAGATCAGGAGATTCGCGTGAAAAGAGTCGGTCAGCCTGTTCATGCGCGCATCGTAGAGCCGGTATATGCGTTTGACCGCCTTGTCGTCCCCGTGGGATCGGAGGTAACCGGGCAGCTCACCAAGGTCGGGGCGATCTCCGGCAGCAAGCGCACGATCGCTGCATTGGACGCAGACTTTACCCCTGAACGGAAGGTAGAGGTAAGTTTCAACGACCTGGCGCTGCTGGACGGAAGACACTTCCAACTGCAGACGAGCATAACTCCCGGTTCGGGCCAGGTGATCCGGTTCGTCGCGGCTGCGGAGAGCAAGGAGAGGAAAGGCATCAAGGATGCGGCTTCCGAAAAAACCAAACAGGCCAAGGAACAGGCCAAGCAGGAGTGGGACAATGCGATGAAGCAGCTCAAGACGCCGGGCCGCGTTCATCGGCTAATACGATACGTCGAGGCGCAGCTGCCGGTTCATGCGCAATACATTCCCATAGGAACGGTTTACTTCGCGGAGCTCAACGCGCCGTTGGATTTCGGCACCGAGATGATGACGCCGCAGATAGCTTCGTCGATCGGCGGCCCGCTACCGCCGGGCAGCGTGGTACACGCGCGGCTGATTACGCCCCTAACATCTGCAACCTCGCAGAAGGGCGAAGCGGTGGAAGCAGTCATATCCCAGCCGCTTCTGGATGGAGATCACCATCTTATTCTTCCTCAAG
>DASYBJ010000107.1:0-47680 GCA_036500845.1 Acidobacteriaceae bacterium
GACATGATGGAACCGGGTTATCGTCCAATCCACTTGCGCATGAATAACGTCGCTTGCGGATTGTCATTGTAGCGTTCGCATGGCACGTATCCCCGCCTTTCATACAAAGTAATCGCGACCTTCAGATCGTCGTAGCTGTCGAGATATATCCAGTCGACACCCTGACTTCGTGCGTACTCTTCTTGTGCGTCGAGCAGTTTATCCGCTATGCGGTGTCCACGTGCAGCAGGTTTCACATAAAGACGCTTGCATTCGCCGGCAAGCGAATAGGAGTCGAGCTTGCGAAGCACAACACACCCCACGACCTCATCTCCCAAATAAGCCAGCCAAACACCCGAGGCGGTCTCGTCAATGATCTTCTGTATTGCTCCAGGCTTGTCCCGCTGCACTACGTGGACTGCCTCGTAGTACTCGTGAAGGATCTGAAGCGCATCCTCGTTCGCTTCCGTCAAACGCACGATACGAACAGGTTGCAGTTGTGGTTCACTGTTGTGGTTCATTTAAGATGGAGCCTCCTGGTTTAATGCAGAAAATCTTGCTTATAAGCACTAGCAAAATTTGATAATGCTCTTGGAGTAGCAGCCTTCAGGTCGTGAACTGCAGTAGACATGCCTACGCTCAGGTGAGCACAACCATGCGGTATGGGAATGCTTACACGACGCAGAAGCGGAAGGCACACGGTGCCGTTGTGCAGATGGTTCTTTCCAGGAAGAAGGGAAGCGAAGGTAAAAAGATGCTTCCGCCCAATGTGGGGATCTGTGGGGATCTTAAGGGCGTTTTTAGGCTCCCAAAATCAATCTTAAGTCCATTTGATTGACTTTCGTTGCGCGGGCTGGATTTGAACCAGCGACCTTTGGGTTATGAGGGCATCGATGGCTGGTAACAAATAGAAAACAGAGGCACAAGTGGCAACCAGAAGCCCCTAGAGTCATCGTGGGGAACGCTTATTGGGGGTCAGAAAGCGGTCGAAAAGCCCTTTCTGAATCTCACAAAGCAGGGAAGAGAAGCTGACCGACCTCGTCCTGCAATGAGTCACCTCGGAGCACTCCCGCCGAGCCCACGCCTCTGGCATGGAGAAGTTCTTCGCCTGGCCCCGAGCGGTCGACGGCCGCAGCCTTTTTCGAAAGCCCTCCTTCAGGAGTATCGCAGCTGCTCGAGCAGGTGGCCGCCGACCTTTTTGCAGGGAAGATCTTCCGGCCGATCAACAAAGCCGATCGAGTCGTTGGAAACGCCATCGCGAACGAGAAGGCGATCTGGCAGGTGGTGCTGAAACATGTCCAAGCCGCTTCGCTTGGAGGCTCTCACCGCACGATCTGCGCCGCACCTGCGCCAAACTCTGCCGCAAAGCGGGCGGGGAGCTGGAACAGATTCAGCTTCTGCTGGGCCACGCTTCCGTTCAGACAACAGACCCTGGGAACGGAGCAGAATTTGGCTCCCGCCGTGAATGGTGCCATCGATTTGCAAATGGATTAGCCTGATCGAAGTCGCTTCACTGAGGCCGCGGCGTTTTCACCCGGAAATCTCACAGAATCTCAATACCGATCCGACAGGCACGTTGCTTCGACCGCCCGACTCCGATCTGGCCGAACAGGTTCTCAAAAACCCCGACCATTCGATTTTCTGACCGTGACCGCCAAGGAACCGGAGATCGGACGCGGTCTCCTTATCCATCTCCGCGATCTTCTGCTCGAGCTCGGCTGCGGTTTCGCCTTTGTCGGGAGCCAGATTCCGCTCGAGGTGGCCGATGAGACCTTCTATCTGGATCTGCTCTTTTATCACGTCCGCCTGCACTGTGATTTCGTAATCGAGCTCAAGACCGGCCGCTTCAAGCCGGAATGGGCGGGCAAGCTCAATTTCTATCTCTCTGCTGTCGAGAACCTGCTGCGCTCCGGTCCGAACGGCCCGACAATCGGGCTACTGCTCTGCGAAAGCCGCAAGGGCCCGATCGTCGAGTACGCATTCCGAGATCTCGACAAACCCATTAGAGTCTCCACGTAACCGCGTGATCCGCGAGCTCCCCCAGCCCCTGCAGTCAGAAGTCCCCTCGATAGAGAACCTGGAGGGCGTAGTCGAAAAGTTGCGCACGGAGCTGGCTGACGTTCGCGAAGCGCAGAAAAAGATTGAGGAGGAAGAATGAATCCGCCCTCCACCGCTATCGTGCTCGATCCTGCCGCGTCGAGTGGGTCGACGCTGGAGGGGTCCTTCGTTCGCTTGAAGGAGATGGTCCTCGCAAGCGTCCAGTCGGAACACTCCCGGCAAAACTATGCCAAGTCACTGGATGAAGTGTGGACGTTTTTCCAGGAAACGGCAGGAGGGATCCTCGCGGCCGTTGTTGATGGCGACTAGGCATCTTTGCTCGATCGCAATCTGAGTCCTTCGACCGTTTATGTCCGGCTTTCGGCGGTGCGCAAGCTGGCCAGCGAAGCCAAACGAAACGAGATTTTGAACTCAAAGCAAGCCGCTGCGCTGGCCGATGTCCCGAACGTTCGCCAGCAGGCAACTCGTCTCGGGAACTGGCTGTGAATCTCGCCGAGTTGCCCATTCGAATATTTTGATCTAGCAGTTCCTGCCCCGCCAGGGTGCTTCGTCCCTCTGTTGCTGAAACGCCCAAAACCCCGCCACAGTCCTCTGGCGGAGTGCGCCGGCTCCAGCCAATGCAAACCGGCAAGATGTCTTCCTGTTCTCGGAAGAATTCGCTCCAGCCGGATCTGGTGCTCCCAGTGATCACCGAAGTCGTACTCGTAGAGAAATCGTTCACCAAGCTGGAAATGAAAATCCACCAAGCGGATCCTATGGGCATCTTGATTGAAGACGGGTCCACTGATGTGATACACGCCGAAATCCTTGCCGTGGATCCGAAAACTGTTCAGATGAGAGTCGCTCCAGCCGAAACAATTTGGAGCGCATAATGAAGATCACCTATTGTCTGGTCGGAGCGAACCAGAAGCCGGCGCCAGATCGACGGACTGATGGCGCGCAAACAGGCATGGAATTGATAAATTTCAGGGGAGCTGCATCATGCTGTGCACGCTATCAGAAGCGCAGCAGATCGTCACAATTTGTAACACCTTCAAAGCCGCAATATCATGGCGAGTGAACCCATCGAGAGTGACCGACGTCTGCGTAGCCCCCAGTTTGCCCTGGTCTCGTCCTTGATCTGAAGGGGGTGGAATACCCAAATTACGGAGCTCCCTACGACAAATATCCCGTAGATATTGGCCGTCTGCGTCATGTCCTCGAAGTAGTCGCAGAAAAGTCGGGAGGGAAAGCTCGCCACAAAGGCACCGGTTTCGGAATCGCGGTGCACCGCAGCCTATGTGCCGATAGTTGTTGAAGTTAGTGTGGAGGATAACGGCAACATCACCATCCCAACACGGCTGCGGATGCGGGATTGATTGCGAATCCGGAGGCTGTGCGCGCTCAATTCGAAGGCGCCGCAGTCTTCGGCATCAGCATTGTATGCACTGGGGAGATAACAGCGACAAAGGGCGTGATTCGCCAATCGAACTTCGGCGATTATCGCGTCGCCCGCACGAAAGAAGCTCCCTATCAGACAAACGTATATATCGTGGATAGCGACGCCCCACCTGCCGGTGCCGGGAGAACCCGGGGTTCCACGGTTCGTAGCGGCATTTTGCAACGCAATCTTTGCGGCGACAAGTAAGCGCGTCCGGGATCTGCCGCTCTCAATCAACGGTTGGGCTGTCTGAGCCATTCTCCAGCGAGTTGGTCGGGCGGAAGATAGGTCTGCGGCTTGAGCCTCTTCAAGCCGTAGACCAGATCGCGGAAGTGTCGGGGAGATGGCGCGGCCCCTGGTTCAAGGGGGGCTCGGTTCGATCGCAATGGATGAAGCAAATGCCAGCGCCTGTGCAGATCAGATTCGAGCCAAAACCCTAGGGCTGTTTTTAGAGCAGTGGACTAGCGAGAGCGTCTGTTTCCACCATATTCCCAATCTAAAGGAAAGCGATCTTTTGAGGTCTGCCTACCAGCAGTGGGGAGGAGTGTAGCAAAAGTGGAGGCGGACAAACGCTTGAGCAACGGATCGTGCTGTGATCAGGCAGTTGAGCCTCGATCAAAACGACGCCGAATCCTGCGCCGCGAGCTTTTCGTCGAGAGTTCGAGGCAGCAATCACATTTGTCGCAAGGCGTATGTGACATTGATCACATCGAGGAGTTCTTGTCTGTGCTTGCAACATTGAAAGCATCTTGAGCTGCGCTGGAGATGAACGATCATTCCAGCGGCGGTGCCTCTTCTCCTGGAGTGCGCTTCTTTGGCCAGAACCGCGCCGGTCGAACAGTAAAAGAGCCGGATAGGCAGTTGAGGCATCGCAAGGGGCATAGATCGTCATCTACCGGCTAAGGTCAGTGGGGCCTGATAGATCCGGGAAGGGACAGCTCGAAGAGCGCGAGCCTCGCAATGCGGAGAAATAATAAGTTTTTGATAATACAGTAAGTGGAGCGTGATTGGTCATACAGGAAATGCCTGAAAGACTATATGTTAGTTGCAATTCGAGGCTAAAACAAAAACTGCTCGGTGTGCCATATTGACGCCGTGACTCGGCCCGGCCCTAAAGGTTATTACGTACAGTCCACCCCGGCCGCAAAAGCCGAGGTGGTGACAGCAATTTGGAGTCGTTCATGTTTGGAGCCACAGAGACGCAAAGCTCGACTGAAAATCATCTCCTAGGCTTTTTCTCGTCTGAAGAACTCGCCCGTCTTCGTCCGAGTATGCAACAAGCGAGTTTCAGTCTTGGTGATGTGCTGCATGAGGCCGGCGGGCGCGTAGACTACCTCTACTTCCCTACCACGTGTGTCGTGTCATGGCTTTGCACGACCCAAGAGGGTTCGACTGCCGAGATAGCCTTGGTCGGAAACGATGGGATCATCGGACTTTCAGTTCTCCTGGGAGCGGGTACTGCGGCCCACCGGGCAGTTGTGCAGATCGGTGGGAATGCGCTCAAAGTGCCCGCACGGGTGTTGCAGGCAGAATTTGCGCGGGCGGGGCCGCTTCAACGTACACTCCTACGGTATACGCAGGGGCTCATCACGCAAATCGCACAAACGGCGGTCTGTAACCGGCTGCATTCCGTGGAGCAGCGGCTTTGCCGATGGCTGCTCTTGTGTCATGACCGGGTGAATCGCTCTGAAATCCTTATGACGCAAGAATACCTTGCCAATATGTTGGGCGGACGGCGGGAAAGCGTGACCGTAGCCGCCGGTCGCCTGCAAGATGCAGGTCTTATCCATTACTCCAGGGGTCACATCAAGATTCTCGATCGCGGAGGATTGGAAGAGATCGTCTGCGAGTGCTATCAGATCGTCGAAGATGAACTGGATCGTCTTCGCTTACAACCGCGAAAAGCATCCCCTGATCAAGCTGTCGCCGTGAAGTCGCTGTGACCGTACCACGCAAACGAAGGATATTTTCAGCTGGACGGGCGCATCATTTCACCGAACAAAGATCACTAAAACTGACCATTCGGAGTTCAAGGAGTTGAGGTGAGTAGGCATTGGAGCAGAGTGGAATTAATAATCTCGAGCATTCGGTAAGTCGCTCAACGACCGCACACCCAAAAGCTGCCGAATAAAGTGTCTGAGTTGATCGAAGTTGTCAGGTCGCGTGATATAGATATTTTTGTTCACTTCCAATTCAGCTCCCTCTGGAATCGTTGGAACGCAGAAGATGACTAACGCGATGTCTTGCCCCAGATCGGCTGCATTCCGTATTCGCTGAGCGGTTGCGATGAGCTCTCCATCATTGAGACCGAGGCTGATCAGAATCAGATCCGGAGTTCTGAGACGGGCTCTCCAGATTGCGTCTTCCTCATCTCTTGCGAGATCTACTTCATAGTTGTCGCCTTTCAGCATTTCCCCGAGCAGGTAGCGGGTTTCCTCAACATCCTCCAATAGCAGGATGACCTGAGGCCGTCGATTTTCCGAGCTCATCACCCTTCATCCTCGACCGTTCTCTATCAACCGATCGTGATCCCTGTCTGTGCGCTTCGTTACATGGTTCTAGCGTGAAGGATCTCGGCAAAGAGATCCTGCTGGCCCACAGTACACATCTGTGGAGCAGCGGATCCGGGAATCACGGCACGCAGTTATTGTGTGGTTTTTTGTGCTCCGCGAAATTGGTCGCTTATGTGCGCTAGCACACCGACACGTATTTTAGAAACCTCTAGTGTATCTCGCTGGTACCCCCCCCGGTACGTTAGAAGTAACAGAAGACCTCCCCGATTCAAAGAGAAAGTCGGCTAAACAGCAAGACATCAATAACTTATCCGATTCCCACAAGGCGGTTAAGATGGGCAGAGCCCTGTCAAATACTAACTCGCAGGTAACAAGCGCCGATGTGATCGCGCACTGGTATGCGCTCTACACACTAGCGCGACACGAAAAAGCTATCGCCGACCGGTTGGTCCAACACGATGTCGAGACGTATTTGCCGCTCTATCACGCAGTGCATCGTTGGAATCGCCGCCGCGCGGAGGTCGAGCTGCCACTATTCCCTGGATACGTATTTGTCAAAATGCGTATCAAAGATAAGTTTCGTATTCTTGGATATCCAGGTATCATCCGGTTCGTGAGTTTCAACGGAAAGCCGGCTGATCTCTCCGACGATGAAATAGAGAAACTACGAGTCTCATTATCTGTGTGTAAGGCAGAGCCGTATCCGTTCTTGAGTGCCGGCAAACAAGTGCTGATCAAGTCGGGACCTTTGGCTGGGCTCGCGGGGCGAGTTCTTCGCCGCAAAGGGAAGCTACGGGTGGTTATCTCAATTGAGCTCATCGAGCGCGCGGTTGTACTCGAACTAGATGCTGCTGATGCTCAACTCGCAAGTTAGTAATGCTCAAACCCTTCACCGACACGTGCTATGCGGTCAAGAATGGCGCAGCCATACTCACTCATAAAACCTCGAATCCAATCTCTGGTCTCGTGTCCAGATTGCCCCAACTGCTCACTGCAAGGATCAGCGCTAAACCATGTAGCTAACTGCATTTGCAGCAGTACTGTCCTCACCACTGGGACGTGCCTTTCAAGCCCATAAAACACTTGCAGGCAGCGAGTCGGGTTCGATCTCGGGGACATAAGCCGGACAATCCGATCGGCCTTTGATCGGATAAGCATTAGATCTGGGCCCTTTCCACATAGAACGAGGCAAAATACCCCGGCGCAAAGAGAGCTGCGGCCGGTTGTCTCTCTCGTTTCACTCAGATGTCTGATTCTGATTGAGTTGGATGCGGCCGATACTCAAGCGATAAGTTGGAGCTTCTTATCAGCCCATTGATTCCTAATCAGTTGCGGCGCAGAATCCGGCCTTCTAACGGTATGTTCGATGTTCTTGGACCAGGGCCATTCAACGCATTCACTCGAAGATAGGACAGTATCCATGCCCATATCCACTTCAGCCCCGCCATCGAATGCAACTGCATTGACCGCAGAAGACATTGCCAGGTTTCAATCGAGAACCGCGATCATTGGGGTCATCGGCTTGGGATACGTCGGACTTCCCTTAGCGCTACTGTTCACCGAAGAGGGATTTCCTGTAATGGGATTCGACATCGATGGCACCAAGATCGATATACTCGCGTCCTCAGGCTCTTATATTAACCGCATTCCGAAAACCGAGATTTCTCTTGCCAGGAGCCGCGGTTTTCGGGCCACCACGGATTTTGCGCGCGTTTCCGAAATGGATGCGATCGTAATTTGCGTGCCCACGCCGCTGACGGAGTATCGCGAGCCGGATCTCAGCTATGTCACTGAGACAGTAAAATCGATAGCCCCACATCTGAAGGCCGGCCAACTAGTGGTACTTGAGAGCACTACCTATCCGGGAACAACAGAGGAAGTAGTTGTACCTCTGTTGGAGCGTGGTAACTCATCGAATCTGCACGTCTCGCGTGGAAAGGCTGAGGCTACCGATGTCTTTTTTGTTGCATTTTCACCGGAACGTGAAGACCCAGGAAACAACACCGTCGCACGGTGCGATATTCCCAAGATTATCGGTGGTATAGATCGTTTTGGCAGTGAGATCGCGACTGTGCTTTACGGATCGATTTTTCATCGGACCGTATCCGTCTCAAACACCACCGTCGCGGAGATGACGAAGCTGCTCGAAAACATCTACCGCTGCGTGAATATCGCGCTAGTCAACGAACTGAAGCTGCTCTGCCTGCGAATGGGCATTGATATTTGGGAGGTCATTGCAGCCGCGGCTACCAAGCCGTTCGGATTCCAACCGTTTTATCCTGGGCCTGGCCTGGGCGGTCACTGCATTCCCATCGATCCATTCTATCTCTCATGGAAGGCGAAAGAGTTTGATTTTTCGACTCGCTTCATTCAGCTCGCTGGAGAAATCAACACGGCCATGCCCTACCACATGGTCGACTTTGTTGTGGAAGCGCTCAATGCTCGGAGCAAAGCTCTGAACGGATCCAGGGTTTTGATTCTGGGTGTTTCCTACAAGAAGGATATCGATGACCTTCGCGAGTCACCGGCAATCACAATTATTGAGGCCCTGCAAGAACGGGGCGCTCTCGTTGACTATAACGATCCCTATTTCCCCACAATTGGAAAGGGGCGCAAGTACAATCTTCAGATGCAACGTATGCCACTGGACAGGCTCGGCGAATACGACTGTGTGATTATCATCACCGATCATTCCGAGTATGACTATCATCGAATCGTCGCGGAAGCCCAGCTCGTGATCGACACGCGCAATGCCACATCCGGCATCTCCTCATCCAAGATCGTTCGCTGTTAATGAGCAGACGCTGCACAAATTACTGGGGTTTCATGGCCTATGAACTTAAAGTAACGAAGTAGAGTCTTAACGGTAGGCTATCTGAATGGACACTAAATCCCGCCCTCTTGTCTCGGTGGTATTGGCTGTTCGCAACGAAGAACACCACATAGAAGCCGTTCTGAAATCGCTTTTGCAGCAAGAAACCTATAATTGCAAGCTGGAAATCATCGTTGTGGATGGCGACTCTTCAGATTCAACCCGGGAGATTGTTAACCGGATTTCTAGTGCGGACTCTCGAATAAAAGTTCTAATCAACAAGTGGAAGAAAACACCTTACGCCTTCAATCTGGGTATTCAAGAATCTCAAGGACTGTACATCTGCATTCTTGGTGCACATACTGTTTATGCAAACGACTACATTGCCACGTGCCTAGAAGAACTAAGGGTCCATGGGGCTGGGGGCTGTAGCGGACGCGAGATCACCCGGCCCAGCGGTGACGGATTGCAGGCACAGCTGATTGCCTGGACATTGGCCCACCCATTCGGTACTTCGACGGGCTCTATGCGAACGCGGAAAGCGGGTTTCGCCGACACCATTCCCTATCCCATTTTTTTGAAGAGCACTCTTCTCGAGGTTGGCTGGTACAACACTCAGTTAGATCGCAACCAGGACAATGATCTTAGCCAAAGGCTACGTGCTCGTGGCTACAAGCTTTACATTACGGACAAAACGTACTGCGAGTATTTTGTCAGCCCCACAGTGGTGGCGCTTGTAAAGTATGCATTCAAAGCGGGCTTCTGGAACATTATCAGCTTTAGGGCCAATACCTCGGCTATGTCAATACGGCACTTCGTACCAGGAGTTTTTGTCCTCGTTCTTTTGCTAAGCCTTCCGACATTTATCTTCTCGATGAATAGCCCGGACAATGTCGGATTCTGGTTGCGCTTTCCTCTCCTCCTACTTGGCGCAACGTATTGCAGTGCAAGTATTTCGGCTGCAAGCCAGGTTGCAATTAGAGAAAGGTCGGTCGCAGCCTTGCTAATGCCTATCAGTTTTCTATTTTTACATGTGTCCTATGGAATTGGAACTCTGTTTGCGGTCGTTAGCAACGCGCACCGTCCATCAGCCAAACGTGATCGCGGAGAGTGGCGCAGCCTGTCCAGTCCTTGACCCAACGGATGAGCGTGGAGTAATCAGAGGTTGTCCAACTAAACGAGGAGTATTATGCACAAGACTCGACTGATTCTAACCTTCGCTCTTCTTCAGCTTATCCTCGTTTCGAACAGTGTAGGGCAGAACGGACCGGTTGTGCTGAAATCAACTTTGCCGTTCCAAGTCTCCGATACGCCCCAAGACGTGATCGTGGGTAGTGGAGATTTACTTGCGGTCAGCGTCGCTGGGGCTCCGGAATATCGCTATGACGTGCGCGTCGGTTCGTCCGGGTATGCCTCCTTGCCAATGGTCGGCAACATAAAAGTTGCTGGACTTTCGACATTGCAGGCCGAAAGTACTATTGCACAAAATCTTGAGAAACGTGGTTTCTTCAATGATCCGCAGGTTTCGGTGTTTGTAAAGGAGTATGCCACTCAAGGCATCTCAATCTTGGGCGAAGTACAAAAGCCAGGCATATACCCGCTTTTGGGGCACCGAACACTGCTCGACGCCATCTCCGCCGCGGGGGGAACCACGCCAAAAGCAGGGAAAAGCGTCAGCATTACTCATCGCGATCAGCCCGATGGCCCCGAAACTGTAATGCTTTCGCAGGATAACGGGCGAACTATGAACAATAGGACGGTGCAGCCAGGCGATACGATCGAGGTTTCGAAGGCTGGAATGGTATACGTGGTTGGAGATGTGAAGGAGCCCACTGGAATCATTCTGGATAACCCTCATTTGACCGTTCTTCAGGCTATCGCTATGGCGCATGGCACTAATTCCACCGCTTCCCTCAAATCGGCGAAGCTGATCCGCAAGGCTACGCGTTCTCCCGAAGAGATACCGATACCTTTGGACACAATTCTTGCAGCAAAGAGCCCTGATCTAGAGCTGCAACCAGACGATATTGTGTTTGTTCCTAACAGCCTTGCCAAGTCTGCGACCCGGCGAGGTCTCGAGGCGATTCTGCAAACGGCCACCGGAATCGCAGTTTATGGCCGCTATTAAGAATACCCTGCATTTGTACTGAGCACCGCGAAACAAGGTTTCAGTCGCGAAGTTCGAGATTAAGAGTGTCGAGAGCACGTTGATCGATCGTTGTTGGGCATGGTGGCGCTTCCAAGTTACGAGCTGTGCATATAGCCAGCAAAGGGTTAAATCACAATTCGCGTGTAAGAAGGTATGCATAGCGCAATAGTTATGTGGTTTAACGCTTGTTATTACCGAATGAAGAAATGTAACGTAAAAAGTCTTTGCACAAATTGTATGAGTTATGTGCGCTGCCACACCGACATGAAATCGTGAAATGCCTAGTGTGGCTCCCGTTCCGAAATGTGAGTAGAGACTCCGGAACTGTTTTTCCGGACTGAGAATTGATATCTGCTGACGAAACCGTGGAAGTATGAGCGTGACGGAGTCTGACAAAATGCGCTGCTGATCAAATTGGCTGTGGAATGAAGTCCATGTTTGAACCTTGACGTTCACGAATTAGACCCCTCCCCACACATAAATTACTGAGGTAAATGGAATTACGGGATATACCGATGCAATTAAGGTTGGCGGAGCTTTGCCTTCTTGCCAAGGTATGAGGATAGGGCCTCCTGGCTCGTAAGATGATTTCAAGCGGTAGTGGTGCCAGGCGCTGGAAACGAAAAATAATGCAGCAAGCTCGTTAAAATTGCGCGCTGATACGAACGGCCGGGAATATGGTTGTGTGGTCCTCAGGGCAATCAATTCCTCCAACTAGAGTGACAGATAACCTACCGAGGTATGCCTGACATGAGTGCTAGCAACTATAACGGGGACAGCACAACAGCTGGGCTACTTCCTTCGGGAGTGCAGGAGGGCGCTGCCCGCCCGTCACAGACGCGTGCCACAATGCATCACAGGACGTCGCGGACCACTCATCGCAAGTCGTGGATGGATATGGCTTCCGGGCAACGCAGTTATGATCTGCTCAAGGATCAAGCGCGCGATCCGAGAAGTGAAAGAGTGCGTCCAATCCCCAGACGGACGCCGACGGAATGGCAGCGGGCACTTGGCGTGCTGTCGAACCAGTGGCGTACGGTAGTCACCTTTGCTGTCGTCGTCTTTGCCATAGTGACGGCTGCCACGGTTGCCATGCGGCCGATATACGAACCAGAGGGCAAACTACAGATTGATCCGCCTGGTTCAGAGGTCTTCTCTCTGGACGCGGCCGGCGCGGGCCTCATTGATGCGGAGTACATCTCCACCGAGGCCGAAAAGCTACAGACGGACGACCTGGCTCTCGCAACGATCGCGGAGCTCCACCTGGATAGAAATCCTGAAATCACAGGCAAGCTGCCGAGTCACGGATTAGGCACGGCCAACTCAGACCCGGTTACAGCAAGGGAGAACGCTGCGCTCCGCGGATTACGCTCGCATCTATCCGTTCGACGGGATCCGTCCAGCCGCTTGGTCATGGTCGCATTCAGCTCGTATGATCCCCAGCTCTCTGCCAGCGTCGTCAATACCTTGATGAAGCTCTTGGTTCAGAAAAACTTCGAGACTCGCAATAAGGCTATTGCGGAGTCTGCAGTGTGGCTATCACGCCAACTCGATGACATACGCGAGAAGATGGAGCGTGCGGCGCGGACACTCGCCGACTTCGGTCAAAAAACAGGCATCGCAGACGTGGACCCGAACACCAATACCTATAGTGAGAAGATGGGGGACCTGAATAAACAGCTGGTCCAAGCAGTAGCGGATCGCATCCAGTTTGAATCCTTCCTGGCTCCCTCCCGAAACCCGGATTCGCTTCCACAGGTACGCAGCAGCCTGGTAATTCAGCAACTGACCCAGAAGCGTGCTGAAGCGGAGGCCCAGCTTGCCCAAGCGAGTGTGATCTATGGTCCAAACCATGCAGAGGTGCGCAAGCTGCAGAACCAGGTAGATGAATTGCAGAATGCAATCACTGGGCAGCAGAAAGGGATCGTGTCGGAGCTGTGGACAGATTACCGCGCCGCAAAAGCACGCGAGCAGTCGTTATCCGGGCAGGTCAAACATGCGACCACGGACCTGACGACGTTATCGCAATACGAAGTTCTGAAGAAAGAGGCGCAAGCAGACCGTGATCTGTACGACGCGCTCTACGCCAAGGTCAAAGAAGCCGGCATAACTGCAGCCTCGAAGTCTAGCAACATCCATATTGTCAATCAGGCTCGTGTGCTGGATCATCCTACGCGTCCGCATCGCTCTTTGAACATCTTGGCTGGAGCCCTGCTTGGGCTGATTGGCGGCGTGGGACTAGCATTCGTCAGAGACCATATGCAGGACCGCATCCACAGCCCCGATGACGTTCGGGAGTGGGCTAACCTTCCATCTGTTGCCGTGGTGCCTGCGATTCACAACGGGGTAGAGAGACAGGGATTGCTGGGGGGCAATCGATGGAGGCTCGTGCCGCTGGATGAAGGTGAATCCGCCGCGCGCGAATGCTATGTGCTGCAACGTCCAAATTCACCTGAAGCAGAGGCGGTCCACACCCTGCGAACGATCCTCTTTCTTTCCGATCCCAATCATCTTCCCAGAGTACTTGTCGTCACTTCTCCATTACCAGGGGAGGGCAAGACTACCCTCGCTATAAACTTGGCGATCACCATAGCAAAGCATGGGCGTACTTGTCTCGTCGATGCAGATATGCGCAAGCCGGCGGTCGGCCCCAGCTTCCACCTGAACTCCAGGCTCGGATTAGAACACCTCTTGAATCGCTCCGCGACAATCGATCAGGTCGCCTGTGCCTCGAGCGAGGTCGAAAACCTTACGATCATCCCCGCCATCAACCCGACGCACATTGCCATCCAACGTCTCAGCGACGGACACATGAAGGCAGTGATCGCACGCCTGCGAAATCGCTTTGATTTCGTCGTGATCGATACGCCGCCCATCCTGCCCTATGCTGATGGGCTCGCGATATCCACTCATGTGGATGGCGTTATCTTGGTAGGACGCGCAGGTCAAACGCCGAGGGGGGCGATTACGCGGAGTATGGAACTGCTGGAAACAATCAACTCTGCGCCGATTCTAAGCGTCGTTCTAAATGGTGTTGACGAGCGCACTGGCTATGGCGCCTACAGCTACTGAGCTCGTTGGGCTCCATTGTCGGCTGTAAGCCCTTTTTGGAGTGCAATCGCGAGCAACTTCACTAGCGACACCAGAAATCGAGAAGTATTTTACGTGTGCTGCTCTTAACTGCTGGTCAGTGCAAACAATAGCCAGCCTAAAAATGGAGATTTTACGTGGCTACGCACTTATTAGCTCGATCAGAACTCCCGACCACGAAAGTTCCTTCGGCTGTCCGTGTCTCTTTTCTCGACCTCAAGACACAATATGCCGAGATTCAGAACGAGATCCTAGATGCCGTGCATCGCGTCCTTGCATCGCAGCATTTTATTCTCGGTGCGGAAGTCGAAGAGTTCGAGGCTGAGATTGCGCAGTACGTGGGCACAAAGTTTGCCATCGGCTGCGGCTCCGGGTCAGATGCGATTCTCCTCGCGCTCATGGCGCTCGGGATTGAACCGGACGACGAGGTCATCACGACTCCATTCACTTTCGGGGCAACAGCGGGTTCAATCGCTCGTCTCCGAGCGCGTCCAGTGTTTGTAGACATCCACCCTGAGAGCTTTAATCTCGACGAACGGCAGCTAGAAGCAGCCATGACCCGTCGGACCCGCGCTATCATGCCGGTCCACCTATTTGGCCTCCCGGCGAATATGAATGTGATACTTGAGCTTGCCCGGCAACGCAAGCTCCCAGTGGTTGAGGACGCTGCCCAGGCGATCGGCTCCCAGTGGTACGGGAAGGGAATTGGTGCCCTCGGATGCTTTGGTTGCTTCAGCTTTTTCCCATCCAAGAACTTAGGTGGCGCTGGCGATGGGGGGATAATCACCACAAACGATCCCCAACTGGCACAAGCTGTCCGCATATTGCGCGTGCATGGCACCAGGCGGAAGTATCACTACGAAATCATTGGCATAAACAGCCGGCTAGATGCACTGCAGGCTGCAATCCTTCGTGTGAAGCTTCGTCACCTGGACCTGTGGACAGCAGGTAGGCGACGGAATGCCGGCCGGTATCACGACCTTTTTGCAGAGTACGGTCTGCTTGAGCGGATTTCGTTGCCGTGCGTTGGGAATGGCAGTTTTCACGTCTACAACCAGTACACCATCAGGGCACCTCACAGGGATCAGTTAAGTGAATATCTGCGCGAGCACGGCATCTCCACTGAAATCTATTACCCGAGCCCGCTTCATCTGGAGCCCGCGTTCGCATATCTCCGCTACCGTCATGACGCATTTCCGCAAGCGGAGGCTGCCTGCAACGAGGTGCTCTCCCTGCCTATCTATCCCGAGTTAACGGCAGAGGACCAGCAAGCGGTTGTGGCCGCCATCGCCAGCTTTTACTCGCAACACACCTAAATAGATAACAACGAGTCATTGCTCGAGGGTAGACATGCTTCCTAATATCGCTGTGATCGGAAATGGGTACTGGGGAAAGAATCTGGTGCGGAACTTCCACGCACTTGGTGTCCTGAAATCCGTCTGCGATACGCGCTCCGAGGCTCTGGGCGAGGCGTACACACTCTTTGGGGTTAATACTTGCTCGTCACTCGAGGCGCTCCTCCGTGACCCCGATATTCAAGCGGTTGCCATTGCGGCGCCTGCCGTCCAGCATTATCAGATAGCGAAGGAATTCCTGCTTGCTGGAAAGGATGTCTACGTCGAGAAACCGCTCGCGCTGCGGGTGGAGGAAGGAAAAGAACTCGTTGACCTTGCAGAATCACAGCGCCGCATTCTGATGGTCGGCCACATTCTGCAGTATCACCCAGCAATCCTGAAGTTGAAGGAGTTGATCGGCTCGGGCGAGCTCGGCCGAATTCAGTACATCTACTCGTCCCGTCTTAACTGGGGCAAGCTGCGCACCGAGGAGAACATACTGTGGAGCTTCGCTCCACACGATATCTCCGCCATCCTGTTCCTCTTAGATGAAACTCCGACAAGTGTCACGGCCACAGGCGGGGCCTACATCAATCCGCAGATCTTCGATACGACCCTGACTGCCTGTGAATTCGAGAGCGGTGTCAAGGCGCACATTTTCGTTAGCTGGCTTCATCCATTCAAAGAGCAAAAGCTGGTTATCGTAGGGACTAGCAAGACAGCTGTCTTCGATGATGTCGAAAAGGAGCGCAAGCTATCTCTCTACTCGCACCGCATCGATTGGGTCAATCGTCACCCAGTCGCCCGCCGGGATGAGGGGCAAGTCGTGCCGCTTCCGCCGGATGAACCGCTCAGAAAGGAATGCGAACACTTCATCGAGAGCATCGTTACGCGCAGTACTGCACGGACGGATGGCCGCAGTGGGATACAAGTCCTGGAGGTGCTCGAAGCCTGTGAGCGTTCCCTGCACTCGCACGCGACGATGGTTCCGGTTCGGGAGGCGACACCCACGTACTTCGCCGATCGAACAGCGGTGATCGATAGGGACTGCGAGATCGGCCCGGGCTCGAAGATCTGGCACTTCAGCCACATTATGAAAGGCGCACGCATTGGCCAGAACTGCAATCTCGGACAGAATGTTGTAGTCAGCCCTGGTGTGAGCATCGGCAACCGTGTGAAAATCCAGAACAACGTGTCTGTTTACACGGGTGTGGTGCTGGAAGATGACGTATTCTGCGGTCCTTCTATGGTCTTCACAAACGTGGTAAATCCCCGTAGCCACGTGGAGCGCAAGCACGAGTACAAGACTACCCTCGTTAAGCAGGGGGCTACTATCGGTGCAAATGCGACGGTCGTCTGTGGCGTGACCCTGGGGAAGTACAGTTTCGTGGCCGCAGGCGCCGTCGTAACCAAAGATGTTCCAGACTACGCGCTAGTAATGGGTGTCCCGGCGACTCGGGAAGGTTGGATGTGCATCTGTGGAACGCGGCTCGCTGATTCTAATCAACCCCGCTGCTCTGCTTGCGCGCGCGCCTATCTTATTGAAGATGGCCATTGCCGAGAGATTACGGTGGCGTCCCCTGTAGCCGCGTAACGACGAAGGCTCATACCGTCTAAATCAGATTTCACTCCGAAATGGTGAGACGCAATGGCAGATAGCTTTATCTCATTTCATCGCCCTTCGATCGGCGTCGAGGAGTCGGAGGCCGTACAACACGTTTTGGATTCGCGCTGGTTGACTACCGGACCCGTGACGCAGCAGTTCGAACGTGAATTTGCCGCTTATGTAGGGAGCCGATACGCCGTCGCAGTCAATTCTTGTACCGCTGCACTGCACCTGGCTCTCGATGCTGCCGGAATCAGAGAGGGAGACGAAGTAGTTGTCCCGAGTTACACCTTCGCTGCGACCGCCGCAGTAGTTGCACATTGCGGCGCCCGACCGGTATTGTGCGATAGTGTGCCTGGTGGCTTTAATATAGATCCGGCTGACGCGGAACGCAGAATCACGTCCAGCACCAAGGCGATCATTCCAGTGCATTTGGCAGGGGAGCCCTGCGATCTCCAAGCCCTCCAGAAGCTTTCGCAAGCAAAGTCGCTCCATTTGATCGAGGACGCTGCACATGCAGTGCCGGCCAGTTATCGCGGCAAACGGATCGGTTCCATTTCCGAGTTCACAGCCTTCAGCTTTTATGCCACCAAGACGATCACCAGCGGAGAAGGGGGCATGCTCGCCACCAACAATGAGGACTTTGCAAAGCGAGCATCGATCATGCGATTGCATGGCATAAGCGGCGATGCCTGGAAGCGGTACACCAGCGAGGGTTCATGGTACTACGAGATTGTCAATGCCGGCCTCAAGGCGAATATGCCCGACCTGCTAGCGGCCATCGGCGTGGTTCAGCTGAAAAAGGCGGATGCATTCCACCAGAGACGCAGCGAGATCTCCGAGACCTATTTGCACAGACTCGGAAAGGTCGATGAGTTGGAGATGCCGCCGGCCGTGAGCTCAGATAAGACTCATTCATGGCACCTTTTCATCCTGCGGCTCCGCCCGTCAATGCTCAAGATCAATCGGAGCGAAATGATACGTCAGTTGAAAGAATGTGGTATCGGCACCAGCGTTCATTTCATTCCACTTCACCTCCATCCTTATTACCAGCAGACATTTGGCTATTCAAAGGGAGATTTCCCCCACGCGGAAGACGCTTATACCCGCTGCCTCTCCCTGCCCATCTACCCCGATATGAGCAATTCTGAGGTGGAACGAGTCATGGCAACAGTCGAGCGTATCGTCGTGAAAAACCGCCGGCGCGTGCTGGTGGACGCAATCTAAGCGAAGGGAGAGAATCCTGTGGCTGCCAATATCTATGCGTCTATTCAACCGTCTTTCTTCTCGAGCTGGTCACTGAGTTTTGGCAAGCGCTTGACGGACTGTATGGTGGCCATAGCAGGACTCATCCTAGTCTCTCCGATCATCGTCACGATTGCAGCATTGATCCTGATCACATCTGGTAAGCCAATCTTCTTCCGTCAATGGCGGCTCGGCCGGGATGGTCAGAAGTTCCAGTTGCTCAAGTTTCGCACTATGAAGGTAAGCGCGCCTGCAACTGGACCACGCGTAACGCGGACTGGCGATGGACGCATTACTCCTACAGGCCGCTGGCTGCGCAAATGGAAGCTCGACGAGCTACCGCAACTCCTCAATGTGATACGCGGCGATATGACGCTGGTCGGCCCCCGGCCCGATCTCGAAGAGTTCTGGGCTCTAGCTTCTGTTGAAGATCAGGCGGTGCTGGCGCTCACTCCCGGTATCACAGGTGCTGCTAGTCTGGCATTTTGCGATGAGGAACGCCTGCTGGCAGCTGTCGCCCCAGATCATTTGATCGGCTTCTATGTAGAAGAGTTGCTCCCGCAGAAAGCACGTCTCGATCTCGATTATGCGCGGCGTGCGACGTTTCGCGGTGACTGCGGCATTCTGCTGCGGACCTTTGTTTGTTCCTTTGCGCGTGGCCGCGCGCTGGTAGAGCGTAATCGATGAGCAGGTTCCTGGAAAACAAATGGTTCGCATTTTCAATCTATGACGACATAGACCTGAGAACAATCGAAAATACCGGTCCAGGGTATCAATTGGTTACCGAACTTGGCATGAGTAGATACCAACGCTGATGCCCAACTCGATGTAGCGAACCGTTAGCGAAGCATCTGAATGGCAGTGGAGAGGCACGGAGAAAGTCATGTGCGGAATTGCGGGGTTTATTACGCGCTTATCAAGCAACGCGACTGCTCGTATTCCCGCTGTGTTGCAATCGCTCGAACATCGCGGCCCGGATGATCAGGGTTGGTTGCTGTATTCGCAAGGTGATGTGCGCCTGGGCAGGGAATGGCCGGCAGGCGACCAAGCTTGCGAGGTCGCACTGTTCCATCGGCGCCTGTCCATTCTTGATCTGAGCGCCGCTGGTTGGCAGCCTATGGGTCGCGGAGAGCGCTATTATGTTGTCTACAATGGCGAAATCTACAATTACCTAGAGCTGCGGAATGAACTGGCGAAGTCTGGGTACCGATTCCACTCTCAGTCAGACACTGAAGTGTTGCTTGCCGCATATGAGCAGTGGGGGATTGGAGCGTTGCCGCGATTCACTGGAATGTTTGCATTCGCGCTTCTGGATGTGCAGCGACGCACAGTCCTATTGGCCCGAGACTTCTTTGGAATTAAACCGTTGTACTACTCCACTTCGTTTGCTTGTCTTTCGTTCTCATCTGAGTTGAACACCCTCTTCAAACTCGCTGATGTGAAACGGCAGGTAAACCCATATAACCTGCTTCTTTATTTGCGGCACGGCCTCTCGGATGAGGGCTCCTCCACGTTGCTTGACGGATTTCAACAGCTTCCGGCTGCTCATTACATTGAGATCTCCATCGACGATCCGACGTCAGCAATTCCCCAGCGTTATTGGCGACCGGAGTTGCTACCCTCCACCAACATTTCGTTCGAGCAAGCCGCCGAGCAGTTGCGCGAATTATTTCTCGAGAGTATCCGTTTGCACTTGAGAAGTGAAGTCCCCGTGGGTACGGCCCTTTCAGGTGGAATCGACTCATCCGCGGTCGTGGCTTGTATGCGCAAGGTAGCCCCAGAGGTGGAGATCCATGCGGTTAGCTATATCGCCGACGATTCCATTCTCAGTGAAGAGAAGTGGATCGATATTGTGGGCAAAGCGGCCGGTGCCCAGGTGCACAAGGTCCGGGCGCGGCCATCCGAATTCGTTCGTGATTTAGACGCGCTTCTCAGGGCCCAACAAGAGCCGTTTGCTGGCACCAGTATCTACGCACAGTACCGAGTCTTCCAATTGGCGCGTCAGAGGGGTATCAAGGTAATGCTTGATGGTCAGGGAGCTGATGAGTTACTGGGTGGGTATCGATATTACATTAGCGCGCGGTTTGCGTCTTTAATACGACAACAGCGATTCAGTGATGCGTTCGACCTGCTCTGTGGAGCCTCGCGATCGCCAAACGCGGACGTGCTTTGGCTGCTGCTTTGGAGTGCTGACTATCTTTTGCCGCATTCTCTTCAGGGGCCATTGCGGGCTGTAGTGGCAAAACAGCTTATGCCCAAATGGGTAAGAGCCTCCTGGTTTCGAAAGCAGGGTATCGAATCGTATCATGTGAATTATTGCGCAAATCCGGACGTGTTGCGGCAAACGTTAGTACGCACACTATTTGCCACGAGCTTGCCGCATCTGCTTCGCTACGAAGATCGCAACTCAATGGCGTTCTCTATCGAGAGTCGGGTGCCATTCCTTACGCCAAAGCTTGCAGAATTCATGCTGTCGATCCCGGAAGAACACATTATCGCCAAGAACGGAACTACAAAGGCGGTCTTCCGCCATGCAATGCGGGGGATTGTTCCGGATTGCATTCTCGACCGGCGGGACAAAATAGGTTTTGCTACACCTGAGCGGGAATGGTTAAAAGCTGTCGATAGCATGGTGCAATCCACTTTGGCCAGCGAGGCTGCGTCGTCATTGCCCTTTCTTGATCTTAGAAGCATGCGCGGGGAATGGAATGCGATCTCGAATGGCCGACAGCGCTTTGACCATCGGGTATGGCGCTGGTTGAACATTATTCGTTGGTCACAAGAACTGCATGTGGACTACGGTTGGGCGTGAGTTATGCATATCCAATCTACAACGGCTTACGCACCATCGGTTCAAAGAGGCCCTTGGCTCGGCGAATGCATTGCGGACCCGGATAGGGATACCTGCATCTTGTACGTCGTGGCGTTTGCGGCCGGGTATGGCTGGATAATTGTATCGGGTAGGGATATGAGGGGTTTTCACTCTAGGGCGAGGTTCGCACATCCTGTGGTAGCAGGAGTGCTTGCTAGCTGCCGTGCCTCTGGATGCTTTGGATGCTCTCCCGCTGAAGGCACGGCTCGACTCCGATTATGCACGTCGTTGGACCTATCGCAGTGACTGCGGCCATTCTGCTGCAAACCTTACTTCGTTGCTTTGTTCGTTGCCGCGCCCTGGTAGAGGGTAATCCATGAGCAGGTTCCCGGAAAACAAACGGTTCGCGTTTGCCATCTATGATGATACAGACCTGAGCACAATCGAAAATGTGGGCCCTATCTACAGGCTCCTGGTTGAACTCGGGATGTGCACCACGAAATCTGTGTGGTCACTCGCGAGCGTTCCCGATGGCTGGCACGGTGGCTCGAGCCTGCAGGACCCGGAATATCTGAGCTTCATACTGGAACTTCGGGACAAGGGCTTTGAGATCGCTATGCACGGTGTCCGAAATCATCATGCAACCCGCGAAGTGGTCGAGCAGGGTCTCCAAGAGTTCCATCGTCTGATTGGCTACAGTCCGCGGATTCACGCGAATCATTCGCGTAATCTCGAAAATATCTATTGGGGAGAGGCGCGTTTCAACAGATTACGGCCTCTTTACAGGATACTCGCAGCATTCCGGCAGGGGCGCCCCTTCCAAGGGCATACACCGAAAAGTCCATACTTCTGGGGTGACCTTTGCCGCGACAAGATCGATTATGTCCGCAATTTTGTCTTCCGCGAAGTGAACCTTGACCGTGCGAATCCGACGATGCCCTATCGTGATCCACTTCGGCCATTCGTCAAATATTGGTTCAGCAGCTGCTACGGGCCAGACGCGACGAGTTTCTGCAAGACGATCAGTGAGGCGAATCAGGAGCAACTCGAAGCTGAATGCGGTGTCTGCATCATGTACACGCATTTCGCATGCGGCTTCGTGAAGGACGGAAGGGTTGAGCCCAGAGTAGAACAGCTGCTGCGCCGGCTCGCGCAGAGACAGGGCTGGTTCGTGCCGGTATCCACCTTGCTTGACTTTCTCCGCAGTGAGCGCGGAGATGCAACCATCACTCCTGCCGAGTTTGACTCCATGGAACGACGTTGGGCATGGGATAAGTGCGGGTTGCTGGCCAGGCGTGCGGTCTACCATGCTGTCCCACCCCGGGAACTTAGCCATGTCCCAAGCTACTAACGAAATGACCATCCGCGTCGTCCATCTCACCTCCGCACACAGCGGCTTCGATGTACGCATCTTCCACAAGGAGTGCCGCTCTCTCGCACGTGCGGGCTACGAAGTTGTCGAAATCGGCAATTTCGAGTTCAACGGAACAGTTGACAATGTCGCGATACGAGGATTGAACCGGAGGGGTGGACGGCTGCAAAGAAGTACGGTAAGTCTGGTCTTCATCGCCAGAGAAGCAATGCGCGCCGCCGGTGATCTCTACCATCTTCACGATCCAGAGCTTCTCCTCGTCGGGTTGTTACTGCGCGCGGTTGGGAAAAGGGTTATCTACGATATTCACGAGGATCTTCCCAGAGATGTGCTCTTTAAACCGTATGTTCCGAAACACCTCCGAAAGCCCTTGATGTGGATCGTGGAGCAGGTTGAGAATGCAGCCGCGCAAACTATGAGCGGATTGGTCACCGCTACCCCGGCAATTGCAAACCGATTTTATGCAATGCACAGCAATACAATTGTAGTGAACAACTATGCGCTTCTGGATGAATACCCTCCGGCCGCGGGCTCGGAGTGGAAAAACCGCGATCTCTCTGTTGCCTTCATCGGCGGGATCTCGGAAGAGCGTGGTATTCGTGAGATGTTGGCGGCAATGGACCTGCTGCCGCGCACTCTTGGCGCAAAACTTGAATTAGCGGGCTGGTTTTACGTAAAGGAACTCAAGACTCACCTCGCGGCAAGTTCGTCATGGCAGCATGTACACTGGCGTGGCCGGCTCGACCGTATGGGCACTGCCTCTTTGCTCGAACGTGTGCGGGCCGGATTGATCGTGTCGCATCCTCAAAAGAGCCACGAAGTCTCACAACCGAACAAGCTGTTCGAATACATGGCCGCAGGAGTTCCTGTGATCGCCTCGGACTTCCCATTGTGGCGGAAAATCATAGAAGATGCTGGGTGCGGTCTGCTGGTCGATCCCTTCGACACGCGCGCGATCGCCACTGCAATTGAGTACCTGATTACAAATCTCACCGAAGCAGAAGCAATGGGACGCCGCGGGCGCCAAGCGGTTCAGGAGCGTTTTAGCTGGTCCAGTGAGGAGCAGGTCTTGCTCTCTTTCTACTCATCTCTGCTGCCCCAGAGTTCCGCTGTGGAAACCAACTCTGCTGCCTATTGAGTGGGCCATGCTGATCAGAAGGTGTGCTGGGTGCGCCCAATCAACCCGCAGTTATCTGTTCGGCTGTCCTAATCTAGGAACAACGGCAGTTCACGATTGCACTGTTTACTTGAAGGACTTCCGTGAAAATTCGGTTTGTGAGTCACGCCAGTTTTAGTATCGAGAATCATGGAACCACCCTCTTATGCGATCCATGGTTGTTCGGTAAAGCATTCAACCGGGGGTGGGCTCTGTTGAGCCCTGCGGCTGCCGTCAAATGGGAGAAGATCGATTACGTCTGGATCTCGCACCAACACCCCGATCACCTCCATTTCCCCACTCTCAAGAGCGTTGACCCCGAACAGAGGAAGCGCCTGACGATGCTGTACCAGAGACACGCATCGCCGCGCATTCCGAAGGTACTTCAGGGTTTGGGGTACTCCACTGTTCGGGAGTTACGGTTGAATAAGTGGACACCACTGCGCGGCGGCCTGGAAGTGATGTGCGGCTCGGTGGGCTCCATGGACTCATGGATATGCATCCGGGCGGGCGGCATCAATATCCTAAACCTGAACGACTGCGTGATCGGGCCTGGACATCTGGCGTACATCTCGGGACTGGTGGGAAAGGTTACGGTGCTGCTGACCCAGTTCTCATTTGCGAACTGGATTGGAAACCGATCGGATGAACTGGGAGAAGCCGAGACCAAGCTGCGCGAGTTGCGACATCGCGTGACTGCTCTGCACCCAGAGGCTACGGTTCCATTCGCTAGCTTCATTTACTTCTGTAATCAGGAAAATAGTTGGATGAATGACTTCGCCGTGACACCCCGGCGCGTTGCGGACCTGGGCCTACCGCATATTCACTTCATGTATCCAGGTGACGAATGGAACTCCGATGTGCGAACGTTTTCCTCTGCCGAGGCCCTTGAGAAATACATGAACGATGTGGCCTCGCCGAAGGTGATTGATCCAACGCCGCCATCCGTCTCCATAACCATGGTCCAAGAAGCGGTTGACAGAACTATACGAACGGTGCGCGCACGGTTCGGCGAATTTCTCATTAGGCGGATCAAGCCATTCTCAATTTACCTGCACGATCTCGACAAAGTCTTGCTGGTGGATCCGGCGGGTATATGCGAGCTACAAGAGGCGTCGGACAGCAGCCGAGACGCAGCACGATATGTGATGTGTAGTCAGGTGGCGTGGTATGCGTTCGCCTACAGTTGGGGCTGGGGTGCGATGGAGGTTTCTGGAATGTACTTCGACCGCCACTTTAGGGAACCGAACCGCCTTGCGTTTTACCTCAATATACTTTCGACAGAATTCTTAAATTTCGGCAGCATGCAGCAAAGAAGGCGAACTCTTGAGTTCCTCTGGGCCAAGCGTCGCGAGTTGGCTTGTCGCGTGTGGGACCGCTCTGCCGACGCAAAGCATCCGACCTTAAAGTTGCGCGCCAACATGAAACTTCGATCGAAGCGAGTCGTGCAGCTTAATGGGGCGGCACGGGTTACAGAGCGGCCAAACCCCTGAAGGGATCGGCTCAGTCGAGTGTGAAAGGCCGCGATCGTGCCACCTTTCCAGCCGTCCGAACTTGAACTCATTCGAGTAGTAGACCCCCCCATCAAAAAACTGCTGTCCACGAGGTTAATGAGGGCTTTTATGAAACAAAAAGTCAATCGCGTCGCTGTTGTAGGCGGTGCAGGGTACCTGGGGAGTACTCTATGTGCCCATCTGGTCAGCCTAGGATATCAGGTTGCGTCGATCGATACACACTGGTTCGGTGACGATGCTCTGCGTCCTCTGCACGGTCACCCTAGTTTCAGCAGCCAAAAAGTAGACGTTCCACACTCCGATAGAGTGTTGCCCTCGCTGCACGGCTGCGAAGCGGTGATATGGGTTGCCGGTCTCGTTGGGGACCCTGCATGCGAAATCGACGTCGAGTTCACCTACAACTGCAATTTTCACAGTACCCTCACACTGGCTTACATTTGCAAGCAACTGGGCATTTGCAGGTTCATCTTCGCGTCCAGTTGTAGCGTGTATGGCCGCTCAAATTCTGATGTCTCTAACCTTAACGAAGAGGCTGCCACTTGCCCCCTCTCGTACTACGCGAAGGACAAACTCGCTTGCGAGAAGGCCCTCCTGGCGATGTCCGACAATGCTTTTCATCCCACGATCCTGCGACTTGCGACTCTATTCGGCTGGTCGAACCGGATGCGCTTCGATTTGGTGGTGAACGTGCTCACCGCGAAGGCGTGTCGGGGGGAGACGTTGGAGATAACGGGAGGAGGGCAGCGCCGGCCCTTCCTACACGTGAAGGACGCCGCCGCTGCTTTCACCAGCCTTCTGTCTAGCGATATCACTGTTACTTCAAATAATATCTTCAACGTTGGGGCTGATGCCAATAATCACCGAATTCTCGACATAGCTGACCTTATTTTCTCCGCAATACCGTCCGCGCGGATGAAGTGTTTCTCTGACGCGGTAGACCTCAGAGACTATCATGTTGATTTTTCGAAAATTGCGCGAACTGTCGGCTTTATACCCAGGTTCTCGGTAGCAGATGGGATCACCGAAATCCAACAGAAACTGTCTGAAACTAATGGCATCAATATCACAGATCCGCTCTACGTAAACGAGAAGAGAACCCGCCAACTGATCACCGAGACCTGGAGGAACAGTGACCGGCAGCCATCGTTGGTAGCTGGAGCTGTCACTAGCCCGGCATGACTGGAGCGGAGCTTGTCAGCTCCGCTGCTCTACGGGATCGATCACGTAAGGTCTTCGTGCATTTCATGGGCGCGAAGCACGACAGGAGCTCCAACTATGCAGATTACTTACCTGGGACACGCGGGCTTCGTAGCTGAAACCGAAGACGTCATCGTGATTATGGATCCATGGCTATCTTCAACAGGGGCGTTCGATGCGTCCTGGTTTCAACTGCCCTGTAACCATCATCTGGCGACCTTCGTATACGAGAAGCTGCGGGATACCCGCCGCTCCATATTCCTCTATGTTAGCCATGAGCACCAGGACCATCTGGATATCAATTTCCTGAACAGTCTGCCTGTCCGTAGATTCTCGCTTCTGATGCCCTCCTTCAGCCGCTCAGCGCTTATGTCCCGCTTCTCGAATTACGAATGCCAGGGGCGGATTTTCTTCCACCATCAACAACAGATTGAGATCCCCGGAGGATTTCTGAAACTCTATGTGGATGATTCTCAATTGAACCGTGATTCGGCGATTCTAATGAACGCAGATGGGGCTGCGTTCCTCAACCTGAACGATTGCAAACTGTTCGATGCTTTGCCGGAAATCTCTCGCGAACAGGGCCATATCAAAGTGCTTGCCTGTCAATTTTCTGGCGCGACCTGGCATCCAACGTGTTATGACTACCCAGTTGAGAGATACGAGGCAACTTCGAAGAAGAAGTATATTGCGAAATTCGAGTCCGTTGCGAAGGCTATTGAATTGGTTCGCCCGGATGTGTATATCCCGTCAGCAGGGCCGGTATGCTTCCTCGATCCAATGCTGCTTCATCTCAACTCCCAACGTGTGAACATCTTTCCGCGAGCGGCCAAGATCATTGATTACCTCAATCGCCGGTTGTGGAGGACACCGACCTTCGTGCCAGAAATGATGCCGGGCGATGTACTGGATGCAACGTCCGGTGAAATCCTTTCCTTAGCGGAGCGGCGCTTCGAGGAAACAACGGCCCAGACATACATAACCGAGTATGCCGCCTCGTACGGCAAGTATTTTGAGGAGCGCCATGTATCACATAGCCGCGTGGACAGTGACCAAACGTTTGTAGTGCTTCGGGCCGAACTAGAGAGCAAGCTTGAGCAATTGAGCTTGGCAGACCGGGTCACTGTACCACTGTATTTTCGGCTCAGTGAGTCGGCCGAATCGATGTTGCGAGTCGACTTTGGGCGTAAACGTGTAGAGTATGTCGCCGCGAACAATGACACTCAATATTATGAAATTGTCGCGCCTGCCTGGCAGGTGGAGAAAGTGCTTGCCAGGGAGCTGACATGGGAAGAGTTCTCGTTGACGTTCCGTATGCGCCTTAAGCGAGACCCTGACGTCTACGACCCGGTGTTGCACGCATTCCTGGTTATGGAGGCTGAGGATATCGGCGGATACTGCGATCTGCTGGTGCAAATCGAAGCTCAGGAGCAGCGCGTCGTTGTCGAGGCTGGTGGTCGGCAGTTTTCGATTCGACGCTACTGCCCCCATCAAGGAGGTGATCTGTCTTGCGGCTGGATCGAGCGTAGCCGCTTCCTTACCTGCCCGCGGCACCGATGGCAGTTCGACTTGTTCCATGACGGTCAGTGCACTACGAATTTCACAAGTATCCATGCTGTACCCCTGGAGTCTGGGAGTCTGATAGCTCAAAGTCCCGATCCGACCGAATCATTAGCTTCTTGCCCGAGAGAAGCGGAAGTGGTTCATAACGGAAAGCATCATTCAACGCAATCAAACCCGGTCCGTCCGTAAGCCACTGAGTACCATTGTGAGTCGACCTAGCAGCAAGTAGAAGAAGCACAGGGTTGCGGACATTAGGCTCCACGCGGCTTTGGAGGCGGAAGCTGTACGACGTTGGGGTTATCCGCGCGCTCCCGGAATCGGTATTCGTCACACGCGATAGTTCAGTAACCCAATGTTGTGCCGGGTCCTACGGATCATCCCGACGATATAGGAACAGAGAGCAGCAAACGTGTAGCAACCATTCGCTCTAGCGAAAGATGGGATGTAATAAGGTTTTAGATTAGGCAGTCAGAACAAGTTATTTGGTATGAGGAGATCAACGTGCGAAGTCGGTTACTGAAATGGCTCATATGCCCCGTCTGCAGGGGTGAATTGGTGATATTCGTCTCAAAGTACTCGAATTCGTCTATAAGCGAAGTTGATTACGATCTGCTACACGCAATTGCGCCGATAAAAGATCGGGATGAAGTCGAAAATGAGATTGTTTCGGGGGCTTTGGCGTGTGCGGCATGCAAGGTGTACTACCCGATCTACAACGGTATACCCCGAATGCTCACATATATCACCGAGGCAGCCCGCGTTCATCGAAGAGAAAACGCGCTGTGGATTCAAGAGCAGCTCCCGGGCTTCACGCTTCCACAATGTTCTGCACCTCCTGGCGAAGAAGACGTCTTGCGAAATTTTTCCACACAGTGGACCGAGTTCGACTGGTCTGGAAGGTGCTACTGGTCGACTACTCCGGAGAGAGCCCTGGACTGGATGCGGTACTCGCTTGGTACTCGCACGCATCCACTCCGAAACAAGCTTGCCCTGGAAGTCGGCATTGGCATGGGGGCAATGGCAGATGGCATCTCCAGAACAGAGAATTGCGAGATCGTTGGCGTTGATTTGGGCTATGGGGTAGACCGCGCGCGGCAGTTCTTCGGACAGAATCACCGTCTTCACGTCGTCCAGGCCTCTGTCTTTGCTCTGCCATTCCGGCGAGCTAGCTTTGATGTGGTTTATAGCCACGGTGTAATTCATCATACCTATTCAACGCGGACAGCCTTCTCGCACCTTACCCGTTTGCCAAAAGAGAACGGAATGCTCTATGTGTGGGTCTACTCACATGAGGACGGAGCTACGAGCAGCTTTCGTCGTGTATTGATGTTGATTGAGAGGGCTTTCCGGCCAACTATCTCGCGACTGCCGCGAAGTCTCCAAATGATCGCGTTGGCGCCTGCGCTGCCAGCATACATGCTATATCAAACTCTAGTCCGCAGGAGGAGGATGGGGCCTGAAGCGGCAGTGAAGTATAGCTGGCATGAGGCTTTAATAGCGGCACGTGATCGTCTCACTCCACCGTTTGCCTACCGCCACAGCTATGAAGAGGTTGCCGAGTGGTTCCGATCCGAGTCGTATGGCGATCTGGAGTTCCTGCGTGACGAATCTCTTCCCGGTGGGTTCCCAGACGACCTTGTCAACTTACGCGTATCGGTGGGCATCCGCGGGTTCTCACAAAGGGGGCCCTCGCCGGCTTACGGAACTGGCGCTGTCTTGCGTTACCCTGACCACATGCCAAGACCTGTACTGAACTCTTAGAAGTGTGTGTCATTCCATCAAGCAATGTGGCTCACGACAAGGGGTCAGCCGAATACACCGTATGTTGACACCTGATCCCCACGCGGGAATTGCCCACATCGATCCGCCGAGATACACGGTAGCCCCCGGTCCCGTCGTGCCGGGAATTCACGAACCACTGCGGTACCCATCGATCCAGGCGCAATGCCGGATCAATGCAACCGAGGGAGTATGTGTGGAATATTTGGCGCGGTAAACACGACGGACTTTTTTGATCGGGCGGCATTCGAGCGTTTCTCGAAACTCAATGACGTGACGTGGTACCGAGGTCCTGATGATCATGGCGTATGTAGCTTCCAGTTGAAGCAGTCCGGGGGAGGAATAGCTGATCGGTTTGATGCGTTCCTAGGCAGTCGCCGACTTTCGATACTTGACCTTTCTACGAACGGCCACATGCCGATGACAGATCACCAGGGCCATTGGATTACTTTTAATGGAGAGATTTTCAATTATCTCGAGTTACGCAAAGAATTACAGGAAAAAGGACATAACTTCGCGACCGGCACCGATACTGAAGTCATACTCCACATTTACAGTGAATATGGAGAGCAGGGATTTTACCGCCTCAACGGGATGTGGGCGTTTGCCATTGTCGATGTGCCCAACCGTCGCGTAGTCTTGAGCAGAGACCGATTTTCTATTAAACCCCTATATCTACTGAGTCATGCCGCCGGACTCTATTTCGCAAGCGAGATTAAACAACTTTTACCTTTGCTGCCTTCGCGCCGGCTGAATGGCGCGACCATGTCGGCGTTTCTTGTCCAAGGATTACTCGATCATTCGCGCGAAACCTTCTATGAAGGGATTAGCAATGCAGCGCCCGGCGCGGTCATTAGCATTTCGATGGACTCCGGCGAAGTAAACGAAACTGCGTATTGGAATTTCCAACACACGAATGGCATCAGTTCGCCACAGCAAGCGGCGGAGCAGTTCCGCGAATTGTTTATCGACAGCATTAACTTGCGGCTGCGAAGTGATGTTAAGGTCGGTGTGCTACTTAGCGGCGGTCTCGACTCTTCTTCTATCGCAGTGGGTTGCAGAGAGATATGCGGCGATCGTGTCGAAACCTACTCGGTCGTATCGGAAGACGGCATGTGCGACGAACATCGGTTCATTGACATGCTAACAGAATCGGGTATCAGAAACCGCAAGATCGTGTTCGGGTGTGCTGATGTTCTGGAATGTCTCGATGAAGTGCTCGACCACAGCGATGAGCCGGTCGGTGGATTCAGCGTGGTGGCACAGTTCAAGTTATTCGCCGCGATCAAGCAGGATACGGATGTCACGGTTCTCCTCAGTGGACAGGGAGCCGATGAAGTCCTTCTGGGCTACTTGAAATTCTTCTTCTTCCATTTGAAATCCTTGTACCGCCAGCGCAGGTATTCGCAAGCGGTGTTCCAGTTTGCTGCAAGCCTATGGCAGCGCACGGTCGTGCATCAATTCACGCTGCGGTCAGCTCGCCGTTACATTCCGGCGCTTGCACCGGGGCTTGGCGCAGCAATCAGAACGCAGCATGAACCTGTGCCAATCTGGAACTGCGGGGACATCGAGTCTCGGCAGGTCGCAGACATCGAGAAGTACTCCGTCCCAGCACTTACGCACTATGAGGACCGCAATTCGATGGCGCACTCGCTCGAGGTGAGGCACCCTTTTCTTGACCACAGACTAGTGGAGTTCCTGGTGAGTCTTCCTCCCGAGTGGAAGATCCGGAACGGCTGGACGAAGCACGTGCTGCGGCAGGCATTTCCTGAGCTACCCAACGCAATTCGATGGCGCCGCGACAAGCAGGCGTTTTTGACTCCGGAGCAACATTGGTTGAAGCATGACCTCAATGGCCTGATCCGCGGCACATTCCGTAACAGCCAGCTGTCCCAGGCAGGCATTCTGAACGAGCAAGAATTCCTAAAGTGTTACAACGGGTTCCAACGTGGCGCAGCTGTTTCAGAATCTGATATTGCTCGTACGTTGATTGCGGAGCGCTGGTTACAGCGCGCTTTCTGATGTAGGAACAAGGGATGGGATACAGTTCTTAGCCATGTGCATACAGACCAATTCTCCGGGCCAAGAGGTGGCGAAAAAAATTCCTGGTTATTGGTCCAAAGTGCGCCGTAGCTTTCCGTTCGCGAGCAATGTGGCTGTTCTCAGCGGCGGAGCTTCGCTGGGGCACTGCTTTACGGTTGCCGCTGCGCCATTCTTGACGCGGTTGTATCTGCCGCATGACATCGGTAACCTGGGACTCTTCAACGCTTTCCTTGCTGTTATTGTCGTGACAACTTCGCTGCAATACGATGTTGCGATCGTCTCTGCGTCTGACGAAAGAGAAGCTGCCCATCTGACAAAACTATCGATGTTGTTCGCTGTACCGATTAGCTTAGCCGGGGGGCTTCTGCTCTATGCAATGATCCACTATTCACTCGTGGGCTTCGGCACGCTGCCGGCATATGCAGCCGGCTTGATGGTACCCACCATGTGCTTTGCAGGCTTATTTTCGATTTTGCGCTACTGGTCGTTGCGGCACGAAAGCTTCGGCATCGTCTCGCACGCCTTCATCTTTCAGAATGGCGGACGAAGCGTGTTGCAGGTCGCTCTAGGAACAATCGGATTACATTCGTTCGGCTTGTTGTTGGGAGAAGTCTTCGGACGTGGGATGGGAATGAGCCGCATGGCGCGTAAAGCTTTCCCAGTAATCCGCAAGTATGCTCTCAGCAAAAACGACGCCGCGAAGACTCTCGCGCGCAATCGACAATTCCCATTATATTCGATGCCCTCCTCGTTGATCAATCAACTCGGCACGAGTCTCCCCTTGCCGGTGCTGGTAACGCTATACGGGGCAGACGCCGGGGGTTACTACGCATTAGTGTTCAGAGTCATGGCTGTGCCGGCAGTGCTGGTCGGCTCCAGCATGGCGGATGCGTTCCATAGCCGTGCCGCCCTTTATGCCCGCGAACAACCGCAACGTGTGTTGGGTTTCTTTCACAGCACGTCGGCGGTCCTGTTGGCCATAGGCATTGTCCCCGCTCTTTTCATACTCTTCTTTGGTGAGCCGACTTTCGCTTTCGCGTTCGGGATTCGATGGAAATTGTCAGGAACCATTGCCAAAATCGTTGCGCCTTGGTTTCTCGCGTCGTTCGTCGTCGCTCCGGTGAGCCGGTTAGTCTACGTGTTACACGGCCAGCGGTTAAAACTGATCTACGATTTTCTGATCCTGGGGGGGAACGTCATGGTATTCGTGTTCGCCCTGCATCTTGGTTGGACCATGCTTGGCACGCTGAAGATCATGAGTGGAGTAAATACTGCATGCATAATCGTCTACTATCTCGTGCTGCTTCGGATCGCAACCACCGGAATGCGCCGATCATCTATGCGGAGAATGGCGGCTTAGCATTTGCGGGCTATCTCCAATCAGCTTATGGCGCTCACATAGCCATCATAAGAAGATAAGCGATGCAATCGGGTGCAATGAAGAAGACAAATTGCATGTCCCTGAGCGTTGCCTGCCTGAGATGAATGACATGCGGAAGAACCAGGGTGACAAATTCAAGGGGTTCTCATGTTAATCGAATGGGTAAACCACGCATCGTTTGTCGTGGAATCAGGTACGGTCACTCTGATTTGCGACCCGTGGCTGGATGGAACTGCGTTCAATCACGGCTGGAGATTGATATCTCCTACTGTATTCAGTTATGAGGACTTCGCGCGAGTCACGCACATATGGTTCTCGCACGAACATCCTGACCATTTCAGCCCGTCAAATCTAAAACGGATTCCCGAGCACTTCCGGCGAAACATAACTGTGCTGTTCCATCACACCAAAGATAAGCGCGTCCTGAAATGTTGCACGGCCTATGGATTTAAGGTTCAGGAGCTGCCCGAGCTGGAACAGGTGGAGGTAGCTCCCGGTTTCCGTCTGGTGTGCGGCCGACAGGGCTTGATTGATTCCTGGATGGCGATTTCCGCAGAAGGAAAAACCCTTCTGAATATGAACGATTGCATCTTCAGCCGACGCGACGATCTCGTTGCGATCAAGCGGCAGGTGGGAAGGGTCGATGTATTGCTATCGCAATTCTCGTACGCAAACTGGGTGGGTAATCCTGAGGACAGTGTCTCGCACATGAGGCATGCCCAGCGGAAACGGACTGAGATGCGACGGTACATCCAAATGTTCGAGCCGGCGATCTTCATACCCTTCGCCAGTTTCATCTATTTTTCCCACAAAGAGAACTTCTTCATGAACCGAGCGGTCAACCGAATCCGCGACGTCTACGAGTTTACTAGCCGGGAATTAGGGGTAGCGACCGTTGTTTTGTACCCCGGGGATAAATGGGAAGTGGACACGCCGCGAGATTCGGGAAATTCTATCCGCAGATATGAAGCGGATATCGAGCATGCACTATCCCTACCGCCCGATACGAGCCCGCCGATCCAGCTGACAAAGCTCCAAGAGAGGGCTGATTGTTTGATCCGCAAATGCGGCCACAAGAATAATCGCATCTTGCTGAACGCGATGCAACCGGCGGTGATCCGCTTGAACGATTTAGCCATAGACGTCGAGTTCTCGTATCGGAGAGGCCTGCACGAAGTAAGGGGGAAGCACCCTGATATTGTGACGTCCTCGGATTCACTGCATTATTGCCTTCAATACGACTGGGGTGGGGACACGCTGGCCGTCAACGGACGTTATCAGGTACCCCCGTACGGGGACGCAAGAATATTCTTCCGGATCTTCAGAGTGCCAGCACACAACAGCGCCGGGAACTCATTTGATCTGACATTTCTGGGGCAGCAAGCAGTGAAGAAGACAATGAATGCGCTGAGGCCGGAGATATCTGGAATTCGCGCGTTCAAACGCCCGGCTATCAAGTCGGCCCAGCTGACAGATCACACCCGCCGAGAATTTCAGTGAGCGAAAAGAGATTAGGGGTTTCACCTACACTCTGTGGCAGAAGCGATCAGGCCACGCTCATCCTTATCATTAATACTGCTTTAAGTCGTTAACTATCTGCGGCTGTTCCGGATTTGCGGCCACCAGGAGCGCCGATCCGATGGGTCCGAAAGAGGCTATAACGCGGATCTCGTACATGCAGGAGTAGCCATACGCACGCTGGGAGACCAAGGTTGTCTACTATTTCGATTCCGCCTCTCGGGTTGTCGCAGGTCACGAGAACCGCTCTAATTGGAGCTTTGGCACTTGCGGCTGGCTTCTGCGTGCTCTATCTGGCAGTTGGACCGGGGATTGAGCCGATCTACCCGGTCACCGTTGCCCTTCTCGTGCCACTGGGCTTCTTTGCAATGCGCAAGTGGCCGCTCATTATCCTGGCGGGATTGCTCTTCGTAGGGAATTTCAAGACCGTTCCGGCGGAAGGCATCGATCTTAAAGATCCGACAATGATAGTGCTGCTGCTTTTGATGGGAGCGCTTCTTCTGGATAGATTGTTCGTGTTCCCTCGCGTTTCGCCTGGAACGATTAGCGCCTTGTTTAGGGGGCAGCTTGCGGTATGCGCTCTCTTTCTTCTGCTCTGCGGTGTAATTGTAGTGAGCCTCTTCTACACGTCGTCAGCGATGGGGGCCATCAAAGCCTCGCGGTTTGCCACCTTCGAAGTGATAGTTTTCTTCGCGCCCATACTCCTCTTGAAGAAAAAGAGTGACCTTCGCCAATTGCTCTTGGCTATGGTTGTTCTAGGCGCCGTATTGGCCGTCAGGGTGGTAATTGGCTTGGAGCATCCCTCCGAGCGGGTCCTAAGGGGAGACGAAGATATCACTAAGATAGGAGACAGCGAGTTGCTTGGATTCGCCCTTCTCGTCTGTCTATACGGAAAGCCCTTCGAGTCTTCCGCCGCTAAGTATGCATCTGCCGTGAAGTATGCATTCATTGTATTCTTTTTTTTCGCAGTGGTGGCATGCGCTGCACGGACTGCTCTCCTAGCCTTGTTAGTCAGTCTCGTGGCCAGCGCATGTGCGGCGAGAGGAGGAACTGGCCTGCTATCGCGCAAGGCCGTGATCATCGGGCTAGTTCTCGCCTTTGCAGTAACGATCCCGACATATTTATGGCTGCGCGACCTTCCCGCCGCGCGGGAAAAGGTGGGTTGGAAGATGGGGGAACTTGAGGCACTGGCATCTGGCTCTCCAATCGGCACGATCGGTTACCGTCTCGGATTCTACCATTCCGCACTAACCGCCCTGGCGCAACACCCGATCCTTGGATTGGGAGTGGGAGGTTGGAGCATCTACTACTACAACGAGGACGTCCTTCATTATCCTCACGACTTCGTTCTCGAGGTCGGTGCCGAACAGGGAGCAGTCGGCCTGATCATCTTAATGTCACTGGTTGCGATGCTGCTCCGTTCCGCGCTGAAGCTGCTTCGCTGGGACCCCTCTCTTGCATTTGTGTTTCCCGTCTTGGTATTTTGTCTGTCCTATCAATTGACGACAGGCAGTGTCGAATCCCGTGGGCTCTGGTTCGTCTGTGGATTGGTAGCGGCCGCATCACGTCTGAGCACGCAGGCGCGCCTGGGTGACCACGCGCAAGCTGATGTATCGAAGTATAAATTGGCAGAGGCGCGGACCCAACGCCACACCTCAGTATTCCTCGAGGATTCGAGGTCCCATCGCAGGTAGGCGTTCCCGCGCGGTGCGTAGCACCCGTGGTGAACCGTACATGCGGCACGGTCTATTCAACTATGAAGGTAGCAAGCATTGTTGGTGCAAGACCGCAATTCATCAAGGCGGTCGTCGTGTCCAAAGCATTGGCCTCGGTCGGTGTAAGCGATGTACTAGTCCACACTGGCCAGCACTACGATTTCGAGATGTCCGCATTGTTCTTTGAGGAACTCGATCTTTCTTCTCCTAAGTACCACCTTCGCATCGGTTCCGGATCCCATGGTGCCCAAACCGGCCGCATGCTTGAAGCAATCGAATCGGTTCTGTTGCGTGACCGTCCGGACATGGTGGTTGCATACGGGGATACGAACTCTACATTGGCGGGGGCATTGGCCGCAGCCAAGCTCGAGATTCCGATATGTCACGTTGAAGCGGGTATGCGCTCATTTAATCGTCAGCCCGAGGAGATCAACAGAGTGCTCACGGACCATATCGCTGACTTGCTCTTTGCGCCCACCGCGACTGCCGTGCGGAACTTGAACAGCGAAGGTATTCCAGCCGAGCGCATCATCCGCACTGGCGACGTCATGTATGATGCCGCGCTGCAGTTTGCTGCACGCGCGGATGCGGTTAGCCAAGTCCTAAGGAGGCTGGAACTGCAACCGCGCATGTATTTACTCGCGACACTACACCGAAGCGAGAACACAGACGACCCAGGTCGGCTACGTGCAATCTTTGAAGGAATAGCCGACGTTGCCCGTCAATTGCCCGTCGTCCTGCCGCTCCACCCGCGCACGCGTAGAGAAATCGAGCGTACGCAAATCTCCGAAACAGTCTTGCAGCGTATCCGTCTGGTAGAGCCATTGGGATACTTGGATATGACAATGCTGGAGAAACATGCGCTCCTGATTGCGACCGACTCGGGCGGAGTACAAAAAGAGGCCTACTTCCACGGTGTCCCCTGCGTCACTTTGCGAGGAGAGACCGAATGGACCGAGACACTCGTGGGGGGGTGCAATCAACTCGTGTTTCCCGCCAACGCCGACGTCGTCGCTACTCGCATACGTGAGGCTCTGGGGAGCGAGCCTAGCTTTCGCTCCGATCTCTATGGTGACGGGCACAGCGCCATGCACATTGCGAACGTCATCTCTTGTTGGGGTCTAGAGTTCCGGTGTTCACTCAACGACCGCGTGAACACTCCCTCGCCGGCTCAAACGTTGTGAGATCGTGGTATGCCAACGATTAGACTTATCGCCTTCGTGTTAGGTGTGTTGCTTATGGGCTGGCCAATGTCGCAGTTCAGGCGCACCGCCGCACAGGGTACCGCGTGTACCATGTCGGCCGTCATGACCAGGACGCCAGAGAATGCAGTGAGCGGGATATCAAACGGCACACCAGGTGCGCTCAACCGCCCGCTGATGACCTTCAAACCCATAGTTGTCGGCACTGCTTCGATCGGCACGACTGGTTCGGGCTCAGCTACCGTCATGCTGGCCGCGACTCCGGTGGGACCTGTTACGGCAGGTGTGAGCGCGAGCCCAACCTCGATCGCGAGCGGTCAATTGGCCATCATCACATGGACGACAAAGAATGCAGTGAGGGTAACGTTGAACGGAACCCCAGTTGCGCTCAACGGCTCGCTTGCCGCCAAACCCAGCATGACAACAACCTACAAAGTCGTCGCCACTGGTTCGACCGGCACGACTGATTGGGGCTCAGCTACTGTCAGGGTGATAAAGGCTCCGGAGGGAGCTGTCGCTGCAGGTGTGAGCGCGAGCCCAACCTCGATCGCGAGCGGTCAGGCGTCGGTCATCACCTGGACGACAAAGAATGCGGTGAGGGCGACCTTAAACGGAAAGCCAGCTGTGCTCAACGGCTCGCTCGCTGTTAAACCCACCACGACAACAACCTACAAAGTTGTCGCCACTGGTTCGACCGGGACGACTGATTGGGGCTCAGCTACGGTCACGGTGAACGGAAATCCGACTCCGACTCCGACGGGAGCTGTCGCTGCAGCTGTGAACGCAAGCCCAACCTCGATCGTGAGCGGTCAGTCGTCGGTTGTCACCTGGACGACAAAGAATGCAGCGAGGGCAACCTTAAATGGAAGACCAGTTGCGCTCAACGGCTCGCTCGCTGTTAAACCCACCACGACAACAACCTACAAAGTCGTCGCCACTGGTTCGACCGGGACGACTGATTGGGGCTCAGCTACGGTCACGGTGAACGGAAATCCGACTCCGACTCCGGAGGGAGCTGTCGCTGCAGCTGTGAACGCAAGCCCAACCTCGATCGTGAGCGGTCAGGCGTCGGTTGTCACCTGGACGACAAAGAATGCAGCGAGGGCAAGCTTAAATGGAAGACCAGTTGCGCTCAACGGCTCGCTCGCAGTCAAACCGACCACGACAACAACCTATAAAGTCGTCGCTACTGGTTCGACCGGCACGACTGATTGGGGCTCAGCTACGGTCACGCTAGCCGGGACTTCGACTGGAGCCGTCGCCGCAGGTGTAAGCGCAAGCCCAACCTCGATCATGAGCGGTCCGTCGTCCCCTCCGGCCGACACGGACCGGTCGTCCGCCGTGCGCTACGTGAGCCCGACCGGCAGTGATACTGGCGATGGAAGTCGTGCTCATCCCTGGGCAACAATTGGACATGCGGACTCGGTTGTGGTGCCCGGCGCTACGGTCGTAGTATTAGATGGAAAATATGTAGGTGATATCACCCTTGCATCAAACGGCTTTTCCGGGCGGCCGATCACATATGTAGCCGAACACAAGTGGAGAGCCAAATTGGTGGGGAATACGTCCGGTGATGGTACCGCAATCGTGCGAGTAAGCGGCAGCCACATTATCATCAAGGACTTCGACATCACCGGAACGGAGGCGAACGGCATCATACTAGCCTATAAGGGCAATACAGCAAAGTTTAATCAAGCTATGGGCAATTATGTTCATGATATCGTCACGCCATGCGATTCAAACAGTGGAAGCGCGCTTAATAGCGGGGGCGGTGATAATTACATCGGTATTTCACATATGGACTTTATTGGAAATGTTGTTAGCAATGTAACCCCGTATCGAGGCTGTCCTGGCGGCCATGCTGCAGTTGGGATCCATGAAGCCATGCCTTTCGGCCTGATTATCAATAATATCGTTATCAACTCTGGTTATGGTATTCAATGTTGGCATGCAGCTTCCAATGAAACAATTGCTGACAACATCCTTATTAATAATTTGAGAGGCATCACGGTCGGCGCAGGAGACTCACCGGGAAAGATCATAAACGACAATACCGTCGTACAACGTAACATTATCATAGGCACCTCTAGCTGGGCTATTGCGGAAACTGGTAAAACCGGATTACATAATAGGTACCTGGACAACATGTTATTTAACAACCAGTACGGCATTACACTGCAAAATGGGCTTCTTCCCAGCGAATCCGCAATTGAAAGCAACAGCGATGCCCCATCAAGAATGCAGGGTTTAATTTTTGGACGCCAATCGCATACACGATCTGATTGGTAGTTACTGGAAGGTCCCTTATTTTGAAATCAAAGGGGCTTTGGCCATGGTTTGAATCCACGGGCTTCCGCCCCTTCCTTCAGTTACATAACTCTGACGGTAGCTGAGCCCCAATCAGTCGTGCCATTCGAACCAGTGGCGACGATTTTGTAGGTTGTTGTCATGGTGGGTCGGACCGCCAGCGAGCCGTTGAGGGCAACGGCTGTTCCGTTTAAAGTCGCGCTCACCGCATTCTTTGTCGTCCAGGTGATAAAGGCCGACTGACCGCTTACGATCGCGGTTGGGCTCGCGCTCGCACCTGCAGCGACACGTCCCGTCGGAGCCGTGGTCACCGTGACGGTAGCTGAGCCCCAATCAGTCGTGCCGTTCGAACCAGTGGCGATGATTTTGTAGGTTGTTGTCGTGGTGGGTGTGACGGTGAGAGAGCCGTTAAGCGCAACTCGTGCTCCGTTTAAGGTCGCACTCACTGCATTCTTTGTCGTCCAGGCGATCACAGACGGCTGGCCGCTGACGATCGAGAGTGGGCTTGCGCTCGCACCTGCAGCGACAGGTCCAGTCCGAGTTCCCGTCCCCGTCCCAGTCCCCGGGCCGGGAGTGCTGGTTCCCGGGGGGGTAGTGCTGGTTCCGAGCCCAATACACGCACCAATAACCGTGGCTCCGGACTGTGGGCGAGCCGCTCCCTCGTAATCCGTCATAACACCGGCTAATGCGAGCCCTGTCCCGCGGGCCGGAGAACCTGATTGCACCTCGTAATTGCCAGCCGCTGTTCCGGTGTTGTTGACGAACATCGGATCTGCATTGGCCGTGCCAGTCGCATGCAATCCATTATTCAAGCTGATGTTTGTATCTCCGCCATAAACCAGGTTATCGATGTACTGATTGTGCGGGCCAGTACTGCCGGTCTCAGCAATGGCGGTCATGCTGGAGTTGAAAACGATATTGTTTTGAACTAATGAGTAATCGTTGACTGTACCTGTATTGGGGGAGTCTCCGGCCCCCATCGTGATGCTTTGCTTTGAGTTGATGATTACGTTTCCGAAATACGTTTCATGATGTGCATTGTGCCAGGACTCGATTGCCCAATGGCCGCCATTGATTATGATGTTGTTGGCGACCATTGTGTATGGAATGGCCGCAAATATTCCGGCTCCGTGGGGAGCAGTGCATCCTTGCGGATCCGTAACATTGACGATTAGATTGCTCAGGATATCCATGTGCCCAACGCCAGCATCATAATTATTGCCACCGCCGGAATTGACGGCTACCCCGCCATTTCCGTCACATGGTGCAACGATATCGTGAACGTAATTTCCAATCGCCTGATTGTAGCTTGTTGTAGTGCCCGCAGTGGCAAGATTGATTCCACCAGCATTAGTGCCGGTAATCTCAAAGTCCTGGATCACATTATAGCTTCCTGAGACACCGACGACCACGGATCCATCGCCGGTACCAGTTCCAATTAGCTTCGCCCCCCATTTATTTTGGGCTTTGTAGGTAATGGGTTTGCCCGCCACGCCGCTGGAACTAATCGCGACATCGCCCCGGAATCCGCCGTCCGGAAGAGAGTAAGTCCCATCTTCAACAAGGACCGTGTCCCCCGGCACTGTGTGGGTTGCGGCATAGCTGATTGTCGCGACTGGCGTATTAGGGGAGGTTCCATTGTTGGAGTTGCTACCGGTCGTAGCAACATAGTAAGTTATCTGCGCTGCCGCCCGAATGGTGGCAAATGGTGAGAATGCGCCTGCGACCATGATGCCGGCTGCAAGGATGACTATTAAATGACGATGAAGTCGTAGATATGAACGCATGATTTCACGATGTCCTTAAAAATCAGGTAAATGCGGCAATTCTGCCGGGGGAGGTTGAGGCACAGCTCTCCTAAGCCTTGCGGAGCGCAAGGTTACGTCGCGATTCCGCGGAGGGAGATACGGAGCCAGGAGTTCCGTTATTTACTGAGGTGGTCGCATGGTTGCCGCGATAAGGAGATCGGGTGATCGCGCGACTACCAGCGTTGTCCGACAAAAGAACCGTCGTAGTGCAGAGCGCCTGGCTACTGCGTTAGCCGTCAGCTCTCTTCGCAAAGGCGTGCGAAGAGAGAGATGTTGATTCCATGTAATATTGCAGCCGGCAAATAGCGCGAGCTGAAATAAGAGGACACACGTCTGCATTAGCGTAGGGGGAGTACGCATGCTAACCACCTTTCTAGATGCCATCAAGGCAGGGGCACAAAAAGGCGCGACTCTTACTCAGCGTGTGGATCGCGAAGCGAATGCGGGATTATTTGGACTCGTCGTTATAGTTAGATCGGAAACACTCTAAAGCCAATCACACATAAGTCGCAGATGCACCGAGGCAGCAAGAAGGCTATTAAGCAACTTCACGAGCCGCCAAAATTGAATGAATCAGTTGACGGATTACACAGGGGTGCTACTGCGATGGCAGAAGATTGCTACCTGCGCTACAGGTCTGAAGAGACTGGAAGTAGCCAGCCCGGGGAGGTCAGGAACTTTGTACTGCACAGTCGATGGTTAGGGACTGAATCGCAGGAGAGGCGTTAAGAGACGGGTTCCCGAAGGGAAACTCTCGAGACAATTTTGTCCTGACCAAAGATCAAAAATTTTCAAAACGTCACCTCTAGCTGTTCTCTGTAAATCAGCAGCAAATCAATGGCAGAGGCAGGGATTCAGGAATGAAAAAGTATCACGTGTGACCAACCAATGAACGACACACGCATGTAATTAAGCGATATTCGGGCTGGGTAGCCCTGTCAGTCCTCTCACTGCGAACGATCGAGGAGCTGTGTGGCGTTTGTTCTTTGATCAGACTATAACGGGGCGCAAGACTGATGCAAGCCCCAGGAACATAAAATGCCAATTCGCAAGACAACATCAGGCGACTGGGTTCATCTGTGTAGAACCTTCCCTATTGAGTAAAAAACACTCGAATGTAAAAGCAACTTGGAGCTCGATCCGAACTCGGCGTGCAGCTCGCAATATTGCCCAAGCACTGGTTCGGTAAACGTGTTGGCGACCGACCGAACCCGGCATCACGAGGCAGCGATGAAGTGTGATATAGATGAAACTCCAAGCACGGCAAACAAGTATCTATTCGACGCTGAGCCGCCTGAGACCGATAAAATATCGCCGCCTGATTTTTCTTCGAGGATGATGCCCCCGTCGGCGGGAAGATACTGGCGTACCTTGAAGCACTTACGTGCTTCGCAGCTCTTCTATCTTGTGCGCCACCGTATATTGGGTCGGAATAATATAAGTCGTTGGCCAAACGGACATGTTGCTATCAGGGCCTGCGACGGGCTGTCCAAGATATCTGAATGGCAGCCTGGGTTGGCTCGTCAGATAATTCGCGCTGGTGATGTTAGATTCGATGAGCGAGCGACGCGAGACTCAGAGAGAAGTTCCTGGTATTTCAAGGAAATCGCGCGACGCCAAATGTTTCATGCAAACTACTGTGATTTCTTGAATGTGGATCTGAGCGCACCGGAAGACGTAGCACTCCTTCACCGAGCTATACACATCGCTCTAAGTTGGTGCAATCAGAACTCCACTGGTAGGGAGGCCGGTTGGCATCCCTTTTCCTTATCGCTACGCATTGTCAATTGGCTGAAGTTTCTTGGCCGTAATGCGAACCACTTAGAGGAAGCGGAAGACAGAGGACAAATCAAGCAGATCCTAGTAAGTCTTCGCATTCAGGTGCTTTCGTTGGAGAGTCGGCTGGAAAGGGAACTGCTCGCGAATCATCTCCTGAAAAACGCCAAAGCTCTGGTATTTGCCGGGACTCTGCTGGAATGTTTAGAGGCCACCCGATGGCGCGATTTAGGCCAGAGGTTACTGCGAGAGCAGATCGCCGAACAGATCCTTTTGGACGGAGGACATATCGAGCGGTCGCCGATGTATCATGCGTGGGTTCTTGACGACATGCTGGATATCCGGAATTTGTTCGCATCCTGTCCTCCTGATACACCGGAGTGTGTGTCAGGGATCTCGAATTGCATTGAACGTATGACTGGATATCTTGGCCAGATTATTCATCCAGATGGAGAGATTCCCCTTCTTAACGATTCACAGCTTGGTGTCACTCGACCAACCGCACAGATATTGGAGGACTCAGGAGCATACCAGGTGAAGACCTGCCCGGACGGCACAGAAGTGCAAAGTTTTGAAAATACCGGCTATACCATCATTCGGGATCTGAGTTCCCGGAGTTTTCTCATTTTCGATTGTGGCCCGTTGGGCCCCGACTATCAACCAGGACACGGTCATTCTGATGTCCTCAGTTATGAGCTAACGCTGCATGGGCAGCGGGTAATTGTCGATACAGGTGTCAGTTCCTATGAACCAAGCCCTGAGCGCTACTATGAGCGGTCCACGGCAGCCCACAATACAATTAGGGTCGACGGGCGTGAACAGGCGGAGATCTGGGGCAGTTTCAGGGTTGGAAGTCGTCCCTCGGTCAGCCGCATTCGTCATGGTCAATCCCCGAAATTCCAATTCGTGCAGGGAGCCCACTTCGGCTATAGGAACCTGGGCGTTGTCCACTCTCGCACGATTATTCATCTAGGTACAAATAATTCTTGGGTTTTTGTGGACCGTATAAGCGGCAAAGGAAATCATAAAGTTGAATCATTCATCCACTTCCATCCGAGGATCGGCGTCCGACCAATAATGTACAGCGAGAAATTCTCGTCGGACGCAACGGTGCCTTGGTGGTCTCTCGAATTTGACGGATTCCGATATGTCTTGATGACACTCGGTGGTGGAATCTTGACCCAGGCGGAAGCATGGTATTCTCCCGGATTTGCAATCCGGTTATCCCAATCCGTCATTCATTGGACGTGGCAAGGAGAGCTTCCGGCTACGATACTTTATGCGGTTGTGCCGGAAGGTACGACGCCTCTCTCGGTCTCTCGGTTGGAAGACCCCGCCGGCATAGAAATCAATCAGCTCTTCATTCCCATGCGTTGAAAATGGCTATTTGCCGACAGCAAGCGGTGAACGAATAGCCGACTTGGTCACCCCGCACTTGCAGCTCAGAGATCTGAGCGACCACGCCCCAGCTATACCCAGCAAGGGCAAGAAATACCACCTCCGCAACATATGCGGATATCAGCTAGGCTCGCCGTCTCGCTCACCGGTAGTTATGAACACTGATAGTGTCCAAACGTGTCCAAATACAAATCGGACAAAGACAGATACGAGCTTTAGCCCAAAGGAGTTATAACAATGTCTGCCCAATTGTTCGCTCTATCCAAAATCAAATCAGTTCGAGACAAATGCACACTTGATCATCTATTGCTAGTTGACCAGTGCGGGAGGCTGCTAGTAGCGCTTCTTTTGTTCCTGACGCCAATGATACTCGTGTGTACGCCGGCGCATGCCCAAACGCCGGGTGCGGGGATCAGTGCGAATCCGACCTCGATATCGGCTGGAGGCAGCTCCACTCTCACGTGGCACACGGTGAACTGCACCACTGCGAATTTGAATGGCACACCCGTCGCGTTGAATGGATCCGAGGTGGTTTCGCCTACGACCACAACTACATACCGCATCACATGTTCCAACTCCGCAGGCCAGACCGACTGGGGCCAGGTCACGGTTTCAGTGGGCTCAAGCGGCGGGCCCCCGGGTGCGGGGATCAGTGCGAATCCGACCTCGATAGCGGCTGGAGGCAGCTCTACTCTCACGTGGAACACGGTGAACTGCACCACCGCGAATTTGAACGGCACACCCGTCGCGTTGAATGGATCCGAGGTGGTTTCGCCTACGACCACCACCACATACCGTATCACATGTGCCAATACGGCAGGCCAGACCGACTGGGGCCAGGTTACAGTTACGGTCAATGCGCCTACAGCGACCATTACGGCAAACCCGGGTCTGATCGCGCCGGGTGGCAGCTCGACGCTTACCTGGTCTTCGACCAATGCCACCAGCGCCACCTTGAATGGTGCCACGGTAGCGGTCAACGGATCGGAGGTGGTATCTCCCACGGCGACTACGACCTATACCTTCGTCGCCAAAGGTTCCACAGGCGCCACTGCAACCTCATCGGTGACCGTCTCGGTGACTTCAGGGTCTGCCGGTACGAAAGGGCAATGGGCCCCGATTCAAACATGGCCCTGGATGGCTGCACACGCCCATTTACTTCCAACTGGGAAGGTGCTCTTCTGGCCTTCTTTCGCTAACGGTAACAATCCGACACTCTGGGATCCAGTCGCTAACACCTTCGCAAATGCGCCAATGGCCGCCTATAACATCTTCTGTTCCGGTCATTCCTTGCTTCCGGATGGTAGGTTGCTCGTCACCGGTGGTCATAATGGCAGCTCTGGCTACGGATACCCTTATGCGTCTATCTACAATGCTAGCCAAAATACGTGGACACAGATACCTAACATGCAGGACGCCCGCTGGTACCCAACAAACACAACGCTTGCGAACGGCGACGTCTTGGTTGTGTCCGGAGAGATTACACCCGGTACATACAGCGCGCTGCCACAAATCTGGCATCCTGCTACCAACAGTTGGTTGAACCTCACCAGTGCTCAATTGGTCCAGCCCCTCTATCCCATGATGTTCCTTGCGCCGAATGGACAGGTGTTCAATGCGGGTCCGAATCAGGCCTCACGATACCTCAACACTTCGGGCACGGGTTCGTGGACTGTCGTTGGAAACTTAAATTACAGCGGCACTCGCGACTATGGCTCATCGGTAATCTATGATGGGAAGATTCTAATTGCGGGCGGCGATGGCAGCGGCAGTGGTTCCGCCACGAACACGGCCGAAGTTATCGACCTGAATGCATCGAGTCCAAAATGGAGTTATACGGGTTCGCTCGCATATGCTCGTCGCCAGCTGAACCTGACGCTTCTGCCAGATGGCAAAGTTCTTGCCAGCGGAGGTAGTGGTGGTTACGGTTTCGATAATCAAAATTACCCCGTATACGCTGCGGAAATGTGGGATCCTGCTACCGGCCAATGGACCACGATGGATAGCATCACGGTCTATCGAGGTTACCATTCCACCGCCTTGTTGCTGCCCGATGGCCGCGTGGTTTCGGCTGGCGGAGAACAGACTGGAGCGAGCGGAGAGATCTACTCTCCTCCCTATTTATTCAAAGGAGCTCGACCCAGCATCTCGTCTGGCCCGTCCAGTGTGAAGTACGCACAGCAGTTCTTTGTGGGCACACCGGATGCCACAAGCATCAGTCAAGTAACTTGGATCGGGTTGGGATCTGTTACGCACGCGCAGAATCAGAATCAGCGACTGGTTCACCTTCAGTTCACTCAAGCGAGCGGGGGACTCAATATCACAGCTCCCGCAAATGGAAACCTGGCACCCCCGGGGTATTACATGCTGTTCCTGGTAAATAGCAATGGCGTCCCCTCAGTTGCCAAGATTATTCAGATCACAAATTAGACGGTGGACACAACTCGTGTCCCAAACCATCCTCTAAAGGAGGACATTATGAGAAGCAAAGTCTTCAGCCATCTACGATCATGGTCAGTGGCCCCGCTTTTGCTTACGGCATCAGCGGTGTGGGGGCAGCAGCCGGTCTATATCGTGACGGACATAGGCGCCTTGGCGGGCGGGACCAGCATCGGGGCAAAAATCAACCTTAACGGGCAGGCGGTTGGCCAATCAGGAAAATTGTACGGAGTGGATACTCATGCATTTCTTCTGGACAGCGGCAAACTGAACGACCTGGGGTTGCTGCCCGGCGGCGACTATAGCGCAGCCTTCGACATCAACAACAGGGGAGCTGTCGTCGGCGAATCCAACACGGGGGGTAATATTCACGGTTTTCTATGGGATCCCGCCAAAGGACTGGAGGATCTCGGCAGTCTTCCGGGTGATACAGGTAGCAGAGCCTTCGGCATTAGCAACTCGGATGAGGTGGTCGGGTATTCCAGCGGACCCAA